>CALIZH010000121.1 GCA_938028585.1 uncultured Actinomyces sp. | reverse complement strand
TGCTCGCTCGGCGCGAAGACGCCGAGCGAGCAGGCGAGGCGGTTGCAGCGCTCATCACTGCTCGGAGTTCAAAGCTTCAGTGAGCTTCTTGGAGAAGTCACTGGCGGTCGAGCGCACATCAGCCCCTTGTGCGATAGCCATGAAGAAATCACGCAGCCCGTTGTCACCTGCGACGGCACCCCACTGCGGCGTGTTGGGCGTGAGCTTGGAGTTCTCGACGATAGTCGGTGCAATCTCAGCGAAGGCTCCCGTCTGCGAACTCGCATAGGCTGAGTTGCCTGGCGTCCATCCAGCCTTGGCGATTGACTCCTGGAAATCCTTCGAGTAGATGATCTCGAGAGCCTTAGCTGCCAGCTCAGGGTTGTGGGCCTTAGCAGCCATCGAAATGGAGGATCCGCCAGCGAATGTCTGGCCGACGGTTCCGGCTGTCGTGCTCGGAATCGGCATGACACCAACCTTGCCTTCATCCCAGAGGGACTTGTCGATCTTCTCCCCGACGTTGCCGGTACCAACCATGAACGCGACCTTGTTCTCGTTGAAGAACTTCTCGAAACTCTTCTGGGATGCCTGGTCGGCGAGCGCGTAGGCAGTTCCCTCCTTGAAGATCTTTTGGACACGGGTCAAGGAAGCGATGGAAGCATCATTGTTGATGAGGGCAGTCCACTTACCATTGTCCATCTTCGCGTAGTCACCGCCGCCGGCAAACATAAGGGATTCAACACCGTGGATATCGACTGCAGCCAGGTACATTCCGGAGAATCCGTCGACGTTATCGGGGTTGGCCTTTCCAATGTCGATGGCTGCCTGCGCGAGCTCATCGAGCGTGGTCGGGACACTGATCCCTGCCTTTTCGAGCAGGTCCTTGCGGTAGTAGACGCCACGGGCTCCTGCGTAGAGCGGCAGAGCATATTTGTGCCCCTCCCAGGTTCCGGCATCGACGAAGCTAGGAATGAGTTTGGATCCGCCTAGGGTCTCGTACTGGCCATCGAGCGGCGCAAAGGCTCCGACGGAAGCGAAGAGAGCAGTTTGCGTGTTTCCGGTTTCAACCAGATCAGGGCTTTCAGCGTCCGAGGCGAGAGAGGTCTGCAGCTTGTTGACAATGCCATCCCAGGGCTGGATCTCGACGGTGAGCGTATTGCCGGGATTGTTGGCAGCAAAGGTGTCTTCCAGGTACTTCACCGCATCGTCTGGGATTGATCCTTCCATGAACCAGACGCGCACGTTCTGCCCGGTTGTTGCAGCAGAGCTGGTTGTTCCTGATTCCTTGGAGCTATCAGAGGCGGAACCGCAGGCGCTCAGGCCTAGGGCGCAGGCCCCTGCGAGTCCCATCGCGGCCATCTTGGCCAGTGTTGAGTGAGACATGAGTTTTCCTCTCGAGTGAGTACGCGACACTGCGTAGCAGTGATTAGAATCTCACACACAAAGCTCTGTGTCAACTATCGTGACAGTTACCCCACGCAACCTCACACTGATTCACCAGCTCGACACACACTTCATCCATCGAGAGCAAAACACCCAGCCCCGCAACCGCAGCATCAGTCGGAACAGCCGCACGCACACTCAACCCCCGGACACTCAGAGGCAAGGAACGGCTCAAGAGAGCACGCTCAACAGGCCCAGCCAGAACCTCCCCCATGCCATCAATGAGGCCACCAATGACAACCTCCTCTGGATTCATCAGGTGCAACGCAGATACGAGCGCTTCACTCAGCTCATCAGCAAGACTCCAGACAATCGACTGAGCAACACGATCTCCCGAGCGGACACGAGCAGCAAGGGTCGAAGCATCAGCACCCTCTCCCCAGACAACAGAAGCACGCTCATTGACCGCCCGGATGCCGACGTACTGCATGAGACAACCCCGAGCCCCACATTCGCAGGGCTTGCCATGCGGATCAATACTCACATGCCCGAGCTCACCCGCCCCGCCGCGCGCACCGCGCACACTCACACCATCGACGATCTGAGCACAGCCAATCCCATATGCAAGATGCACATAAAGCTGGGATCCAACCCGGCACCCCCCAGCCTCATACTGCGCATACCCACTCGTGCGCACTTCATTATCAACGATGACCTCACACCCGAGAGCATCACGAAAATACTCTTTCGGATTAGTCCCACCCCATAGCCGAGAGGCGGCAGAGGTAACCACCTCACCACTCCGACTATCGATCTGAGCATTGACGGCAACATACGCTGCAAGCACCCGGCGACCACTCTCCCCGAGAGCCTCCCGAACGCAAGCCAACGCCGCTTCCATGCGCGCACGCCCCGGAGTGGCCGGGTCAATAGCAAGACGGGAGGTGTGTACGGGCGTCCGATCAGCACGAGTTAGAAGAACGAGCGTGGAGGCCGCCCGAAAAATGATGGAGAGAAGAAAACCGACGGACTCACTGATACCGACATCCGCCTTGAGCCCCTCCCC
>CALIZH010000120.1 GCA_938028585.1 uncultured Actinomyces sp. | reverse complement strand
GGAGAAGAATTCGGGGCCGGCCATTGGACGGGGGTTCGATTCCCCCCATCTCCACAATCTCCGCCACAATCCTGAGGATCTCAGTGATTGTGGCGCTTTTCTTTTATTGCCGCAATGTGCGTGTGAATACGCGCGTGAATATACGCGTCCTGAATGAATCCAGAGTTCTTCGGAAAAGGGCATCAGAAAATCTGCTTCCCGTATGAAAACGTATGCAGATTACGATTTGGTGAAGCTTTGGGGAACAAGTCCCTATTTCTTGACGAGATTGCCGCAAATGCTCTACTATCTCCGGTGTGGAAACGTATCCACAACTCCGAACTGTGCATAGACAACATATTGCAACGGAAGGCTCAATGATGCGCGCACGCTACACTGCTCTCCCCGCCGCCCTCCTGGCACTCTCTCTCGCCGCATGCTCTGCCCCCGAAGGCCAGAGCACCGAGGGAGGCTCCGCCTCGGCAGATACCCTGAACATTGCCTGCTCCCAGCAGGAAGATTTCTGCCAGGCGATCGTCACCGCCTACACCAGGGAAACCGGTCAGAAGGCCACCTACGTTCGCCTGGGTGCCGGCGAAGTCCTCGCCCGCCTCGAAACCAACCCCGGTGAATTCGACGTCTGGTCCGGTGGCCAGGCCGAAAACCACCTCGTCGCCAACGACAAGGGCAAGGTCGAAAAGTACGTCTCGAAGAACGCCTCCGCACTGCCCTCGCAGTACAACAACGCCGAAGGCATCTGGTCCGGCTTCTACACCGACTCCATTGCGTTCTGCTCCAACAAGAAGGAACTCGAACGCATCGGCGCACAGGCTCCCACCTCCTGGCAGGACCTGCTCAAGCCCGAATTCAAGGGGCGCATTGCCATGCCGCACCCTGCCACCGCAGGCGTTGGCTACATGGCCATGTACACCGTCGCCACCCTGAACAACGGCGACCAGGAGAAGACCATTTCCTACTTCAAGGAACTGGTTCCCAGCATCATGCAGTTCTCCAAGTCCGCAGCAACCGGTACCGAACAGGCCGGACGCGGTGAGGCGGCCGTTGCCATCGCCCTCGACTCCGACTGCGAAAAGGCCAACAAGGCCGGATATTCCGACCTGGTCACCACCTACCCCTCGGAAGGCACCGGCTACGAAGTGGGCGCAGTCTCCGTCCTCGCGGGTGCACGCAACCCCGAAGGCGCCAAGGCCTACATGGACTGGTTGCTGACCACCAAGGCTCAGGATCTCTACGCGGACGTCCCCTCCTTCGCAGCACCCACCCTGCCTGACGCCAAGGTCGGTCCGAACGTCCCCAAGCAGGACGTCGTGAAGCACGTGGACTGGGATGTACGCAAGGCAGCTGACTCTCGCGCCGACTACATCGGCATCTTCGAAAGCCAGATCGCCGGAGCGAGCTCCGCCAAGTGAGACCACGGGGTGCGCGAGAACCCACTGAGGAACTCGCGCACCCTGTGTGCGTCTCTCCTGCCGTTTTCATTGGAGACAAGCTATGAGCATTCCACAGCTGCGTAAAGGTCGGCAGCTCGACATCCCCGTCGCCCTCATCACCACGGTGACCGTTATCGGGCTGATTCTCCTCCTGGGAATCCCCGTTGCCAAACTGATCGGTATCGGCGTGTCCGAACGCGGGCTGGCAGCTATCACCCAATCCTTCGGCGCCAACGTCGACACCCTGGTGAACACCCTGGTGCTGGGACTGTGCGTCGGAATTGTCGGAACCTTCATCGGATTCGTCACCGCATTCGCCCAAGTGTTCCTCACCTTCCCCGGGAAGAAGCTCCTGCACTGGGTGACCCTCCTGCCCACGATTTCCCCGCCCTTTGCGACGGCCACCTCCATCATCACCCTGTTCGGTAAGCGCGGCATCATCACCTACGGAATCTTCGGCATCGAGAACAACATCTACGGCCTGGTGGGTCTGGTCATGGTGCTCTCCCTGACCTTCGCGCCCGTGGCCTACCTTAATATCCGTGGCATGATGGAAAACTTCGACAACTCCCTGTTCGAAGCATCCGCCACCCTCGGAGCGCAGCCGCTGAGTACCCTGGTGAAAGTCACCATCCCCATGGTGGTTCCCGCAATGCTGGCCTCCTTCCTCGTGCTTTTCGTTGAAGGCATCGCTGACCTGGCAAACCCCCTGGTACTGGGCGGTGACTTCCGAGTCCTGGCCAGTCAGATTTACTTTGCCGTCGCAGGAAGCGGTGACATCGCAAGTGCCGCAGGAATTGCCCTGGTGCTGCTCCTGCCCGCACTCACGGTGTTCGCCGTTCAGAAATACTGGTCGAACCGTAAGTCTGTGATCACCGTGACCGGTAAGCCCGTGGGCTCCCTCAAAGAGGTCACTGCGTCCAGCGTCAAGATCCCCATGCTCGTCCCCGTCTATGGGTGGATTGTCTTCGTCATCGTCGTCTACATGACGCTCTTCGTGGGAAGCTTCGTCAAGATCCTCGGCGTTGACAACACCTTCACGATGGAACACTTCTGGTATGTCCAGCGCCTGGGATCCTCCGCAATTGTCACAACGCTGTCGATGACCCTGGTCGCCGCTCCGATCGCAGCCGTCATGGCGCTGATTATTGCGTGGTTGGTCGTCCGCAAGTTCCCGAAGATCGGTAAAATCTTGGATTTCTGGGGCATGCTCGGTATAGCAATCCCCGGCACCGTCCTCGGTCTGGGATTCGCCCTGGCCTACTCCAACCCCACGTGGCTGTTCGGCAAACAGATTCTGCCCACTCTGGCAGGTGGCTTGGCCGTCGGAAGCGGCGCCATCGCCATCATCCTGGTCTACATTGCGCGCGCCATCCCCACCGGCCAGCAGGCCTGTATTTCCGCGCTCAAACAGATCAACCCGCAGGTGGAAGAAGCCGCGCGATCCCTGGGAGCCAGCCAGGTGTCCACCCTGGTGAAAGTGACACTTCCGCTGGTGCGTTCCGGCATCGTCACCGCCGTCACCTACGGCATCACCAAGTCCATGACCATGATCACCGCGATCATCTTCATTACGACGCCTCAAACCAAGGTGATGACCTCCCAGATCTTGGATGAGGTTGATGCCGGGCGTTTCGGCCACGCCTTCGCCTACTGCACCCTCCTCATCGGCCTCGTACTCATCATCTTGATGATCGCCAACCTTCTTGTTAACCGACTGAATCGCTCCACCAGGACGGTAGTGAAATGACGACTGAACACCACACGCAGGCAGGCGCACTCCAGCTGCGCTCTGTCACCAAAATCTACGATGCCAAGCAGGGGCAGCACCGAGCTGTTGACAGCATCAACCTCGACATTGAGGCCGGAAAATTCGTGACCTTCCTGGGGCCGTCCGGCTGTGGGAAGACCACGACCCTGCGTATGATCGCCGGATTTGAGGACGTTACGGAAGGCGAAATCACCCTGGACGGCCAGTCCCTGGTGTCTGTCCCGCCCGAAAAGCGCCCCATGTCGATGGTGTTCCAGTCCTACGCGCTCTTCCCACACCTGACGGTGAAAGACAACGTGGGATTCGGTCTGAACTACCAGAAGCTCCCCGCCGCAGAACGTGAGCAGCGGATCGCTGACGGTCTGGCGCTCATGGGGATCGAACAGTACGCTCACCGCTACCCGCATCAGCTGTCCGGAGGCCAGCAGCAGCGCGTTGCCCTGGCGCGAGCACTCGTCATGGAACCGAAGATCATCCTCTTCGACGAACCCCTCTCGAACCTGGATGCGCGCCTGCGTCTGCGCATGCGCAGCGAAATCCGTGCACTCCAACAGCGTCTGGGACTTACCGCGATCTTCGTGACCCACGATCAGTCCGAGGCTCTCACCATGTCCGACATGATCGTGGTGATGAGCGCGGGCACCATCGAGCAGGTCGGGGAGCCGCGTGAAATCTACCATCGCCCGGTGAACCGCTTCGTGGCCTCCTTCATGGGAACTGCATCCTTCGTGGCCGGCACGGTCAGTGAGGTACGAGGCGACCGCTACCTGGTGGCCACCCCGCTGGGTGATCTGGACACCGCGGGAGTCCCCGGACTTGGTGTTGGCGATCACGTGGAGTTGGTTATCCGAGCAGAAAACACCGCGGTCGGCCTGGATGCACCCGGGAACGAGCAGGCAGGGGAGGGCAGAGACGTGGTTCTGGAAGCCACAGTGCGCTCCGCAGCCTTCGACGGCTCGGTCAACACCTACGTCCTAGACACCGCGGCGGGCGCCCTCGAAGGCCGTTCTCACGGCATGAATGAACTTCATGCTGCCGGAGAGAAGGTCACCTGTGTGATCTCGCGCGAGTCCCTGTGGGTGATTCCCGCGGATTCCTCGGAGAAATAAAAGGTCGGAACCATGCGACGCTTTTTTGATCGTGAGGATACGCGGTGGCGCCGAGGAAATGGCGCGCTCCACTTCTACCTCGCGCCCCTCGAGGATTCCCCCCTGTGGGACTTGGTGCGCGAGGCGGAAAAAACCCTGTCAGCGCTCCCACAGATCGGTATCCAACCGCCGGAGTGCATCCACGTGACGGTGCAACGCCTCGATCTGTATCGAGACGAGATCAGTGACGCCCAATGGGAGAAACTGCGCTCGCAGATGGATCGTCGCATGGCGCAGATCGACCCCTTCACGTTGACCTTCGCTCCGCCGGCCGTCCAGGAACGGGCAGTGGAAGTGATTTCCCCAGAGAACCCCTCATTTACGAGGCTGATCGACGCTGTGCGTGACAGTATCGTTGACGCGGGGCTGGGGGAGGCGCTCACGGATCCGCCGTTCGGCCCCCATTTCAGCCTGGCCTATGCGGTTGCGGGGACGAGTAGCGAAGAGGATCGGGCGCTTGCTGATGCTCTTCACGCTCTGAAAACCGACAATTCGATGGAGTGCTCACAGATCGCTCTTGTTGAAGTCGATCAAGACCAAGAGGCCGGTATTTTTTCCTTCCGTCCTCTATATACTTGGACCGTCGGAACCCCGCGCTGACGTCGGGGAATACCCCACCACTCACTGAAAGGCGGATGTTCGAGGATGCCCAGAAAGAAACGTGCCAGCATCATTGATGTGGCTCAAGCAGCGGGAGTGTCGCAGGCGACTGCCAGCCGCGCACTTTCTGGGCATCCCGCCGTCAGTTCCCAAGCGCGCGTCGCTGTGCGCCAAGCTGCCGCCCGCCTCGGATATGTGCGAAACCTCGGTGCTGCTGGGATCGCCAGTTCCAGCACCACCACTGTCGGCCTTTTGGTGCGCAACGTTGGACACAGCTTCTATGGGAAAGTTGCAGAAGAACTCCAAGCGCACACCGACGAACTCGGGTTAGAACTGCTGATTACCGCTGGAGGTGACAGCAAAGAAGGCCAGATGCAGGCCATTAACAACCTCGTGGGACACGGGGTGGGCGTGGTTATCGTTGCTTCTGGTCGAGTATCGAACGAGGCCATGCAGTATGCGGCTTCCTTCGTCCCGCTCATTACTATCGGCTGTGGGGAAACCCGCCCTGAATTTGATTCCGTGCGCATCGATCCCGCGTATGAAGCGATGCTGGCGCAAAAAGTTGTGGCCTATGGACACCGGAAAGTTGCTGTCACCGCCACCAGCCACCCCCTCGCGGCCACCCTGCATGCCCGTACCGCAACCTTCATTACCCAGCTGGTTGTCGACGGCGTCCAGCCACATATCGTGACGTCTCACAGCGACTACGGTGAGGATCTTTTCGACGGCATTGACCGGGCGATTGATGCCGGGTGTACTGCGGTCATTACGGGAAGTGATCTGATTGCGGTGAAAATTTTGGAACACTTGGCCTCGCGAGGGATTGCCTGCCCGGAGCAGGTGTCGGTGACGGGCTTTGACGCGACCGGTCCGTATTCTTCACCGCTTTTGAACCTGACGACGGTTGCGCAACCGGTGCGTGAATTGGCGAGGCAGACCGTGCTGCTCGCGCAGGAACGCCTAGCCGGTTCCGAGGCACGCAACGCCTCGATCCTGGTGCCGGGAGAGTTCATCGAAGGAGGAACTCTGGGGTGCCTTCCTGAGGTCAAATAGGGATCTTTTCTAGTGAAAACGGACTGTGGGTGGAGGGCATCTATAGCTTTCTCCTCCACCCACAGATCTCGCTAGCGAACAATCACTCGATCAATATCAGGAGCCCATGGGGTGTTCCCTGAGATGGTCACAGAATTTGTACCGGAGTGGAGTTCGACTGCAATATCAACGGTTCGGACGATTTCCCATCCGCTGGGCTGCCCGTCATTTCCTTATCCGGAACGTGGAGGTGCCACCACAATATTGCGGTCGTTGACGCGTAGCAGGAAAGGTGGATGAGGAAATCTCTGGGATGCTTGCCCTCTACCCCGACGAGGAGGTTGAGCGCGCCTCACGCTGCCATGGCCACCAACAAAAGGTGATCGCGATCCGGCACGAGTTCGACACGTGCCCCGTGCCCTCCACCCATCTCAAACCCCGGCTTTCCGTTGGAAGCCCGGGGTTTTCTCTACTTCGAGCATGTATAGCCAACCGATCTTGTTGGATCAGGAACTCACAAGGAACAGCCTCCAAACTCGAGCAACGAAAAACCCGCTGTGAAACTGACGAGGGTATGAAGCCGTTGGTTGCCACAGTCAGACTTGTGACGAAAGACGAACAGAGCGGTGTAAGTTGTAGACTAACTAGTAAAGACCGGTTGCGTCATAGCCGACTAGCAACATGGGACTGTACGACGTGACTGATAATCGAGCTGACTATCGCGCCAAGGAAGATGCACAGTGATGGACAACGAACACAACGACCGCAAC
>CALIZH010000119.1 GCA_938028585.1 uncultured Actinomyces sp. | reverse complement strand
ATGCCGACGAAGGTCACGCGGCCTTCGATTGCCTCGATGTTCCGGCGGGCTTCGTTGAGCTCGCTGAGCGACTTCTCGACCGCCCTGTGGACCTCTGAGAGCCTCTCACTCCCGAGTGTGCTCATCTTCTCGCGGAGCCCCTGAAGATCGCTCCTGAGGCCGTCCACGGGCTCCTGGACGGCGTGATCGAAGTGCTGCGTGACCCGTCGAGACATGACCTCAGCAACCTTCTCAGCGTTCAGCGAGACATGGCTCTTCGCCTTCACCTGGGCGGTGAGCTCACCCAAGGCCGAAGTCGTCTTCGTCAGATCGCTGCTGAGCTGCTTCATCATCGAGTGCGCTTGCAGCTCGGAGGCGCTCACGCTGGAGCCGTCGCTCGTTTTCACGATGCGCTTGTCTGAGACTGTCTCGCCGAGCACGCTCAGCGTCGCGCTCTGCTTGTTCAGCGTCTTCTTGATCTCGTTGACGTCGCTCGTCAGCGAGTCGGGCAGCGAGACCTGCGAGGTCTGCATCGACGATTTCAATGCGTTCGTGCGTGTGATCATCTCCTGCTCGACGCTCGTGAGACTCTTGCGCAGGCTCGCCTGGGACTCGACCACGGCGAGGAGCAACTCCTCGATCTTCCTCAGCTGCTCGGAGGTCTGCGAGGGCGGTATCGAATTCTGTACTCGATCCAAGGCTCTGGACATCATCAAACTCCTGTTCTCTCATGATTCGTTCGTTGATCGTGTTGTGGAGGGCGCTCCAGCCGTAGTCGGCACCGAGCTTGCGCGCTGTGCAGGCGGCCTTCGAGCGACCGAAGCGGCGCACGTCGCCGTTCTCATTGATGAGGGCATAGGTGACGGATGGATCGCGGCCCTCGGCCTCGCTCTTCGCGCTCGTCTTCTTCTCAATCGAGACGCTGTACTCACGGGCCACCTCGCGCAGCGAGTTAAAGTTCGTTGAGCGAGGATCGAGCAGGGCCTCGTCGACACGATCTGCGAGGAACTCTCTCCACGTGCTCTTGTCGAGCTCGTCGACGGTGAGGCCCGCAGCGCTCGCCCCAGAACGTGCACGGTTGACGTCGTGCGCGAGAGCGTCGGGTTCGAGGACTCGGAGACCCATCTCGCGCATGACTTTGTCATTCGCGCGCTTGAGGATCCAGTGCTGGAGGCCGTCCTTGCGAGCCGCCTTACCGGTCACCAGATCGACGTTCGCGATGGTCACGTGCGCGTGGGGATTGCCACCGTCGGAGTCCAGATGGACGACGACGTCACACGGTGAGTTCGGTGCGACCTCCTTCGCGAGCGCGTAGGCGGCATCAGCGATGATCTGAGGTGTGCTCGGGTCGTTCGGATCGAGCTCGTCCTTCGAGAACGACTGGATCACCATGAGCGCCTGGTTCTTGCGACCACTCCCTTTGAGCATCGACTCAATAGACGCAATCGCGTGACGCGGGCCTCGGAAGTCCGAACGCCATGCAGCCGCACGAGAACGACTCACATCAGCAGGTCTCCCAAAGTGTGCATACATGATTGGCGCTGCTGCTCGCACCGCCGTCGTCTGCTTCGTAATACTCATTACGACCACTCCTTCACCAGAGCGAGAAACTTATCCTTCTCACGACGAAACTCGTCAACATCCGGCTCAATACCAGCCCACCCTTGACGGGTCATCTGGTTAAGGTTCACACCTATGGCGTTGACCTCAGCGGTCAATAGCAACACGTTGCGATTGACCACCTTCGGCTCAGGCGCGCCATCGAGATAATCGATGGCGGCCCGAATCGCTCCAGACTCACTGAGTCCGTAGCGATTAGCAACGCGAGTGAGCTGTGCAGCTTCTCTTTCAGAGAACCTGACAGTCACACGCGACTCGCGAGACTTACGCCTCGCGATCCTCCGGTCCCCACCCCGAACTTGGTCTTCGACCTCGTTCGTTGTGGTGCCCTCCGGTTGGACAGGCGTACTCTTAACGCTCGCCTCATTCTGAGTCGAGCTAGACCGTGGTACCGCCTGTCGGCCAGCAGACGGTCTGTCTGACGACAGTCCGTGCTGGCCAAAGGGTGGCGTTCCGCCCCCTTTGGAAACCCCCCTCGCGTTCACGACGACATTCATCATTGTTCTCCACCCCAAACGGGCTGAGAACCTGACTCATTCGTCGCTCCGCTGTTCGCCTCACGGCGACGCGCGGCTGCCTTAGCAGCAGCACGCTTACGCTTCGAATTCTGCTCATCAATCTTCGCTTGCGCTCGTTCGATGAGCGTGCGAACGCTCACCTGCTCGGCGTTCTCATTTTCGTTGTTCTTGATCTCGTCAAGAACACTCAAAATCGCCTCTGCAAGACGCGCACGTTCCTTCGCTTCAGCAACGCGCTTCTTCTCCTTCAGACGCTCGACTCTTGCACGAGCGGCTTCAATTTCCTTATCAAGATTCGACATGATTCATGTCCTCCTTTTCGTTTGTGTTTTGGAACGGGTCAAACGACGAATAACTGTCCTCGTCGTCAGTAGGTGAAGTGCCTGCACGCATAAGACCCCGTGCATTAATCGGGATGTTGTGCGGGATCCCGACCTTGCGGATAGAACCGCCTACAGGTTGGAGATCAATCCAGTCACTCAGGCCATATTCCACAGCCAGGGGTTCATCTCCGACGATTCGATTTTGCGTGCTCATACCCTTCTGATTACCGTCCGCACCACGAGGGACGAACCATCCACACGAGGGGTTCTTGTCCACGTAGTCAGTCATGCGCTTGGTGAACTCTCTAATGCCCACAGGATGCCCAGAGGGAACCTCCTTGCGCATCCACGCGGAGTAAAGCCCGAACGAGAACTTCCACGGAAGCAAATCCCACACGAACCGATCAAAGAACTCCTCAGCAAACTGGAGCACGGGATCGTTCTCAACACGGATCTGATTGAGCAGCTTCTTACACACAGCAGGCTCGATGAACGTGTCGAACCAGGGCATCATCAAAGCCTTGTGCGCGACGTACTCAAGAACCTCAGGCTGCTTCACATAGTCGTTCTTGATCGCCTTGTTCTCATCCGCGCCAACATA
>CALIZH010000118.1 GCA_938028585.1 uncultured Actinomyces sp. | reverse complement strand
TTCGAACCCCCGAAGCACGAAGCGTCTGATTTACAGTCAGATCCATTTGGCCGCTCTGGAAACCTGCCATGCGTCGAAAAAATCGGTGCTGTGGAAGAATAGCAGAACGAATGGGTTGCGCGCCAATCAGAGCGACCCAAGTGCGCCATAGAGCACAAAGAGAGGATGGTCATGGCCGATTCATCATTTGACATTGTTTCCAAATTAGACCGCCAGGAAGTCGACAATGCGGTCAATCAAGCCGCAAAAGAAGTATCAACGCGCTACGACTTCCGAGGCGTTGACGCCTCGATCCGCCTGAGCGGAGACGCAATCGAGATGGAAGCCAACACTCCTGAACGCGTCATGGCCATCGTTGATGTTCTTCAAACCAAGCTTATTCGCCGAGGAGTATCCCTGAAAGCTCTTGATCTCAAGGATCGCGAGCCGAAGGCATCGGGCAAGATCTACCGCCTGGTTGCACCCCTACGTGAAGGAATCGAACAGGACGTTGCGAAGAAAATCACAAAACTGATCCGCGATGAAGGACCCAAGGGAGTCAAAGCGCAGATCCAGGGTGATGAAATTCGCGTCTCTTCAAAGTCTCGTGATGATCTCCAAGCTGTCATCGCACTGCTCAAGGGCCCCTCGGGAGAAAAACTTGAGGTCGCACTTCAGTTCGTGAACTACCGCTGACTCAGATCGACTGACAGCAACACTGTGGGGGCATCTAGCGCTGCTAGATGCCCCCACAGGTTATTCATGACTTTCAGATGATCGCGTTTTGCCTCGAGGCTTTCACAGGTCACTGCCTATAAAAGTCAGCTACTTCCTAGTAGCCCGCAATGTGTTCGAGGCGCGCAATACGCTGATCCATCGGAGGGTGAGTCGAGAAGAGGTTCCGCAAGCCCTGTCCCCTGAAGGGATTTGCAATCATCATCGCGGAGACATTCTGCGTCTGCGGCGTCACCGGAAGAGGATCCTGCGCATTTCCCGACTCAAGCTTTTTGAGTGCCGAGGCCAAGGCCAGCGGATCTTCAGTCAGGTAGGCACCATCCTCGTCCGCATCGTATTCGCGGGTCCTCGAGAGGGAGAACTGGATCAGCGTGGCTGCAAAAGGAGCGAGCAGCGCCAGCAGGATACCGCCAATTGCCGAAAGAACTCCGCCTTCGCGATTATCACGACTTCCACCGCCAAAGAACCAGATGAATTGGGCGATAGAGGTCATGATACTTGCCATTGCTGCCGCGACGGAGGAGGTCAGGATGTCGCGGTTGTAGACGTGCATCAGCTCGTGACCAAGGACTCCGCGAAGCTCGCGTTCGTTGAGCAGGTGCAAAATACCCTCGGTGCAGCACACCGCTGCGTGCGAAGGGTTACGACCGGTTGCAAAGGCATTCGGGGTCATTGTGGGAGCCACCCAAAGCGTAGGCATTGGCTGCCCAGCTTTTTGTGACAGCTCACGAACAATCCGATACATCGTAGGCTGTTGCGCTTCAGTTACCTGATAGGCATTCATCGAACGCAAAGCCATAGTCGCAGAGTTCCAATAGGACCAGACGATTTGGATGAGTCCGATGCCAGCGAAGATGAAAATCCACATGGACTGCCGCGTTCCAAGGGCAATGGCATAGCCAATTGCCAGGAGCAGAGCCCACATCCCGCCCAAAAGCACGGTGGTCTTCAGGCCATTGTGATAGTGACGCGTATGCATAACGCCTCCTTAGTGACCGTCTCAGGCGCGAGTCGGCCCCGAGTAGTCCTCAAAACGCTCGGGGGCGGAAGGAACACCCATCTCCCCCATTTCGCCGATCAGGTCCTCGTGAACCTCATTCTTGCCCTGGGAAATATCGGTCATCGCGCGACGTGACACGACCTTTACGCGCTCACGCTTTCCTCGGCCACCGGGAACCTCGCCGAACTGCTCGCCCAGCGCGGCCTCGTAGGCATCAAGAAGCTCCCAGCCCTCCCAGGTTGTGAACTCAACGCCACGCTCACGCAGCAGCGCAACCATGGCCTCGTGACCAACCTCGGAAGAAGTCGCATGCAGGCGACCGGCCTCGGCGTCCTCAACCAGGTGCGAAATCGTCTGCTGAGCATCGGACTTCGTCGAGCCAATGAGGCCAACGGGACCGCGCTTAATCCAGCCGGTTGCATAGATACCCGGAATCACCGGGGCATCTTCGTTCTTCGTCGTATCAGAATCAATCACGCGGCCCTCGACGTTGGGAACAACACCCGCGCGCTTATCGAAGGGCAGACCGGGGACCGGCGAGGAGTAGTAGCCAATCGCGCGGTAGACAGCCTGGACGGGCCAGGTGGAAATGACACCGGTTCCACGTACGGATCCATCGCCCGTCAGCTCGGTGCGCTCGGTGCGGATCGCACTGACATTGCCATTTTCGTCGGCGAGGATCTCGACCGGAGATTGGAAAAGGTGGATATGGATGCGACGCGAAGCCGTATGAGACTCGGGATCCTCCATCGCGTAGTTCGTCAGAGTTTTGACAACCTGGCGCTGCTGGTTCGAGGCGCGCAGGGCTTCTTCGGAACCTTCATCGAAGTCAAAGTCATCCTCGGAAACAATGATGTCAACATCGGGAACATGCCCCAGCTCGCGCAGTTCCAGCGGTGTGAACTTCACCTGGGCGGGGCCACGGCGACCAAAGACATGAACGTCAGTAATGGGGTTTTCAGCAAGGCCCTTTGCAACGTTTTCCGGGATCTCGGTCACGAGCATGTCTTCTGCGTGCTTCGCCAAGACACGGGAAACATCCAAAGCAACATTTCCCACGCCCAATACGGCCACGGATTTCGCTTCAAGAGGCCACGTACGGGGGTAATCCGGATGTCCGTCGTACCAGGAGACGAAGTCGGCAGCACCGTAGGACTGGGGCAGATCAACACCAGGGATATTGAGCGGGGCATCGCGGTCAGCGCCGGTTGCGATGATGATCGCATCGTAGTGCGCATGGAGGTCCTCGATGGTGATATCGCGACCTACCTCAACATTACCCAGCAGACGAATATCGCCGCGCTGAAGAATCTTGTAGAGGGCAACGATAATCTGTTTGATTCGCGGGTGGTCCGGGGCAACGCCGTAGCGCACCAAGCCGTAGGGGGCGGGGAGGCGTTCGAACAGATCGATATTCACATCCAAACCGGACTTGGACAGAATGTCAGATGCATAAATGCCCGCAGGGCCTGCGCCGATAACGGCAACGTCAAATTCTACGGACATTTGAAAATACCTTTGATTTTGTTGGAGGGGATGTCTAACTTTTGGGGTGCAGTTCAGGGTTTGCTCAGGTTTTCAGACGACCTTCGGATTTGGGCGAACCTTATTCCGTTACCGTTTTACGGATGAGCTTTTCCGCATTGGCGAGTGTGTTTTCCACTTCGGCGAACTCTATTTTGCTGCCCGACACCAGCGCGCGCGTATCGTTGAATACGACTTGGACTGCGCCGTCGGCTTCGGTAACGAGGACGCGCAACGGCAGTTGCAGGGCGAAGGCGGGGTCTTTTTGCATTAGCGGCGTGCCGGCTTTGGGCGTGCCGAAAACGATGACTTTCGCGGGCTGCATGTCCAAACCACTTTGTCGCGCTGCGGCTTGGTGGTCGATGACGGCGAACACGGTCATGCCTTTTTCTTTAACGGCGGTTTCCAAACGGCGGACGGTATCGTCGAAGCTGTATTTGCTGACGGCGGTATGGGTTTGATTCATGGCTGAACTTTGTCGGGAATCGGTTTGTCGGGCGGCATCGCCGCTATGTGAAGCGCTGGCGGCTTTAGCAGCGGGCGCGGCATAGGATACGGCGGCAGGAAGGACGAGTGCGGCGGCAGTCAGCGCAGCAGTCAGTAATTTTTTCATGGTTGTTT
>CALIZH010000117.1 GCA_938028585.1 uncultured Actinomyces sp. | reverse complement strand
CGTGTGGGAGGCGAGCCCGGCCCCCGGCGCACCCACCCTCCTGCTGGGCTCGTCCATGACGGTGCGGCGTCTGGACCGACTCGCCCAGCCCGGCGCCACCGCCCCGAAGGCGGTTGCGAACCGCGGCCTGGCGGGAATCGACGGCACTATTGCCACCGGAGTCGGACTGTGGATGGCCTCGGACGGACCGGTCCGCGCCGTGATGGGCGACCTCGCCTTCCTCCACGACGCCATGTCCCTGAACCGGGGCGTGCATGAGGCGGAGGCCGACCTGCAGGTGATCGTCATCGACGACGGCGGGGGTGCGATCTTCTCCCAGCTCGAGTACGCCCGCACCACGCCGTCTGCCCGGTTCGAACGGCTCTTCACCGCCCCTCAGCGTGCGGATATCGCCGCACTGGCCGCAGCCCTGGGGGCCCGTGTCCATGTCCCCGATGATGTCGCGGCTCTCCGCAGGCTCCTGGCTGAGCCGGTCGACGGCGTGAGCGTCGTCGTCTGGGAGACCACGAGGCACGGTCCTCACACCGTGACAACATGAACGACGATAGAGATGGACAGCAGCCAGCGGGATAGAACCTGCGGCAGTGGACCCGGCTCCCCCGAGCCCACTGCAGGACTCTCAGCCCGCTGCGATACAACGGTTACACGATCCACAGCACAGCCTCAGGGAATCATCGGAAACGGCACAGAGCCCTGGTGTTGTCTACCCGTGGATCTGAGAGGGCGACACGCCCGAGGAGGAGCACAGATGAGCGGATACGACGAGACGAACCCGGAGGCATACCGGCCCACTGAGCCCGGATCGGTGGCAGACGGCGGTCACTCCGGTGTCGACTCCTGGTCCGCCAGCAGCCAGGCCGACCCGGCAACGGCGGTCTCCGGCGGCGAGGGCCCGACTGCGGCCGACAACCACGGGGGCTACGAGGATCTCTCCCAGGCCTACGCCGCCGACGCCTCCGACTCCGAGCCGGTCCTGCCTCAGGGGGCAGGTGCGCAACGCTGGGATGAGACCCGGCAGCTGCCCGCCGAGCCGCCGACCTCGCAGCTGCCCGCCGAGCAGTCCACGTCGCTCTACGCGCAGTCCGCCCAGGAGCAGTACCAGCAGTCTCAGCAGCAGTCCTACCAGCAGCCGCAGGGTCAGTACTCTGCTCCTCAGGCGCAGCCGGCGGCGCCGTCCAGCTACTCATCGCCCCAGCACTCCTACCAGGGGCAGCAGTCGCACTTCGGCTCGCCCTACACGAGCGTCCCGACGACGCCCGGTGGTTACGCGCCGGCCGGCGCCCCCTCCGGGGAGTCCTTCTACGCGGCCTCGAAGTCCGCAGGCACTGAGAACGGCACCACGAGGCGCCGAGGGCCGGGCTGGTTCGCCCTGGTCGCCTCCGTGCTGGTTGCCTCCCTGCTGGGTGCCGGTGGGGCTGTGGGCGCGGTCAGGTACATGGATGCTCACGGTGGGGACACCTCATCGCGCCCCTCGACGGCGCCCACTGCCATCGCCACCGGGAGCACGACCCAGACCGTCAACAGCACTGGCCAGGCCCCCGACTGGGAGGCCGTCTCGGCCGCCGTGTCCAACGCCGTCGTCTCCATCGGCGTCGTCACGGACAAGGGCACCGCGCTGGGCTCCGGAGTCATCTTCGACAAGGAGGGGCACATCATCACGAACAACCACGTGGTGGCGGGGGCCTCCAAGATCCAGGTGACGCTGGCCGACGGCCGCGTCTATGACGCTGAGGCCACCGGTACCGACCCCGCCACCGACCTGGCGGTCATCCAGCTCAAGGACGCCCCCGACAACCTCACGGTCGCCCAGCTCGGAGACTCCGACAAGCTGGCCACCGGTCAGGACGTCATGGCGATCGGTAACCCGCTGGGCCTGTCCTCGACCGTCACCACCGGAATCATCTCGGCCCTCGATCGGCCCGTCGTCAACTCACAGAATGAGGACGGATCGGGCGGTTCGGCGGTCTACACCAACGCCATCCAGATCGACGCCGCCATCAACCCCGGCAATTCCGGAGGGCCCCTTTTCGATGAGAAGGGGCGGGTCATCGGGATCACCAGCTCCATCGCCACCATGGGGCGCTCCAGCAGCGGCGAGGGAGGCTCGGGGAGCATCGGTATCGGTTTCGCCATTCCGGTCAAGCTGGCGGACAAGGTCGCCAAGCAGCTCATCAAGTCCGGTACGGCCACGCACGCCTACCTGGGAGTCACCCTCGACACCGCTGGTGCCACGGCCGACGGCGAGAAGCGCGCCGGCGCCAAGATCACCTCGGTCGAAGGCGGCTCGCCGGCTGACAAGGCCGGGCTGAAGAAGGGCGACGTCGTCATCGCCATCGACGGCAAGACCACCGCCCAGGGCTCGGCGCTGACCGGTTACGTGCGCCAGTACTCCGCCAACGACAAGGTCAAGCTCACGGTCATCCGCGACTCCAAGAAGCAGGACATCGACGTGACCCTGGCCGAGCGCAAGGACTCCTGACCGGGGAGGTTCCTGCCTGCCCTACCGAGACCGACGGCTCCAGGTCCAGGAGCCGTCGGTGAGTTCTTCCTCGGTGGGTTCCAGGATGGCGAGGACCGTATCGAGGGCTTCGGGGCTGGAGAGCTTGGTGCGGAGTTTGCTATTGGTTGAGAAAGTGCTCAGGAGGCGTTCGAGCTGGCGCATGCTCATCGGGAGGTATGCCATGGGGTAATGCAGTTCGTCGTAGTTCTTGAGAACGATGAGGGCATCACCCTCGCGGCCTCCGATCAGAGTCGGATGGTCCTGCCATCGGATTCTGTCAGTATGTCCGTCGATTCGAGTGAGTTCGACACCGTTCCTAGTCAGGGTGATTCTCTGCCGACTGGGACCTTCCGCTTTGAGAATAGGGAGAAGGAATGGAATACTAACTGTTCCTGCGATCACAAGAATGACGGGGCCTAGCCATTCTCCTCGAGCTCTCAGGGGTAGCAGGATAGTGCCGAGCGGAAGAGAGAAACCGGCCAATAGCAGTGAACCAAACTCCCATCCGACCAGTGTGTACGTGGTTGTCAACACTACGCATTTATCGCCTCGTCGCCAGTATTGTCGACCATTGCGTATCCCTGCTTTCAAGAACATCTGTGAAATGGAGAGAGAGGTGGATGCTATGGCGCAATAGAATAATGCCAGACTGGTTACTAATTCCTTATGCTGATATGTCAGTAAACCTCCGATAATGCCAACGGCAGTACTGAAAACATACAGCAAAAGTATTATTGGGCGTCGTCTGTCTACCGTCCTTGCTGAGAGTAGTTTTGACTTATTCATTGGTAGATCCTGTCGCTGTCGTGTGCTGTGCACTGCGTAGTAGGATTCTCTGCCTGTTTAGGTACTTGCATGACTGTCTGCTGGGGCCGTCGACCTCCAGTTCCAGGAGCCGTCGGTGAATTCTTCCTCAGGTGGGTTCCAGGATGGCGAGGACCGTATCGAGGGCTTCGGGGCTGGAGAGCCTGGTGCAGAGCTTACTATTGGTTGAGAAAGAAGGTTATTCAGGGGGTGGTGGTGTAGGTGTAGAGCATGAGGGTGGCTGTGATGGTTTGTGGGAATGTGTTCAGGGGGCGTCGGTAGTCCTCCTTGAGGATCTTCCAGGTCTTGATGTGGGCGTTGACCTGCTCGACTATGTACCTGACCCGGTTGATGCTGCGGCTGACCTTCTTGGCGGTGTCGGAGAGCTGTTTGCCGGCCGGCTTCCTTGGTGGGGTGATCATCCCCCGTCCGATGTAGCCCTTGTCGGCGACCCACCCGCTGACGTCGAGGCCCTCGAGCAGGCCGGAGGCGTCCAGGGCGGCGACGTCATGGGTGGATCCCGGGCAGGGATCCGAGACCCACACCAGACGACCGGCGGGGGTGACCAGGACCTGGATGTTGAGCCCGGTGCGCTTGTGCTTGCCCGACCACAGCTCGGGGTGGGCCTTCCAGCTCCAGCAGGGCATCAGGGTGCCGTCCAGGACGTAGTCGCAGCCCGGGGCGACCTCCTCGGCGGTGATGAGGTAGCCGTCCAGGGCGCGGGTGACCAGCTCAGTGAGGGCCTTGACGGCCCGGGAGACGGTGGGCTGGGACACGCCGAGCAGCTCACCGATGGCAGCCTGGGGAAGGTTATGGCGCAGGTAGATCAGCGTCGCCTGCAGCGACCCGGCCACCCCGAGGATCGCCGGGATGGTGTGGAGCGGTTTGCTCTGGCTGATCCACTGGGTCAGCTCGGCGAACTGATGGGCACTCAGCCCGGTGGTACACTTCACGGCGATGGCTCGTTTCCATAGAGGTTTTGTCTGGCGACAAGAATTCTCCCACAGGAACGAGCCATCACCCCTGCGTAACACACCCACCCAAACCCCAACACCCTCCCCTGAATAACCTTCCTATTGTCGAATCATCTATAGCTATGTCATAATCCAGCACGTATTCTCAACATTATTGGAGGAAATCGAAAAACTTTTGAAAATACTTGCACCACCAGGACGACAGTGGCAGTATACCGAACATGTTACGAAGACATCTTGACATGACCTATCGGTTCAAAACGTCATATAAGGATCATTGAAATGTTGCGAGTCGTGTCAACATGATTATTATTAACTGACAACCGGCAGTATTTCCTAGACAACTCATGCTCAAACTGTTATAATGGCCAACAAAGGCGAGAAAAGATATCATGTATCGAATTCAAACAAGCATCCAAGGAGTGTCAGGATGACAGGTATAGCTGTTTCAGCACACAATCTGCGCAAGTCATTTCCAGTTCCAGATGCGACTTCTGTTGAAGTTCTACACGGCATATCCTGCTCAATTGAGCAAGGAAGAATGACGAGTATGGTCGGGCCGAGCGGATCAGGGAAATCAACAGCATTATTATGCCTGGCAGGACTAGAATCAGCCACCTCAGGCCAAGTTACGCTGATGGGAAGGGACCTCAATGCTCTGTCGCCCGCGAAAATCGCAAAGTTGTATCGAGACAAGGTTGGTTTTGTTTTTCAATCCTACAACTTAGTCCCATACCTGAGCGTGCGTGAGAATATTGCCATATCGGATACGTTAGCAGGGCGGCGTTCTGATCAAAGACGTCTAGAAGAAGTGCTTTCTAGACTGAGATTAGAATCACGAACCAATTCGTTGACTAGTACGTTGTCGGGGGGTGAGCAGCAGCGAGTAGCTTTAGGTAGAATTCTTTACAGACGCCCGGCTATCGTATTTGCCGACGAACCAACGGGCGCATTAGATACTAGATCCGCTTCTGTCGTTCTCTACGAACTTCGCCGCTTAGCCGACGATGGCGTCACAGTTGTGTTGGTCACTCACGATTTGAATGCCGCTTCCTTGGCTGACTCAGTAATGATTCTGCGTGACGGACATATCATTAGTCGCTTAGACAGTGGAATTAGTTCGGAGATTCTACTCTCGATAATGAATAACGCTGTTGAGGGAGAATAGAATTATGACACGGTACATATTGCGCTCCTTGCTATCTCAATGGAAATCATGGTCTGGTACAGTGTTAGTGTTAGCTTTCGCTGCAACATTAGTAAATGTGTGTCTAGCCCATAGATTTTCAGTCATCAGGCCTGAAGTAGTAGCTACTGCTAGAGCATCTGGGGTTAGTCCGGCGGAACTTGAAATGAGTGGACTATCGATCTACATTTATTCGGCATTAGTTGCTATCCCAGTGGTTGCCGTTGTCGGACAATCATGCGTACAGGCACTACGCACGAATTGGGCTCGCTGGCGATTAGCGGGAGCCGTACCACGGCAAGTGTTCTTGAGCGTCATTATGACTATAGCGACACTAGGTTTAGTGTCGTGCATTCCCGGTATACTAGTGGGGATCCTAGTTGATCAAACTTTTTCTTCGATCCTCACCCGTATAGCGTCCGAAAAAATGGGCGCCATCGAAGTGATTCAAACACCGACCACGATTCTTTTTACAGCCGTTTCGGTAGTAGGAATCGCTGTTCTGGGAGCTTTCGGGCCAGCAAGAACAGCTGTTAAGGTTCCAGCTACTGAAGCTATTCGCGAAACGAGTCTCTCTATTCGTCGTATGAGTCTAACTCGATGGGGTCTGGGCGCGTTATGGAGTCTGATCTGCGCAGGCCAGCTATTCCTGGCGTTCACCAGTCAACCACGGAAGATAGACGATGGATTACCCGCTGGCGGCGGTCAAGCAATGCTTGCAGCCATATTGATCTCTATTCTGTCTGTTATTATTGCTCCGGCTCTCGTGCCGGGTCTATTAAAAGTTTGGTCGTCACCATTGGCGCATCTTGGTGGACCATGGCTTGTCGCCCGTCGCTCAACGAGCTGGCGCGCATCGCTGTCTGGTAGCGCTGTGGCATTACTTGGATTAGGATTCTCATTTACCGCCGCTTTAATGACCAATTTGTACACTACAGAATCTGTAGTGGTATCAGCTCACCTTCCCAATAAGATCAATCAACTCGATACTCTCGTTATGATTGCTATTCTCGGTTTGATGGCGCTTTTAGGAGCTATCGCCGTGGTGGCTATGACTTCTCGTTCCCGACAGCGAGAGTTTGCCATCCTTCGGTGTGGAGGAAGTACCATCAAGCAAATCCGGAGTCAAGCAGTTATTGAGTCTTTACTATACACCTGCACCGCCTTATTGCTGTCGAGCGTACCTCTCATTGTGACCGCAGTAGGAGAAGCACTATTTTTCTATAAGGCGGGCCTAGGCTTCCTGCCGGATCCAGCTATCGGCCCACTGATGGTTGTAGCTAGCGTTTCGTTTATCTCATTATCTATCGTTCTTTTGGCACCAGTTAAAAAGGCGTACAGTGCTCCGATTGGACATACTCTGGCGAACGAATAGAACTTGATCTATGTAGTCTTTTCAGCTCTCAGTATTATTTAATCCGCAATGTGACCGACGTTGGCGAAACGTAAGGAGATATATAATGCCGCTGGATATGAAGTACCTCGAATTCTGCCAAGATGGGTCGCCATTTTATGTCCCATCCAAGTCTGCTGCGATAGACCCTTACAAGGTAGATATTCCGAAAGAATGGAGTAAACATATTCACGGACCTTGGAAGGTTATTCAGGGGGTGGTGGTGTAGGTGTAGAGCATGAGGGTGGCTGTGATGGTTTGTGGGAATGTGTTCAGGGGGCGTCGGTAGTCCTCCTTGAGGATCTTCCAGGTCTTGATGTGGGCGTTGACCTGCTCGACTATGTACCTGACCCGGTTGATGCTGCGGCTGACCTTCTTGGCGGTGTCGGAGAGCTGTTTGCCGGCCGGCTTCCTTGGTGGGGTGATCATCCCCCGTCCGATGTAGCCCTTGTCGGCGACCCACCCGCTGACGTCGAGGCCCTCGAGCAGGCCGGAGGCGTCCAGGGCGGCGACGTCATGGGTGGATCCCGGGCAGGGATCCGAGACCCACACCAGACGACCGGCGGGGGTGACCAGGACCTGGATGTTGAGCCCGGTGCGCTTGTGCTTGCCCGACCACAGCTCGGGGTGGGCCTTCCAGCTCCAGCAGGGCATCAGGGTGCCGTCCAGGACGTAGTCGCAGCCCGGGGCGACCTCCTCGGCGGTGATGAGGTAGCCGTCCAGGGCGCGGGTGACCAGCTCAGTGAGGGCCTTGACGGCCCGGGAGACGGTGGGCTGGGACACGCCGAGCAGCTCACCGATGGCAGCCTGGGGAAGGTTATGGCGCAGGTAGATCAGCGTCGCCTGCAGCGACCCGGCCACCCCGAGGATCGCCGGGATGGTGTGGAGCGGTTTGCTCTGGCTGATCCACTGGGTCAGCTCGGCGAACTGATGGGCACTCAGCCCGGTGGTACACTTCACGGCGATGGCTCGTTTCCATAGAGGTTTTGTCTGGCGACAAGAATTCTCCCACAGGAACGAGCCATCACCCCTGCGTAACACACCCACCCAAACCCCAACACCCTCCCCTGAATAACCTTCAAAGTGCTTAGGAGGCGTTCGAGCTGGCGCATGCTCATGGGGAGGTAGCCGATGGGGTAGTGCAGGTTTTCCTGGCCTTTGAGGGCGATGATGGCATATCCTTGACGGATCTCCTTGAGGTACGGATGAGCCTTCCACGGAATCATGTCAGTGTGCCCATCGATCCGGGTCAGTTCGAGTCCATTCTTACTTAAGGAGATTCTGTGTCCATGGGCGCGTCTCGCTCTGAGGGTCGGAAACAGGTGGTAAAGGGCTAACATACCCAATGTTGTCAATCCGAGGGAAACCATCCAGGCGTCACGACTTTCTATCGCTCGAGCGACAATTCCTACGACGACGGAGAATGCAGCCAAAGAAAGTGGGAGTATTTCTGACCTCACTAAGGCTGGAGGAACAATCAGTTCTGTCCGCGTTTCATTGCTTGTCCACCAGAGTCTTCCGTGGAAGACGTGATTCTTTAGGGCTTGCAAAGATCCGGCAGCGGAGGCCATAACGAGACTCGTATAAAGAAGTCCCAGAGATGCCGTCATATTGTCAGCATGATAGAAAAGGGTGGCTAAGGGTGTCAGGATGGGAGATACTGTCGTAATCACAGCCTGGGTTCGATTTCGTCCTTTGTCTACCTTGTCCATACTCAATCGAGGTCGGTTCGGCATGATGTTCAACTTCTTGCGGGGGTTCGCGCTGCGATAACTTTAGAGGATTCTGCAGAGTATATTGCTCCAAGCGAACTTCAGTTTGTGAACACGCTCTTCCAACCCTCGTAAATCTTGTCACTGCTGTGTTCTGTGTGCTGCGTAGTAGGATTTCTTGCCTGTTTATATATTCGTATTGTTTCATGTCTGGCTTTCTGCTGGGGCGGTCGGCCTCCAGTTCCAGGAGCCGTCGGTGAGTTCTTCCTCGGTGGGTTCTAGGACGGCGAGG
>CALIZH010000116.1 GCA_938028585.1 uncultured Actinomyces sp. | reverse complement strand
GCGATCATCCTCGAGGCCTCGCTGACCTTCATCGGTTCGGGCCTGAACCCCACCATGGTTCCGACCTGGGGCAACATCCTTTCGGAAGAATCCACCCACCTCTCAGTTCTGCTCGGAATGTGGTGGACGGCAGTCTTCCCCGGTGCATTCATCATGATCACTGTCTTGTGCCTGAACATCCTCTCCGAAGGCATCACCGATGCCATGGTTGCGGCTCCCTCGACGGCAGCCGTTGCTCAGGTCGATAAGAACTCTGACCGCGAAGCCGACCGTATCCTTCTGGATCCTCGCCGTGCATACGCCGAGCAGGCCGAGTCCCTGCAGCAACGCCTAGACGATCTGGAAGTTGTCGAAGGCAAGCGTCACGATCGTTTCGTTGCCACTTCGAAAGAAGCACCTCTGCTCGAGGTCAAGGACCTGTGCATCAAGTTCGAGCGTCACGGCGATGTCAATGTCGTCGATCACGTGTCCTTCAAGGTGCGCCCCAGCGAAACCATGGGCCTCGTCGGTGAGTCCGGCTGTGGTAAGTCGATCACTGCACTGACCATCATGGGCCTCATTGACCCGAAGGCAGAGATCACCGGTGAGATCCTCTACGAAGGCAAGAACCTGCTGGAGATGAAGCCTGAAGAGCGTCGTGCACTTCTGGGCCACGAGATGGCAATGATCTACCAGGATGCGCTTTCTTCGCTCAACCCCGCCATGCTCATCAAGGCACAAATGAAGCAGCTGACCAAGCGTGGAGGCACTCGCAGCGCAGAAGAACTCCTTGAGCTGGTGGGCTTGGACCCCAAGCGCACCCTTGAGTCCTACCCGCACGAACTCTCCGGCGGCCAGCGTCAGCGCGTTCTGATCGCTATGGCTCTGACCCGCGACCCGAAGCTCATCATTGCTGACGAACCGACCACCGCTCTGGACGTGACCGTTCAAAAGCAGGTCATCAACCTGCTCAACGAGCTGCGTGAGAAGCTGGGATTCGCAATGATCTTCGTGTCCCACGACCTGGCTCTTGTCGCAGAGGTTGCCCACAACATCACCGTCATGTACGCCGGTCAGGTCATCGAGCAAGCTCCCACTCAGGAACTGCTCACTCACCCGACCCACGAGTACACCCGCGGCTTGCTGGGCGCAGTCCTTTCCATCGAGTCCGGCTCTGGACGTCTGCACCAGGTCCCCGGGACCGTGCCTTCGCCTCGGGACTTCCCGATCGGCGACCGCTTCGCCCCGCGTTCCTCGCACCCCGACTACGGCCTCGATATTCGCCCGGTCCTCACCGAGGTTGGCCCGGAGCACGTGTATGCGGCACTGCCGCCTCGCGAGGAGGTTCTTGTCGTAAGCGAGACCGTCGTCATCGAAGAAGGTCAGGAGGAAAACTGATGAGTACCGAAACTCTGATTGTCGAAACCGAGACGGTGATCGCTACACCCGAACCTCCGATCATCGAGCTCAAAGACGTTGAGGTCACCTTCAACTCCCGTACCGGATCGTTGTTCAAGCCGAACAAGGTGCACGCGGTTCGCGGTGTCAACATGCGTATTGAGCGTGGGCAGACGCTAGGTATCGTCGGTGAATCCGGCTGCGGTAAGTCCACGACTGCAAATGTCATGTGCGGCCTGCAGATGGCGACGAAGGGCCAAGTGTTCTTCAACGGTGAGGAAGTCACCAAGCGCGGTGCGGATGCGCGCAGGCGTATCGGACGTGTTGTTTCCGTGGTCTTCCAAGACCCCGCAACCGCTCTCAACCCGCGTATGCACGTTGCTGATCAGCTTGCTGATCCGCTGCGTGTGCACAAGATTGGTGACGAGGCCTCGCGAGCCAAGCGCGTTCGCGAACTGATCTCCTTCGTGGGCTTGCCCTCGAGCGCCTTGGATGCGCTTCCGGGCCAGCTCTCTGGTGGTCAGCGTCAACGTGTGGCAATCGCCCGAGCCCTGTCCATCGGCCCCGATGCGATCATCGCTGACGAGCCCACGAGTGCACTGGACGTTTCGGTGCGCGCACAGATCCTGAACCTGCTCACGGACCTCAAGAGTGAACTGGGCTTGGCGATGGTCTTCATCTCGCACGATATTCAAACTGTTCGCTACGTTTCTGACCGGATCGCTGTGATGAACGGCGGAAAGGTCGTTGAAGAGGGGCCGGCAGCTGAATTGCTGGCGTCCCCGAAGGATCCCTACACCCGCAAGCTCCTGGGGGCTGCACCCTCGCTGCTGCATCCAACACTCGGAGGAGAGAACTAATGAGTTCACAGATTCGCGGCGTTGTCCCGCCGTTGGCTATCCCGCTGAAGAACGGCGAGCTGGACGTTGCCTCGCTGGAGCGCCACATCAACCGCATGATTGGTGCGGGGCTGAACGGCCTCTTCGTCTCCGGCTCGACCGGTGAGGTTGCATTCTCGACCTCCGAGCGTCGTCAGCAGATCCAGCGCGAGGTTGTTCGCATTGTCGACGGTCGCGTTCCGCTGCTGGTCGGTGTGATCGATACCGAAACTGAGCGTGTCATTGAGAACATCAAGGCAGTTGAAGAAATCGGTGGAGCTCTGGGCGTCGTTGCAACCGCTCCCTTCTATGCACTGGGCGGCCAGGCAGAGATCGAAAAGCACTTCCGCATCCTCAAGGAGAACACCAATCTTGAGCTGTGGGCCTACGACATTCCCGTCTGCGTCCACACGAAGCTGCAGAACGATCTTGTTCTTCGCTTGGGTAAGGAAGGCGTTCTTGACGGCGTTAAGGATTCTTCCGGTGACGATGTGGGCTTCCGCTGGCTGTCCCGTGCGAACGAGGCCGCTGGCCACCCGCTTCAGCTGCTGACCGGCCACGAAGTGGTTGTCGATGGTGCTTACATGTCGGGCGCAGATGGCTCGGTCCCCGGACTGGCCAATGTCGACCCCGATGGCTACGTCCGTCAGTGGCAGGCTTTCGAGCGCGGTGACTGGGAAGCCGTGCGCGCCGAGCAGGATCGTCTTGCGGACCTCATGCGCATCGTTCTGGTGAAGGGCGTTCAGGGCTTCGGCGCTGGCGTTGGTGCCTTCAAGACTGCTCTGCAGCTTCTGGGTGTCTTTGATTCCAACGAGATGCCGCGTCCTGTTGCTGCCCTCGAAGGTGACAACGTCGAGCACGTTGCTTCCGTCCTGCGCGAAGCTGGCTTGCTCTCCTGATCATCAGCGAGGCCGAGGTGGTCCTCCTCTCGCGTACGCGCGAGCGTGCGCCCGCCTTGGCCTCGCTGATTAACATTTTCATCCGTTATTTATTGGAGAACTTTCATGACTACGCTCCTCGCCCTTGATATCGGCGGAACCAAAGTCGGTTGGGGCATTGTCGAAGTTGGACAAAACTATACGGTTGTTGAGCGCGGCTCAATTCCTACTGAGGCTTCCCGCGGGGGCGCCGACGTCGCCGAGCGAATCTGCTCGCTGGCCTCGTCTCTCAAGGAAGCTCACCCCGAGGCCTCGGGTGTCGCAATTGCTTCTGCTGGGGTCGTTGACCCCGCTGAAGGAAAGATTGTCTCCGCAACCGACATCATGCCCGGGTGGGGAGGAACCCCGCTGGGGAAGCTCGTTGCGCAGCGCACGGGACTTCCTGTGCGCGTCCTTAACGACGTCCACGCACACGGTCTGGGCGAGGCAACCTTGGGCGCCGGACGCCCCTATTCCTCAGTTCTCTCGATTGCAGTAGGTACGGGAATCGGTGGTGCTCTGGTCGAAGACGGCCATGTCACTTTTGGCTCCCGAGGGATCGCTGGGCACGTCGGTCACATCCATCACCATTTTGCCCCCGATATGGTGTGTTCTTGCGGCCGACTTGGCCACATCGAGGCATTCTGCTCCGGGTCAGGAATTACGGCCTGGTACAACTCGCTGCGTCCTCAAGATGCTCCCGAAGTTGATGGCGGTCGCGCGCTGCAAGAACTCGCCGATTCTGGTGACCCCCTTGCACAAGCGTGCTTCGCGCGCTCCGCGTACGCACTGGGTGAGGCCACGGCCTCGCTGGTCAACTGCGTGGACCCGGCAGCGGTCATTATCTCCGGTTCGATGACTCGTTCGGGAGATATCTGGTGGGATGGTCTGCGTGAAGGTTTCGCGGCCAGCGCGATGACTCCCGTTTCTGATACACCGATCCTCATTGGTTCCCTAGGCGGCGATGCGCCGCTGCTCGGAGCCGTTTCATTCTTCCTCAACGCATAGGAGAAACCATGCATCCGCTTATTGCCGGCCTGAAGGGGAAGCTCATTGTTTCCGTTCAGGCTTACCCGGGAGAGCCCATGCGGCACCCCGAAACCATGGCGCAGATCGCGCGCGCTGCCGAAATCGGTGGGGCCGCGGCAATTCGCTGCCAAGGGTTGTCTGATATTTCCGCAATCAAGGGGCGCGTGGATGTGCCCGTCATTGGTTTGTGGAAGGAAGGCCACGAAGGCGTCTACATCACTCCTTCGCTTCGCCACGCTCGCGCATGCGTGATGGCTGGGGCCGATATTGTCGCTCTGGATGCGACCGGTCGCCCGCGTCTTGATGGTCGTAGTTTTGCCGAGACCGTTGCAGCTCTTCGCGAAGAAGAGACTCTGGTCATGGCTGACTGCGGATCTTTTGAAGATGCACAGCGCGCCGTTGATGCCGGTGTCGATATCGTTTCGACCACCCTTGCTGGCTACACCGGCGACCGTCCGAAGACCGATGGTCCCGACTTGGAGCTTCTCGAGCAGACGGTCCAGGCATTCCCGGGTGTTCCCGTGATCTGTGAAGGGCGTATTCACACTCCGGAGCATGCCGCAGCTGCCATGAAGCTCGGTGCGTTCGCAGTGATCGTGGGTACCGCAATTACTCACCCGACATCGGTAACGGGTTGGTTTAAGGCTGCCGTCGAAAACTGACTTTTCTTCCGAATCTCAATCGGTGTCCGTGTGGAGCTATTTCACACGGACACCTCTTTTTCGGGCCTTTAACCACGTGCCCGTCGGCGAGTAAAATTTCGAACCATGTCTATTCCCTCATCGCGTGCTCACAGCGCTCTTCGTGCGACCTTTGTGGTCTATGCGGGCCTAGGTTTCGCAACCTCAGCATGGCTGTCACGTCTGCCTGATGTGCGCGATCATCTGAGATTGACCCCGGGCACAATCGGCATGATGCTGCTGATTGCCTCCCTCGGTTCTTTGCTGACCCTTCCCACTTCGGGTCCGATCGTCATGAAGATCGGTGCACGTTGGGCGGGGCGCATCGGCGTATTCATTTGGGCCTTGGGCATTGCCGGTGCAGCAAGTGGAACCCTGATGGAATCCCTTCCTGTCTTCACGGCATCTTTGGTTTTGATGTCTGCGGGAACGGGTCTGTGGGGCTCGAGCATGAACATCGAGGCCGGCCTTGTCCAAGCTGCTGTGCGGCGCTTGGTTGTTCCCGTCATTCAGGCGATGTATGCCGTGGGTATGCTCGGCGGTGCACTCGTAGGCGCGCTTGCCGCACGCGCGGGACTTCCTGTTGCGGCTCACCTTTTCGGCCTGGCCGCACTTGAGCTTATGGCCTGTGGCATCGCTGTCGGTTTCTACCTCAGTCAAGATGAGGTTGCCACTCTTGAATCCGCGAAGGAAAGTTCCCTGGGCGAAGGGGACGAGGCCTCGGCAGCCAATGCGAAGAAGGGACTGACCCGCTTGGCGTGGCGCGAGCGTCGCACGGTCCTGATCGCACTCATGGTGATGAGCGGCGGACTCCTAGAAGGCGCCGCTAACGACTGGCTGAACCTGTCGATGGTCGATGGCTATGGCTTCGCGACTTCTTCCGCGTCGGCGATCTTCGCTTTCTTCTTGCTGATGATGACGCTGATGCGTTTTGCTTCGCCGCGTTTGGAAAGGCGTTTTGGTGCGCCGCATTTGCTGCGATTCACCATGGGCTGTGCGGTTGTCGGCTTACTGCTTGTTGCTTTCGCTCCACATCATATTTTGGCGATTGTTGGTGTCGCACTGTGGGGTATTGGGGCTTCTTTGGTCTTCCCGCTGGGTATTTCCGCACTCAGCGTTGATCCCGTGATGACTCCAGCTCGTGTCTCGGTGCTCTCGACGGTGAATTATGGTTCGGCGCTCATTGGACCGCCGGTTTTAGGCTTGATCGCAGATCATGTCGGTTACCACCGTGCGCTTGCCTTCGTCGTTCTTCCCGTGCTTCTGGCGATCGTCTTGGCCGGTCAGGTTCCGGACCAGCGGGGGCGCGTGCGAGCCGTTGCTCCCCTTGACGATTAATCTTGAGTTATGACGACTCTTGCTGAATTGACGACCTTTCGCGTGGGCGGAGAGGTTTCTCACCTTGTTCGCGCGGCTTCCAGTGAGGAATTGGTTGCTGCCGTGCGCGCGGCCGATGAGGAGCAGCGCCAGCTTCTAGTTTTGGGCGGCGGATCGAATCTGCTTGCATCCGATGCTCCATTTGATGGAACTGTCGTCGCTGTACGTCCGGGTGCACAAATCGCTCGCATCAATGACAAGGATGGGGCTGACTCGGTGATCGTCCGCGTGTGGGCCGGCACGATCTGGGACGACTTTGTTGCGTGGACCGTCGAAGAAGACCTGTCCGGTATCGAGGCCTTGTCGGGGATCCCCGGAAGCGCGGGGGCATCCCCGGTGCAGAACGTGGGCGCCTACGGACACGAGGTCGCTGAAACAATTCACAGCGTCGAGGCCTACGACCGCCTCGAGCAGCGCATCGTCCGGCTGCTTCCCTCCGAACTTGGTTTTGCCTACCGTTCCTCCGCGATCAAGCACAGCATTGGTCAGCCCGGTCTTCCCGGCCGCGTCTGGGGGCCGACGGGGCGTTGGGTTGTGTTGAGCGTCGACTTCCGCCTTGAGCGCTCATCCCTGAGCGCTCCTGTCATGTACTCCGAACTCGCGCGGCGCCTCGGAGTGGAGGCTGGGGAGCGTGCCGAGGCATCCTTGGTCCGCTCGACCGTGCTCGAGCTGCGCGCGGGGAAGGGAATGGTCTTAAACCCCGAGGACCACGATACGTGGAGCGCGGGATCTTTCTTCACCAACCCCATCCTTCCCGAGGCCGTGGCCGCTGCGCTCCCAGAAGAGGCACCTCGTTTCTCGGCGGGGG
>CALIZH010000115.1 GCA_938028585.1 uncultured Actinomyces sp. | reverse complement strand
CGAGAGGACCGTCTGCCAGATACTTGTTCTCGGTCATGATGCTTTTGCCTCACCTGTGAATGACAATTGCTGATCTCGCGCACACGGAAAGGCCATTCTTTCTGCGCGGCGATGAATGCAGAGACTACTCCGGGTGAGGGTGACGAACAATCAACCTGTCACATGCGCGTGAGGGGTCGCGAGGCCTCAACGTCGCGGTGAGTGCGGCGTGCTGGCTTCATTAAAAAGCGCTGAAAATAGCGGTTTATCTGCATGTTTGCCGTGTGGTGCTTCGGTAGCTGCGGCCTGCATGGGCGGCGCGGATGCATACGTTGTGTCAAATCGAGGCGCATTCAAGATGCACATAGGTGCGATTGAGGCTCCAACCGCAAATTGTTGGAGATGGCGCTGTAGGAGCAAATGTGCTCACATGTAGATGGGATGTAGCGGAGTGCGCTTCCTAGGTTCCTCGGCGGTCTCTTTATCGACCCGGATCCAGCTTGACGAGTAGCCCGTGAGGTTCGGTTGACTAGGTTGCTGGGATGCGGCTGGGCTTAGGCTGGTGTTGTTGACACTTCGTGAAGCGGGTGTGGGGCGTGTGGCTTCTACGGATGAACGCATCTAAGCCTGCGATTCCTGTTGCTTTACACGAGCCGCTTGGATGATTGCCTGGAGAAAGGGCGCATCCGCCGATCGTGTTTCAGCATCGAGTTGGTCAAAAGGACGAGCAGCTTCATGGTCGGGGTCCGTCTCGCTGATCCAAGCCGCCCAAGCGTCGTGGACGTCTTCGCAACGGGTGTTCGCCCCCTTGGCTCTCATGAGAACCGCATAGGCGCGGAAGAGCGCCTCCGAATGTGCCGGTATCTCGGTACCGTCGGGAATCTGCTGTCGGATTAGTTCAGCATCACGTTCGATGTAGTTCATCTACGCACCCAAGCATCCCAACACAACATAGAGTGCCGCATACACGAGTGGGACGTACTTTTCGACGTTTCCCAGCTGCTTGTACTCAACCTTTATCCGTTGGATGCGGCTAATGGGCTCATCAGAATTCCCGAGTGCGTTCCATTCATCGTTGAAGGGACGAACCGGTAGGTACTCCTTCTCGATCTCGTTGATAACCTCGAACTTTGCTGCGTTGAGTTTCCGGTAATTTCCCAACAGCGCAAACCAGCAGAACGCTAGTACAGCACCCGCTAAACAGGTCGCCCGCAATGCCCAGGGACCAGAGTTGGAAGGAAACAGTCCGGCTACCGCGACTAAGCCTGTGTTGACGGTCAGAAAGAAGGCATTTGCCGTAGCACGCCGGGAAGAGACCCGATCCGCCATTTCAACCGCCAACTTGTAGATGTCAAGGACTTGGGGGTCAACTGAAGCGGGCTGATCGTTCATCGACTTCCTCCAACCAGGTTCTTGAGATTGTCCCAAGTCCACTTGTAGAGCTTGTCAGAGGGCCCTGCTGTGCGCGGCTTGGTGACATCACCGGTGGAGTAGCCTGCAAGAAGGAAATACGGGATGCCTTCCTCCTGCGCTATCTTGAGTTCCTCTGCAACACCCGTTGCTGTGTGGGTGTGACGGCCACAGAGCACGATCACCAGATCGGAACGACGGATTCTGCTGCGTGCCTCGCTCTTCCAAGTGGGCGATGCTTCCTTGATGGACCAGTCGGCGATAGCGAATGGGCTGTCGCTCAGTTCGGATTGCGCCAGTAGCGCGACCTTAATTACGAGGTCGTGGTCGTAGTCGAAACTGACGAAGGCTCGAGTAAGCATTGTGTGCTCCAATCTCTAGATTCGTTTGAATTTCACAATATGCGATGACTTGGGATGTTCCCTTGCCTCAAGAGACCACCCAGGACACGGTGAATAGTTCGTTGGTTTCTTCCTTGGGTTCGAGGGCCATCGAGGCTTTGTCGAGGTAGGCGTCGGATTCGTCGCGGAGTTTGTCGCGTTGGCGGCGGTATTCGTCGTCGGCTTCTTCGGCTTTGCGCCGCCATGAGCGTGCTTCACGGGTGAGTTTGAGTTGCTCGGCCGTGTTCTTGGCTTTGCGTGCTGCCTTGGTGGCGGTCGTTTCTTTGGCGTGGTAGTCGCGAATCTTCGCGTCGAAGATAGCCTTGAGGTCCAGGCGGGCGGCGTCGATGAGTTCTTCTTGCTGGAGGTAGAAGGTGGCGTTGCGCTCTTGCACGTCAACCCCAACGGTTTGGCGCAGCTGCTCGATCGCGTCCTCGAATCCTTGGGTGTTCACCTGGTTGGGTTGTGTGGAGACGCAGTTCAGGTCGAGTAGGTCGCGGATTTGTTCTTGGTCCATGGGGGTGCCGTCAGCGAAGAAGCCTGCCAGGAGTAGGTAGGTTTCTTTGAGGGGCTGGTCTGCGGCTTGCATGGTGAAGGTGACCTGGTGGGCGCTGATCCGTCCGCTGCGGCCACGCAGCCGTTTGGCGATGGCCGTAGCCCTGTCGCTTCCGTGGGTTTGGAAGACCAGGTGTGCTGGTGGGGTGGTGCGTGTCTTAGCAGTGGTGACTACCCATTGGGCTAGATCGCTGGCGTAGCGGTATTGGTGTGCGCCGGTGCGTGGCTGGGATTTGAAGAAGTAGTTGCCTGTGGGGATACCTGCTGCTGGGGCGCTGGTGAGGGTGAACTGGGTGCCGGTGTCGTTAAAGGACGCGTAGCCGCCTAGTTCGTGGCGGGTCAGGTCGATGAGGAGGCGTTCGAAAGCGTTGAGCACGACGCCAGTTTGAGCGTCGTAGGACTTGAGCTTGTCGCGCACCTTGGGGTCGAGGTTGTCGAAGACTTTCTTGCGGGTGCGTTTCATCTCCCGGTCGATTTGCGCACTGTAGCGGGCCTCGAGCTCGTTAAAGGCTTCCTTGATCTGCTCTGCGGTGGTGCACCGTTCGAGGATTGCGGCAATGTTTTTCTCGAAGTCCAGGCCGTCTTCGATTTGGCCGAGGACTTCGTCAGAGGCCCCGAACACGGAGGTGAAGAGTTTGAACTTTTCGGTCAGCAACTGCAGGATGCGTTCTTCTGCGACGTTGCCTTTGTTGGAAAAGTTCACCACGATCACGTTGTGTTTTTGCCCGAAACGGTGGACGCGGCCGATGCGTTGTTCCACGCGCTGGGGATTCCATGGAAGGTCGTAGTTGACCAGCATGGAACAGAACTGCAGGTTGATGCCTTCAGCGGCGGCTTCGGTCGCGATCATGAGCCGGCCACGCTTGCGGAACTCATCGACCAGGGCTTTGCGCCGGTCAGCGGCCGGGATACCAGTGATCAGGTCACTGCCCTCGTTTTCTTTGAGCCAGGCCTGATAGATCTGGTTCGCGTGGGCACTGTTGTTCGTGCCGTTAAACAAGACAATGCCTTCACCCCATCCAGCCTCCGCAAGGCTGCGGGCGAGGTAGTCCTGAGTGACGGTGGAGTCGGTGAAGATAATGGCTTTTTCAGGCGCGCCGATCTCACGTAGCCGATCAAAACCTTGCTCGAGCGCGTCGACGAGTTTGACGGCTTTCTGGTTAACCGTGATCGAGCGCGCCAGATCCGCATAGGAGCGAAGCTCAGCAACCTCAGCCAGCATCGACTCCCGCTCCATGCCAGACAAGGGGGCAGAATCAGATGCAGTGTCGGTTTCGTTGCTCTCTTGGGCATCTTCTCGTTCTTCACCGGTCAAGTCCGGGTCGCTGATGAAACCACCAGCGTCGTTACGCCGCATGCCTGCTTCGGCTTCTGCCTCCAGGCGGGCGGCGATAGACGCCAGTGTGGAAGCGACCGCGTAAGACGACGAGCCCAGACGCTTACGCACGATGAGCGCTGACAGGTGGCGTTGGGATTTGGAAAACGCCCACAAAAACGGCCGCTGCAGGTAGGCGTTGATCTTCTCATACAGTTCGACCTCGGCCTGGCTGGGGTTGAACGCGACCGTCAGCGGCATGCGGGTGGTGAAACGAATGTACTTATCCGCATCCCGCCGTAGTGTGCGCTTAGCAATCTGAGCGACCCGCTTAGCCAGATCATCGTTACCCACGCCGCCGGGGTTTTTCACGTAGCGTTCTTTGAAGGTGTCTAGGGAGCGGAAATAATCGGGGTCGAAAACACTGACGAGGCCGTAGAGTTCTTCGAGCCGGTTTTGCAGTGGTGTTGCCGTGAGCATGACGGTTTTGGATGAGGCACGGCAGATACGTGCCACGTTCGCGGCGATCTTGGCCTGCCCGGTCCAGTAGGAGCGCAGCCGGTGGGCCTCATCGCACACCACCAAATCCCAATGACGCGTCAAGGTCAGATGTTGGGAATTGGCGAACTCATAGGAGCAAATCAACACCTGCTCCGCAGCATTGGGGGCGAGCAGTTCCTCCAGGTTGCCGCGTTCAAGCAGGCTCGCTGGGAGTGCGAATTTCTCGTCCAGCTCTTGCCTCCACTGCTGGCGCAGCGAGGAGGGGGCGATGATGAGGATGCGGCGTTTTCGTTCAGCCCAGTACTGGCTGATCACGATCCCGGCCTCGATGGTTTTACCCAAGCCGACCTCATCGGCCAGGATCACGCCCGGGGTGAAGGGGGTGTGCAAAGCGAACAGTGCCGCGTCCACCTGGTGGGGTTTAGGTTCGACCTGGGCGTCAAAGAGTAGCCCCGCCAGTTTGCCTACGTGATCGCTCGCGTAGGAGCGATCCAGCTCGTAGGCGTAGAACTTGGCCTGGTAATCGCTGAGCACACCACCCTCCATCACGGTTACAGCCCCCAGTTGTCCGGGGCGGCGACCTTGTAGTTCACTCCGATGGCTTCGAAGTGCTTGATCGCCGCGTTAATCTTCGCGTTCTCACCCGGGCGACGCTTAGTCGGATCCAGGCTCGACTTCGTCTCCCGGATCAAATACAGGCGGTCCTGGCCGTCCTCGGTTTTGATGATCGCCCAGTCCGGGTTGTAATCCCCAACAGGGGTGGGGATACGGAACTTGTTGGGCAGCTTCATAAATAGACGAATGTCTTCTAGCCCGTCCAGGTACTCGGCGAACTGACGCTCGACCGCGGAGTCAAAGACGACGTAGTCAAAGTCCGTCTTGTCCGTGTTGGTCACCTTGTAGAGCTGGTCAAGGAAACGGTCTTTCTCCTCAAGGCCGTCTTCTTGCAACTCGCGCAGCTCGTAGATACTCCCGCCGATCTTCTCGTACTGGATCCCCTCAACGACCACGTGAGCGAGCTCTTCTTGAATACAGGTCGAGACCATCTTGATGAAGTCGTTCGGGTTATGCAGAAACTCTCCAAGCCGCCCAGAAGTGGTGAGGATATCGATGATTGTTTTTCGGGTCAGCGAGGTCGCTTCCTGTAGCTGGGCCACGATATCGGGCAGCGGGTAGGAGCCGGTCAGGTTCGCGCCACGCGACCCGAGCGTGCTGCCCTTGGTACCGCCACGAGTCATCGTCATTTTCGTGCGCGTAACCTGGATGCGGATTGGTTCGATCCTGGGAGCCGTCTTGATTCGGTTCACGCACGCGTCCACCAGTGCTTGGCGTTCGAAGTTGACCCGGTAGGTGGTGCGCTGGGTGATCTTGTCCCAGAACTCCTCAAAGCCGGGTGCTGCGTACAGTTCCTTGTTCAGTTTGCGGGCCACACGCTTGCGCTTGCGCTTGATGATGGTTTCCATCTTGCACGCGTTAACGATGTTGATGACATCGTCCTCATACTCCGCATAGGGCTCGGGCAGATCAACAGTGAAGCCAAGCTGCTCGGGCCCCCAGCTGCCCTGGACCTCACCCTGCTCGTTAATGAAGCCGCGCCGGTGGAGGTGATCCCAGATCTCGGCCGACCGCTTCGCACCCAGCACGGTCTCTTTTCCATCAACCGTGATCGGCAGGCGCGAAAACTCCTGCTTACGCACAAACCCGATCGCCACGCCCGCCTTCTGGTACTCGTTCTGCAGTGCTGAAGCGAACGCCTTATACGACTCGTTAGACACCACCGTCAACTGCGCCAGCCCAGTATCGCTGATGCGCTCACCGTCCTGGTTCACTGGTAGACGCAGGCCACGACCGATCGTTTGGCGGCGCTCGGTTTCCGAGGCCATGTCACGCAGCGTGCAGATCTGGAATACGTTCGGGTTATCCCAGCCCTCACGCAAAGCAGAGTGGGAGAAAATGAAGCGCACCGGCTCATCCATACTCAACAAGCGGGCCTTGTCACGCATGATCAACTCATACGCGTCATCATCAGCCTTGGTCTTGCCAGACGAGTCCTTGAACGTCATCACCGCGTTCTTGCCCTTACCAGACTTCATCTGGGCGAAATAGCCGCTGCGTGCTTCCAACGCCGTAGCAGGCATGATGTCCCTGGCTTCGGGCTGGCGATCTAGTTCCTCGGTGTAAAGCTCATCGAACCAGGTAGCAAAGTCGCCGTTTGCGTCCAGGTTGTTGATCCCGTCCCCCAGATACGAGGCGACCTTGTCGATAAAGAACAAGGACAGCACCTTGATGCCCCGGGCGTGGACCTGGAGTTCTTTACGGATGTGTTCGCGGATGGTCTCGCGGATCATTTCCCTGAACACCGCGTCCTGGTTCGAGCCGATCTCATCCCCAACAGACAGGTATCCGTAATTGGACAGTTCGATGCGTTCAGGCTCAACGCTGATCTCGCTGACCCGCCAGTTACCCTCATAAGCCGGGTTACCGCCAGAGATACGCTCCAAGTCATCACCCTGAGCGGCGATCACTTTGCGCTTGGCATACGATCCGTCCTTCTTACGGCACACCAACTCCAGGGAGGCTTTGAACGGGTCACGAGACACCCCAAGTAGCTTCACATACGGTTTAGCGCTCCCGCCAAGCTCCTGAGCGTCCGAGACCACGATCGTTTTCACCAGACCCAGCTGATGGGCGTCCAGCGGGTCCAGCCGGTACACCACGTTACGGGTCACCCGGTGGGTGGCGGAATAGCGCAGCGTGCACAACGGATCCAGATCAGCCACCGCTGACTGAGCTAGCATCGACTCCATGTTCTGGGGCTCATCCATGATCACGATCGGACGAGTCGCCCGCAGATAATCCAGGGGCCGTAGCCCAGCAAGCTTGTCCCTGTTCTGGTGCATGATGCGCGTGTTCTTATCCCCACGCAGCG
>CALIZH010000114.1 GCA_938028585.1 uncultured Actinomyces sp. | reverse complement strand
ACTACTCAGAACAACCCTCTCAAAACAAACGGTCCGAAAAACCCAGACCCCTCCATGCCCGTAGGTTCGTCCCACGTACGCTGATACTCGTAATACAGCCGCCCAGCCTCATCACGCCCCACCGTCATGCGATTGGGCATCAACGGATACAAACCAATCACTTCATCTTTACCGTTACGCAACACCTGAGCGAAGGCATTACCCCACAACAACAGGTGCGTCATCAACGTTTCTCGGAACACGAAGGACGTCATCTCCGGATTCGGCTCATCATGAAGAAGCCGATACAACGGATGATCCAAGGCCTTCACCTTCGCACCATCACTGCTCTGCTGGTAGACATGCAACGGCAGCCCGGCGATCGCTTCAGCCAAGATGCGCACGCACGAATAGACGGCGGTCATCTGCATCGCTGAGCGTTCCGTCACCGGACGGCCCGAGGTGGTGCCGCCGAAGAAGAAGCTATAACCAGAGCCGATCGCGTGATCAGTAGCGGCGCGGGTGGTGTCGCCACGCAACCAATTTAGAAACCCCATATTCAATTCTTTCTTGATACAATGGATAAATGACTACAATCATCGATGACTTTCAAGCCGCGTGGGATGATGGCGAACTCGTATTCCCGAAAGACCCACACGCCGAACAAAAACGCTGGTTTGTACGCACCGGAGTGCCGACAACGACACAACGAACAGCCATGGTCATCGGAATGAACCCCTCAACTGCGACTGAGCTGGGGCTCCGACGAGATAGATACAATGGGGATGCGACGACGGACAAGATTCTAAAACGCTTCAGTGCACGACATCTTGACCGCTTGCTAGAGCAAAAAGATGACCCAATCTTCTCAGAGGTAGTCTTCGTTAATCTCATTCCGCACGTCGGAAAACCAGAGTCACTTCCGCAGTGGGGCGATGACACCGCCGAACTTCCGTTGAAAGATTCGCTCCCAATTTCGAAGGAGCTGTGGCGCATCGTTCTTGCATCAGTAACTGATGTAATCCTGATATGGGGCAATCCTGACGACAAGAACTTTCCTTGGAAGAAACCCGTGCTCAATGAAATGAAGCCGTTTCTGAAAGCTATCGCTAATGACAAACGGCTATGGGCTGTGATGTCGCAGCGTGAGCCTCGCTTCCCCTATCACCCTCGTTATCCTAAGTGGGCAAGAATTCACCTCGAGCGCATCACAACAGACCTAGAGAACTAAGAGCCCCCGCTCGTCATAAACACTTCCGCTGACGTGCCCGCTGCCGTTTCGGATTGCTCGGTCGAGGGCCATGATGGTGGCGACGAGGCCGTCGATCTTCTCCGTCGACTTTTGTTTGTCGGGTTTGATATTGCCTGCCGGGTCAGTTCGCACGTGAATGTTGCCGACCATCCATGACAGGACTGGATGCCCGCCATGCGCCAAACGCCCCTCAAGTGCCAGCTTCATCAGCTCCTTCGACGGCGGGCTCATGTCCTTAAACCTTTGTCCGAACGGTACAACGGTGAAACCGAGCCCTTCGAGGTTTTGGCTCATTTGAACCGCGCCCCACCGGTCGAACGCATTCTCCCTAATGTCGAAGCGCTGCCCGAGTTGCTCGATGAAGGTTTCGATTGCTCCGTAGTGGACGACGTTGCCCTCGGTGGTTTGCAGGAAGCCTTGCTGTTGCCACAGGTCGTAGGGCACGTGGTCACGGTTAACGCGCAGTTTGAGGTTGTCTTCGGGTATCCAGAACCATGGCGCAATCACATAGGCCTCGTCGCCAGACTCGGGTGGGAAGACGAGCACGAATGCCGTGATATCCGTCGTTGACGCAAGATCCAGCCCGCCGTAACACACCCGCCCCTCCAGATCGGACAGATCAACAGGTGCGTTGTTTTGGTTCCAGACGTGCATGGGCATCCACCGCACAGACTGCTTCACCCACTGATTCAAACGCAACTGTCGGAAAGTGTTTTCTTCAGCAGGGTTCTGCTTCGCGCTCGTGCAGGCTTGGCGGACTTTCTCGATCGGCACGGTGATCCCCAGCGACGGATTGGAGGGGTCTGGGTTTTTCGGACCGTTTGTTTTGAGAGGGTTGTTCTGAGTAG
>CALIZH010000113.1 GCA_938028585.1 uncultured Actinomyces sp. | reverse complement strand
CCAGTCTAGCCAGGTTCATACCCACGAACGAGGCAGGGGCAGGGTTTGCGGGCGATGCCACGAGGTTGCGGGGTAGGTCGTGCGCAGGGTTGTTGCCTGACGGACCACTGCGCGCTGGACCGATGACGGGTTCACGCCCGTTTCACGCCCGTTTCGCGAGGTACCAAGGACGGCAACACCGGTTTCACGCGCGTTTCACGCGCGCCCAAGCCGACACCGAACTGCGCCGGCCGAGTCAACCGCTGACACCCTCTGAGCGACACCCATCGACCTCTCCTGTCGAACTCCACGCTGCAGAACTGCGACGCCGAGAACCGGCCTAAATCTTTGCTTGACACCCAAGTTACCCTTGCTTCCATCACGGGGACCAACTCCCTGGACAGGCTGCTACGATGCGAAGCAGTGAACCAGAGCAAAGGAGCCACCATGGTCCCCGCCGACGATGAACACAAGAGCGCTAACGAGGCGGATAGCAACACGTCTACGAAAGAGCGCGAACCCGGACGCCTGACACCCATGCCCGATTGGCTGATGAAGTGGTGGATTCCGTTTGCAGTCGCCGGACTGTTACTCATCATCTGCACCCCCATTGCTTTCTGGTGGGGTGGTCACTTCCACTGGCCCTCAGCCGACGGGATATCAGTGTGCATAACGATCGCAGGTGCAGCTCTTGCAGTGTCAACCTGGCAGCAGCGAAACGATGACAACGCCTTCAAGGAACAAAAACAGGCACAGGCACAGCGCGAACTCGAGACAGGCCGTCAGGAACGCGAACAAATCCGCCTCAAACAGATTGAGCGAGACGAGTACTGGAAGCGCCGCGAGCAGATTTACCAGCTCCTCGGATCAAGGAACGCTGGCCTACGACTTGGCGCAATTGAACTACTAGCGGAACTCGCAGATTCTGCGGCTCATAGCACTCTTCTAAACAAGAATGCTGAACAGCGGCTACAGCGCCACATCATTGACACACTCTGCCTCCAGCTCCGCCACGAGGGACTCGCACACGAAACCGAGGGAAGCCTTGAGGAACACTCTTCCATACAAGAAGAAATATTGAATCAGCTAGCCAAGCGCATTCACGAACCGCGAACGCACTCCTCGCTGGCAAACTGGCGAGCATACAATATCGACCTATCACACACCACTTTCTATACCCCAGTCATTCTCCACAGCCTTCACATCGCACAAAGTATCGACGTCAGAAATTCGACATTCCACTCTCACGTCACCATCACAGATTCAACACTAAACTCTCTCCACTGGGCACACGCAAGTTTTCTATCACAACTTAACATCTCTGACTGTACAGTCATTCATGACCGCTTTCCTGACCTCCTAAAAGAGGCCACTTTTTCACACATCATCTTCAAGTTAATCAAACTCGAAGAGACAGAACATCAGCTACAACTATCCGAACACAAGAAAGAAAAAAGCAAAACCAACATCATCACATTCGACAACGAGTGCCGCCTTTACGGAAGACTAAAGATAATCACTAAAGAGGGGTATGGAGACTACAGCTCAGAGAACATAACAATAGCTAACTCCACTCTCGATTCAATCGAAATCACGAGCGAACAAGGCCACACAAATAACTTCCATGCAATCCTAACGATTAGCGGATGCAAGATATTGGAAAGCCTTCACATACACAACATTAACTACTGGTTTCCAGCAGCGCAGGCTCACACAGAATGGGAGCTAATGCAGATGTCAGATCAAGACATTCAGGACCTACAGCACGAACTATATGGAATGTACTCACCTTTCCTCGGAGATGACCCTGCATACACCGATGCCACTTACACTCAACAAAGCGCAATTTACCTCATCAACAATTCATTTTCCGATGCACTACTTGAACACAATCCACAGTTTGAAAGCGTAAACGGATACGAGCACGGAGAAGGATGCCAAAGCGAAAAGTTCATAACATTTAAAGATAACGCAACACTCAGCAGAATGCCTCTTAGGATTAGCGAGTGGTTCAACGACGAGGAC
>CALIZH010000112.1 GCA_938028585.1 uncultured Actinomyces sp. | reverse complement strand
TGAGTGGGGCGGGCCATCACGGGGCACCTCCCGGCATTGAGGACGGAGCGGCAGTCTCGTGAGGTGAGCGGTGAGCACTGTCATGACGCTGGTGAGAACGCCGTCCTGCCAAGAAGGGCTCGTTTGCAGCACAGCGCCCCACCAAGGCGACGCCACGGGCGCTCTGCCCGCTATGAGCGCCAGCCCACGGAGCCGCCGCATCATCACTCCCGGCAACCGCCCCATCGCTGGTGCCAGGTTCATCTCTCGAGCAAGCCCCCACACCTGAGGACACAGCCTCATCCGCCTCCGCCGCCATCTGCCGCGCCAAAGCCAGCACGATCCGCGCCACCGTCCGGTGATCCATGCCGCTTCGCCGCACCGGCACCAAGCGCACCCGCCGCGACGAACCAGGGCGGCCACCGCGGTAGAGGGCCATCATGGCTGCCTCCTTGGTGAGTGAAGCCGTCCACCGTTCTTCCGGTGGTCTCCAGTAGTGGAGTGAGCGCGTCGCTTCCGGCTGGCTGTTCCACCATCGAGCACGGGACTCGAGCTGCGACCGCCCCATTGCGACTGATGCCACTGCTCAGCCCGTTCCGCCTGATGGCCTGCACCAGCTCGCCGCTGCTCAATCGGGCCAGGCCGGTTGCGGCCACCGTGAGTGCCGAGCTCCCTCACCACTCCCGTCGGCTGCGCCACCAGCGCACTGCCAGCCAGGCGGCGGCGCTCACGGCGAGCAGCCCGACGAGCCAGGGCCAGCTGCTTTGCACGATGGCGACGATCCACCTCAGCCCCATCGCGATCAGGAGCAGACCGACGCCGCATCGCAGCAAGCTGCCAGCATGCGAACGCCTCGAATCGCTCATCATCATCACCATCTCCTCGAAGACTGCGAATTGGATACTTGTCTCGCCACGGCCGACTCATCGCAGAACCTCCTCACCGTCACCGCCAGCACTGTCATCTCTGTCATCACCACGCGATGCACCAGCCACCGCCGCGTGTGCCGACTCCGTTCGCTCCGTTGCCGTGGTCGTTGTCTCGGCCTCTGCCTCCTGCGTCCGCTCGCTATACCGCGGCACCGCAAAGCCGGGCATGCGGATGTCGCTCGCTACTTGGTCTCCCCACACCGCCCAAGGCTGGTTCGACTCAGGCCGGCGGCGGGCAAACAGCTCCAGGTACGGCCCAGAGCTGACCCGCTCGATAATGGCGAACTGCTCAGCCGGCTTGCGCGAGTGCTCAGTGACGGGGGCGTTAAACCAGGTCGGCTGAGAGCGCGACCCCAGCGGGGCTCTCCCCCGAGTGCAGAACAGCAGCTGCTCAGTGGCATTACGCAGCTGGTAGCGACCACCCAGACCAAGGCGGAACTTCACCCAGGTCAGCGGGCTACGCACCGTAAAGCCCCAGGCCTCAGCCACCTCATACGCCTTCGGCAAGAGCGCATTGGTCGTCCACAGCCACAGGTGGGCATCTCGCGCCGCCAAAGCTCCCACCGGCAAGGCCTTGATCCGCGTCAGACTCATCGTCCGGTAGTGCTTCTCACCACTCTGCAGTGGCCAGGGCGGATCGACCAGGATGGTGGCAAAGCCACCAGGCGGCAGGCCAGGGATGGTGGGCGATGAGTCAGCACCTGGCTTCGTTACTGCGCTCAGCTGTCTGGCCACCGCACTGTGCCGGGGTACCGCTCCCCCAGCGCACGCTCGTCTTGTCTGTTTCGTCTGCTGCTGCATGATGTCCCTCCTTTTTGCTTAATATTTGCTATTTGCTCCAGGCGAGCCAACTGCCAGCTATTTCGCACATCGGCAGCAAGTCGCCCTTATCCCATACATTCCACGAACACTCATTCGATGCAAGGCCTCCGGATTCACTATTACCAAGCGACGCGACACGCACCGCTTGTGAACCGTTTCTGTGGTGCCACCCCAGGAAACAAAATGGACACGCGCGCCATTTAGTGGCCACGAACGTCGGTGCTGTAGTTTTTGCAACAAGCGAGCGAAATGACGCAGCATGTGGGCGGAGAATGGAGCCGATTGTTCACGGCTGCCGCACGTTCCAGACCCCGCCAGCGCGACCAGCCAGGGCGACCTGTGGACGTCTTGCCGTGCCGCGCACTCAGTCCGACGGGTGGGTAGTGCAGGCTGCCAGAGCCCGCTCAATCCCCGCGCTCACGACTGCCGCTCATCCGACCGAGCTGGCCTGTGCTGCGTGCACCGCCTGGTACGTGGGCGCGGCGGGCGACGCGAGGGCGCGTGAGTCGGCCAGGTGGGACGGGCTGTACCAGCCACAGGCTCACCACTATCGGCGCTGTCCGCTCCGTTCGGCACCACCTCAGGAGGCACATCACCGCGGTCGCCACTGCCATCGGTGCCGCAAGTTCTGTCGGTGGCGGTAGAAGCCGCTGCCTCCCGCACTACCTGCTCGTTGTCCTGCAGCACCTGGGCCATTGCTGCCTGCATGGCCCGGCCGGCTTCTTGGCGCTGCTGGCTCAGCTCGCTGCCCAGAGCCAGAGCGGCTGCCCAGGATGAGCTGGCCGGGACGCCTGCTCCAGCTGCTCTGGCCGCCTGGTGTGCGGAGCGCCAGCTGGCTGCCACCTCACCGGCCAGCTGACCAGCCTGGTAGCTGCTCGGCAGCGCGGCGGACAGCAACAGCGGCGGCTCACCGACGGGCACCGGCTGACTCATTCCGCCCGGTGGTGCCTCCCGCAACTGGGCCAGGCCATCGCGCACCCCGTGGGCAAACGCCCAGCCGATTGCGCCCACCACCGCCAGACCGATGAGGGCCAGGATCCCGATTACGACCGTCATGATGAAACCTCCGAAGATGAAGACGAGATTGAAAGAAGAAGAGAAGGACGTGAGGAGAAGGAAAAGAAGGCACGAGGCAGAGTGCTCACCACCGAGCTGACGACGTTCCGGTACCGTCCCCGCCGCGCTGAGGCCCGCCGAGAGGCGGCAGTCCCACCCAGCCGAGCAACCAGTGCTGGTGCCCTCCGGTAGTTCAGGAGTGCTTCCGCGCCACCAGTCGCGCGTGGGCTCGCGCTCTGGGTCAGCGACGCACCGCAGCGCCCGGCCGCCTACAGCTGCCCGATCCGCTGCCCAGCGCCCAGGGCGTATCCCGTGATGATCGCTTCGTAGAACTGAGCGCCGCCGGGGGCGATGCGGGTCTGGGCCTCGGCCTGGGTGACCAGCGTGGCGATGTTGGTCAGCACCTGGGAGGTCAGGAAGGCCCGGGCCTGCTCGGCCTGGGCGGCTACTTCTGCCTGGGCGGCGACCTGCTCGATCTCCCGCCGGGTCACCCGGGCCTGGCCATTGCCCAGCACCACCCCCATCCGGGTGCGCTGGGGCGAGAAGAGACTGAGATTGGTAGAAGCCATGAGGAGTCCTTTCGAGAAGAGAAGAGAAGAGAGGAAGAGAGAAAGACGACCAGCCGGGCTGGTCATCTCGTGCCGACGGCCCGTGCTGCCACCCTGGGGAGAGCGGGCCGCGCTACCCGCCACGAGCCGCGCTAGACCAGCGTTTTCTGCCGGTCTTGTTCCGGGCTTGTGGCGTTGGTTAGAACGGTAGGCAGGCCGCGCCGCGGTGCCGTCAAAGTTGGAAGAAAGTTGGAAAAGAGGGCTCGCTCAGGCATCCACCACTGACGCACATGAGCAGCTACGAGCCAGCCCTACTGCGGTCGGTAGCGCGGCGACGGCGGCAAGGAGCCAGTCCACCAAGCCAGGCGCAGACGGCTCGCCTCTGTTGTTCGGCTCCCCTGCGCTATCTCCTGGTTTGTCCTGGCCGCTCGGTCTAGGCTGGCTTGCGGCTCGTCCCGTCCGGCTGACACCCGAGTCGCCGCTCATGACAGGCCCGTCGCAGCAGGCGTCTCAGCCAGCACCGGTACTGGCACCTCGGTCACCTCGTCGCTGCCCCGCCCCAGCGACGTCATCTCTGCCCATCCTCTCGCCACGTCCTGCTCCTACTCCCCAGGAGGCTTGCTCATGTCCCGCGCTCGTCTCGATGCCGATGATGCGGCTTCCTTGCTGCGTGAGCTGGCGTGGCTGCGTAAGCGCGGTGGGTTTACGGCGGCGCGGCTGGTACGCGCCCCGATCGTTGATGAGGTGCTCCGGGGTAGCTTGGAGGACTCCTTTGAGCGGCTGCGCCATCGCTTTGTCTCGGCCATCCACAGCCTGAGTGAGAGCAGGATGAGCCGCTGGTGGGTGTGCTGCTGGCGGCCTTTGCGCTCAGCCCTGAGACGGCGGGGAGTGGCAGTTTGTTGGAGCGGCGGCGGGCGATGGCGAGCCGCGTGGGGTGCAGCATGGAGACGATCGCTTCGCGGGAGGAGGCCGGCCTGCGTCTGTTGCACAGCCGCTTGGTGGCTGGGCGCTACGCTCAGGCACCGCTGGTGCTGGATGTGCCGGAGATGCACGGTGGGATTGTCTATGAGGAGACCACTACGCTCATCGTGGTGGAGCAGCGGCAGTGGCGGGGCACGGTGGAGCACTACCGGCTGGCCAACATGGCCGGGGAGCTGGACTTTGTCACCATCTCCCGTTCCTACCCCGCTCATGTCACGGCGCAGCCGGGCGGGGAGTTCAGCGTCAACAGCCGCCCTGTCGAAGGCGCTGGGTGGAACGACCACTTCTGGCACATCGACCCCGCCACCGGTAAGCGCACGCCGATGCAGGACGCCACGCGCTACGACCTCGCCTTCCGGGCAGAGCCCCTGCGGGGTGAGGAACCGACCACGCCGATATCCTTGGCTAGCCGGGCCTTCCATGCCCGCTCGCTGCTGGCCACCATCCAGGTGCGCTTCGTCGGGGAGGTGCCGTCCAGCATCTGGCAGTTCACCGGGGCTAGCCCCTTCGCTCGCCCCCAAGCCGCCAACCAGTACAACCGCACCCACCTGGACGCCCAGCAGCGCGCCACCCTCACCCAGCGCGACGTGCATGGCGGGCTGTTCGGCGGGTTCGGGTGGGAGTGGTGAGGAGCAAAGGTAAGGTAACCTCAATAAATACGCCTATTTACTATGCAGTATTTGATATGGTTATGTTTGTCACTTGCGTCACTTAGGACGCCGTGGAATTCTACCGCCGTCAGTGATTCTCCTGACCGTACCGAGGAGCACGCCGAGGATGAACGTCGAGTCCTTCAACCTGGACCACACCAAGGTGGCCGCGCCCTACGTGCGCGTGGCCGACCGCAAGGAGCTGCCCGGCGGGGACGTGCTCGTCAAGTACGACGTGCGCTTCTGCCAGCCCAACCGCGCGCACCTGGAGATGGAGGCCGTGCACTCCATCGAGCACCTGAGCGCCGAGCTCATGCGCAACCACACCGACCGGCTCATCGACTTCTCCCCCATGGGCTGCCAGACCGGCTTCTACGCCCTCATGCTGGGGGTGGGGACCGAGGAGTTCCTGCCGCTGCTGGAGGCGACCTTCCGCGACATCCTCTCCGCCCAGGAGGTGCCGGCGGCCAACGAGGTCCAGTGCGGCTGGGGGGCGAACCACTCGCTGGCCGCCGCCCAGGAGGCGGTGCGCGACTTCCTCGCCGCCCGCGAGGAGTGGACGCAGGTCATAATCAGCCGCCCCAGCCCCATTTAATCTGGCAATAAATCCCCAGACATTCCGGTAATCATCGAACTACATTCGACGCCGGGCAATTCGCATTTTCCAGACATGCCCCGGAGTTCAACGATGCGAAATTAAGCCAAGCTCAGAACTCCAACTAAGAGCGCACAAAATCCTAGCCTGCCACACATAAGTACCACTGTGCAGAGCAGAGACAGCGGCGATCCCACACCCTCTTGTATCGAATAGACACTGCAGACACCTGCAGAAAGTTGAGTGCACCCAAACAAAGCGTTCTTATAGCAGCACTGAGAGCCCTACCACATTCCCGAACAAGAATCCATAGATCGCCCTGCCTCAGGATGATACACACCAAGGAAATCACGCGATGAACTATCCAGATGCACTCAAAGGCGTCATAGTGGCTGCCCGGTATATCAAACAAAAGATTCACCACAACTACGCAGACATCAGCAAAGACTATGACGGTGTAGCACAAACTTACGACGACCATTACAGCAAATGCCTACTTAGTGGTCTGCGAGTATTTTCGCAGACAGCAAGCAACAATCTTCAAAAAAATGACTCATTAAAACAATGCCTCGAACTAGCTGCCGGTACTGGCGAATCAACGAGACTACTATGGGACATCGAAGCGATCAAAAAATGTGAACGCTACGTACTCGTGGATCGCTCAAAAAAAATGTTAGACCGCAACAAGTTGAAAACGAGCCAACGTCAAGAAACTCATGGAAAAACAGACTACGTCGTAAGCGATGCAATCGAGTATTTGAAACGGCAGCCAGCTAATTCTTTTGACGCAGTATTCTGCGCATGGGGCGTCTGCTACATTCCGGCCTCGATCATGAAAGATGAGTTATCACGTATCCTGCGCCCGAACGGATACGTAGGAATCATTGAAAACCGAGTGGGAACGCTTAGAGAACTCGAAAAAGTTCTGCTAACAGTAGTTAAAAAGCATCCATCAATGCTTGAAAAAGCGATCCCGATTGAACTACCGAAGAACAGTAATGCGATTTCTAAGTCGTACTTCCCGCGTTCTGTCGAAACACTATCCACGTACGACGGAGAAGAATCAGTTCGATTGTATGATACTGATTCGATAATGAAGTACATTATGGAATCTGGAATAGCTGCTGGATACGTTGACGCCATATCCACAAATAAAAAGAAATACTTCATAGATTGTGTTGCCGATGAAATCAATGACATTGGAGCCGAGAATCTTCCCATAATTCATCGTTACTCTATAGCGACAGGCATTAACCACCAATGAGTTTATTTCAGTCAAATAAAAAACTCTCATTACGTCTATCCGCTACCGAACCAGGCAACAAAGTCCGGGTTCCAGACAGAATATGGGTTAAGACCACAGAGCTACGAGGGCTATGTGCGCTGTACGTGCTCTTAAGTCACATTTGGTACCAAGTATGGCCTGCAGCCGCGCCCCCTTGGGGCTACAGGCGGCTACCCAGCGGAAGTATACGCTACTTGACCGGCATATTTTATAACGGTCATTTTGCCGTAGTAGCATTCATTGTACTTAGCGGATACTCTCTAGGCGTTGCAGCATACTCGCGGGGCGTAGATTTCGATATCTGCAACTTCGCATACCGGAGGTGTAGGCGAATACTTCCTCCCTACTATGCCGCAACGATCCTATCGGCCATCGTCGCAACGCTTGTCATCAACAAAAAAACCAATAGTCAATGGGATATAAGCATTCCAGTCACTTTAAAGGACATGATCAGCCATATTCTTCTGTTGCAAGACTTTACTGACCAAACCCGTATAAACTATGCCCATTGGTCGGTAGCGACAGAATTCCATTTATACCTAATACTTCCCTTTATGCTCTTCATGATAGAACGAGCTGGCGCACTTCGTTCGACAGTATACACTACATCGGCAACGATAATTCTAATGACTCTGGTGGCAGCTCTCGGAGGAAAAGACATCGCAAGTTATCTAGGATTCATCCTATATTTCTATCTGGGTGCCAGAATTGCCCGGCTCTCCGTAAAACGGAAATTTGAAGTATCCCCAGAATACGCTAAAGTGACTCGCATCATTTCATTAATTCTATTAACGAGTGCATTTATCACTCCGACGATAGGTGGCGTAGAAGCGACAGACAAGTACCTTTTTGTTCCCGATGCTACGGTCGCAATTTCTTGCTGTGCCTGGCTGCTTGCACTACCTTCTACCACGCCAAGGCGCATCTCGAGTGGAAGGCAGCGTTTCATCACATTAGTTTCAACTTGGCTACACCAAAGCGGAAAATTCTCCTACAGTCTGTACTTAGTGCACGCACCCATTATAGCCATCGTATGGACGAGCCTTGGAGGGGAGAGACTAGCTGATAAGGTGATGTTCATACTGCTCATCCCGATAGGAGGGATCGCCTCGCTAGTATTCTCATACGGATTCTACAAGCTATTTGAAAAGCCATACTTGTCTCACTAGCGATGAAGTTCGATTGCCATGCCAAACAGCAGAACAAACAATAGATTCGCAATTGCAGCATATGAGCAACTGTGATAATGTAATGTTGAAGACAGCAACTCTAACGGAAGGAATTGATCCACATGCGCGCATTTTTCAAACCACTGCTTGTCCTAGTTGACGCAGGACTCTTATTGTACTGGTTCATGGTAATTACAGACTTGTTTCCCAAAGACCTACGCTTTAGAGACTACAGCAATGAGATAGTGCAGGCATGGAATTGGTCTTTCTTTCCGCTCGATGTAGCCGCTGCATTGGTCGTGTTTCTAGGCGTGTTCTTGATGAATCGAAAAATTGCAGCAGGTGAGCTTGTGCTTATGTTCGGATTGACTTTAACGTTCTGTGCAGGGTTTATGGCGATATCATTCTGGGCCTACTACGGAGACTTTGAGATATTCTGGTGGGGAGCTAACTCGATTCTTATGATCGTACCATTACTCGTGTTTGCTAATATGGTTTATGAAAAAGTGAGGCCCACACAGGTTAGCTAACTAGTATCTTGTTCGTATCTAATGTATCAATCCAAGGAAGTTGTTATGCGTAGTAGGTCCCTTCGTTCCTTCACCTCCGAATCGGTCACAGAAGGAAATCCAGATAAGGTTTGTGACCGTATCTCAGATGCAATTTTAGATGCTATCCTCGAACAAGACAAACATGCTCATGTTGCTATTGAGACGATGATAACAAAAGGGCTTGTTCATGTAGCTGGTGAGGTGACTACTGAAGCATATGTAGAAATTCCAGATATAGTGCGTCAGGAGATTGTCAACGTCGGATATACATCTTCCGAAGTCTGCTTCGATGGCAACTCATGTGGAGTATCTGTGTCAATTGGTCGTCAATCACCAGACATATCAGCTGGAGTAAACACTGCACTTGAAGCACGCAACACAACAGACACTGTTGATGCTTTTGACATTCAAGGTGCGGGCGATCAAGGCATAATGTTTGGCTACGCGTGCGACGAAACTCCTGTTCTTATGCCTCTAACTATACATCTTGCTAATCGTCTAGCCGAGCGTCTTGCAGATGTCAGAAAACAGGGAATAATTCAGGGCCTCAGACCAGATGGAAAAACACAGGTGACTGTCGGATACGATGGGTATACGCCTGTTGAGTTGCAGAGCATAGTCATTTCGACACAACACGACCCAGATCGGACTCAGTCCTGGATCAGGAACGCATTAGTCGAAGAAGTCATTCATCCCGTTTTAGAGCACGAAAAGGAGAACGGACTTCAGCTTGTTGATGATGACGCCGAGATTCTAATCAATCCTTCTGGCCGCTTTGTGCTAGGGGGGCCTGCTGCCGACGCAGGTCTAACTGGACGCAAGATTATCATTGATACATATGGAGGTGCAGCACGCCATGGAGGCGGTGCATTCTCTGGTAAAGATCCTTCTAAGGTGGATCGCTCAGCAGCCTACGCCATGCGGTGGATTGCGAAGAATATTGTTGCCGCCGGATTAGCAAAACGATGCGAGCTTCAAATCGCCTACGCTATCGGTGCGGCCAAACCAGTTGGATTGTACGCTGAAACATTCGGTACGGAAACTGTACCGATTCATCAGATCATTGACGCAATTAATCACGTTTTCGATTTGAGGCCGGCAGCAATAATCCAGGAACTAGATCTTTTGAAACCGGTATTTCGTCAAACTAGTTCTTATGGTCATTTTGGAAGAAATGGTTTTTCTTGGGAAGAAATAAACCGTGCGGAGGTACTACGTGGGCTTTTCTAATATCGAATTTTCGAGAACTTCCAGAGCTTGGGGAGCTTTGCTCTGCGCTGTCGTATCAGAAGTGTCCGCAACTTTGGCACTTAAAAAAGCTCTAGAGGTGCATGAGTACTATATTGTTGTTCTGATTGGCTATGCTTTTTCATTCGTATTTCTCTCGCTAGTGTTGAGATTGGGGATGGCTCTTGGTGTCGCCTATGGAATATGGGGCGCGCTCGGAGTGGCATCGACATCCGTACTGTCGGTTGTTCTGTTTGGTGAACCTATGAACATTACGGCAGTAGTAGGTATTGCGTTTATCGTTTTGGGTGTACTGCTGGTGGAACTAGGATCACAGTCACATAGTGCATCGGGAGGAAGGGACAATACAGAATGAGTTTGCTCTACCTTTTAGGCGCAATTGCTTCCGAAGTCACTGCGACTTTATCCTTGAAACTCGCATCCGACGGTAAGGGTTACAAATGGTACCTTCCGGTCATCCTGGGATACTTAGCCGCATTCGTCATGCTTACCTATACACTGAAAGCAGGGCTCCCCTTGGGTGTTGCCTACGGAATTTGGTCCGCGGGAGGCGTCGCTATAACTGCAGTAGCGTCACGATTGCTTTTTCGAGAAACGTTGAATCGCATGGCGGTTCTAGGCATCCTACTGATTACAGTCGGCGTGTTTATGGTGGAAATATCCAGCGCGCACTAATGGTCGCACTATCAACAGGAATATCAAGATGATTAATGAGTCGTCCTTAGATTCTCTCGTGCATAAGTACGGTTGCTTTTCACTCGCTGGTTCTGTCCAGCAGCCAGGTATCAAGTACTTTGGGGATTCTTCTGGCGTAATAGCTTATGCGGAAAGTGGATCATTCCCACACGCAACTTGGATTGCTCTTGGAGATCCGTTAGCTCCGCCATCCTCGTGGGAAGAACTAATCCGAAAGTTCACGATACAGGTTTCTGATACCGCATTCTTGAATATAGGCCAACAGACGGCGAGTATTCTGCAGAAAGAAAACTTTACCATTAATGACTTCGGATGGGAGGGTATTATACGACTAGATGAATACACTCTCGATGGCCCCAAGAAGCAGAACATTAGAAATGCTGTCAGACGAGTAGAGAAATTAGGATACAAGGTCGACGAACTATCGACAGATGAGAACTGGAACGAGATTAGCCAGGTTTCACAAAACTGGCTTCGGTTCCGCAGTAGCCGTAGACCTGAGAATAGGCTGGTTACCCGTCCACTAATGAAGCGAGGTAGATTTCAAAGGTTGTTCGGGCTCTGGTCGCCTGATGGACTATTAGTGCATTTGGTTTCGTTTGATGAGATTTGGCGGGAAGGTTCTATCATAGGATACCATTCCAATATCAATCGAAGCACTGATCAATCACCTAAAAACGCGGATTATGCCATCCACTGTCACGTCATGGATGTTCTTCGAAGTGAAGGTATATCAATGCTGTCGTTAGGGCTTTGCCCAGACTTTTTAGATCGTTCGGAGGGCTTGGAGCAAAACAGATACCTTTCACTCACACTTAGTTTTGCCCAACGATTCGGTGGACGTATCTACAACTTTGGTGGTATCGTCGAACATAAGGCAGAGTTTAGGCCGACTTATAAGAGAAGAGTGTACCTTGCAATTCAGAAACCCTGGCCGTTGTCTACGGTACTCGCAGGATTGCGTTTTTCAAGTTTGATGTAGTTTGACTTAGCACATCGTCTGTATCCGGCCTATGTGATCGCGCCCTACGCAGGAAATTTTCGTTCACCATTAAAAGAAAGTCATTTATTAATGTCGATTCAACCTAACAACAACCCGATCTATTTTGTCACAGGTGCAACGGGATTTCTCGGAAAGCAACTCGTTTTAGAGATTTCTCGCAGCGATCCTAATGCGAAAATTCTGGTGCTATTACGTAGTATCGAAACTCCCGAGTTTGACGAATGGCTTTCCTCTCGTCTTCAGTCGTTGGACAATATAGTTAAAGTGCAGGGCGATATCACTCTGAACGATTGCGGTTTGGAGAGTTCAGTCATAGAAATGCTAGCATCGTCTTCACTAGCAGTATTTCATTGCGCAGCACATTACGATTTGAGTTGCACAGAAACTGCGATTGACACGCTTGTAAACGTCGATGGAACGGCTCACGTGATTGCTCTGGCTGAAAGATGCTCTGCAAAGAGTTTTCATCATGTTAGTTCTATTGCAGTCGCCGGTGATTACCATGGATTTTGGACTGAAGAAAATTTTGAAGAAGTAAATAATTGGCCAAACTCTTACGGTGCTTCTAAGCATCAGGCGGAACGGCTTGTGAGGAGTAGTTCAGTGCCCAGCAAGAAGATATATCGTTTAGGTGTTCTTCTTGGCGACACAAACACCGGCAGCTATTTTAAGGAAGACGGTGTCTATAGTTTCTTCCCCTTACTCAATAATTTCACACGAAGAGTTCCATCAACCGTTCCGTTACCGACTTTTGGATGGGGAGCTGTACCTCTGTGCCCAGTCGACTATGCGGCTAGGGCGATCTTTGTCCTGTCGAAGAACTCGACGGCAGAAGTGTCTAAGGATACTGAAGTCTTCCATGTATTTGAAGATGAAGTGCTGCGTGCAGACGACATCGTACGACTTGTACTCGAAGCTGCTGGCCATCGCCGTACCTTCAACCTAAGCTGGTTGTCGCATGCTACGTCCGTTACTTCAGATCGCTCAAAATTAGATGGTGTGTTGTCGGGGATCATCACTGATTTTTCTAGAATCCTTAAGGATTTTAGTGTTCCACTGGAACTCTTCTATCAGTTTTGTTCGCCTACTCAGTTTGATAACACTGCAACGTCCACTAAGCTTGCCAAACTGGGAGTTTTTTCTAGTCGTTTCGCTGATTACGTTCCTCGTATTTGGCATGGATGGGTTGCCGAAAGTGCTCTGCGCTCTAAGAGAGAATGCGAGACATTTTTCTTAGGAAAACGCGTAGTCATCACGGGAGCCACTTCTGGCATTGGTAAGAAAATGATGATGAAGGTGATCGATCGTGGCGGCGAGGTTATCGTGCTTGGTCGAAATCCCGATAAGTTTACTGCGGGCTTCACTTCTGGCGCTGCACGAGATCGAGTTAAGTTTGTACACTGTGATCTTCTCAGCAATTCGTCTATCGATACTGCTGCGGCTTCTCTCAAACAAATGGGGTCTATTGATATACTCATCAACTCAGCGGGGTTATCGATTGATCGTCCTTTCGCATTGATGTCGACAGATCTTCGTGGTATCGCACGTATGACTCAGACTAACTTTCTTGGGCCCTTACGTATTATTCGCGCATTGCTGGACACTCTAGTAGAACAGGAAGGGGCTCGAGTCGTAACGCTTTCTTCAGTTTCAACTCAGCTTGCTGTACCAGGATTTGGTGCTTATTCCGCTACGAAAGCCGCTCTTGACCAGATGTTCACTGTCCTGTCTACAGAGTTGGCTGGTACTGGTATTGGATTCACATCTGTAAAATTGCCTCTTGTTAAGTCTCCAATGACGCGCCCTAATCGTAGATTGAGAAATGTACCTATGTTGTCGGAGAATGATGCGGCGGAACTTATACTTTCTGCTATAGTTAGCGGCGAACGAGAGGTAAGCCATCCAGTTGCTCGACTGTTTGAAGTGGTTAGGGTAATTAATCCCTCTACAGCCTCGTCTTTGTCTACTATCGGCTCTCAGATATTCATTAGAGCCCCCTATATTGCGAAGTTGTTGGGGAATCGTTTTCACTGATTCGATTTGGCTCATTGTGGGGTGGTTGGGGTGCGCACTAACGTGGGGGTATGAGTCCGTACGTTCGCACGGTCAGGA
>CALIZH010000111.1 GCA_938028585.1 uncultured Actinomyces sp. | reverse complement strand
CCGAGCTTCCGAGATTCAGTACCTGTTCGACTATCGGGCACGACGAAAAGCGGACTATTACGCTGCCACCAGGACGTTAAGACGCCAACTCCCCAAGGGTCACACCATAGGGCAGTACCAATCAGGAACCTACGAAGAAACAATAAAACAGCTAAAGGAACAAGGCTACGATCCACAAGCCATTAAAAAACTAAAACAGATTACCAAGCAACGCCTCAACGCACAGAAAGACTGGTACGCAGCAACGACAAGAGCTGGCGAGACCGGAGGCGAAGCATATCTCGAGTCACAGAGATATTACATACCTAACGAGTTCCTCTCAAAGAACGTTCCAGTGAACAACGGCACTGCACCTCACGGATGGCTGGACGGAATGGCAATCAGCCCTGATGGCGATGAAATCGTCATCAGCGAGTACAAGGGCGGAACGAGTCGCCTCAGCTCAACGCCGCGGCAGACAATCTATGAAGGCACAGCCAGGCAGGGAACCCCAGCTTATACTAGAGACCGCATGCTGAGCGACCCTCGTTTCGCGCAGTACTTCCACGATCATCCTGACGTGTGGGAGGGAGTCAAGAGCGGCCAAACCAGGTTGACAATTAAGGTCATGAGAACCAAGACCCCAGAGCTGACTAGGATCACTGAGCAGCCCTTCACCTTGACACCCGAGGTGATCCGACACCTGCAGCAAAACATCGATAAACTCTAGTCTGATGATAGGAGAAGCATGAGCACCCCACCGAGTATTCAGGACTACAGCCGGCATGCCGGCACTCCTTTCTACGCATACACCACCGAGCAAATGGTCGCCATCGTGAGAACCTGGGCCGAGCACGCCTGGCCCATCACCCTCGCTGAGGCATTCACCCTCCGCGACCAGTGCGGTTGGATCCCCGACCCTGACGACGACACCTTATTCAGCACCCAGGTGAGCAATGGGGAGTTGGACGGAGCTATCACGGAAGATATTCAGAACAGCAACCTAGTAGGCAGCATCAACTCCAGAATGACCACCAGAGCCCCTATCGAGCTAAAGTCGTCACAGATATCCACCATCACACAGTCCATATACACAAACTATCGAAGTGCACTATCGGCGCTATACGGCCCACCCGAAGACGACACCGATAGCACGGGACCATATTCTACATGGACACT
>CALIZH010000110.1 GCA_938028585.1 uncultured Actinomyces sp. | reverse complement strand
CAGCATCAGCACCGGAGACGAGCTTTTCACTTGCAACCGAAGCGCCCGGAGTGCCCGGAGCTTCGATGTTTGCAGTATTCCAGTAGCGTCCGTTCACCAGGTTCTCAACGCGACCGTAGAGGGTGAAGACTGCGAACTGGTTTGCAGGAATCTCAGGAATCTGAATCTTGAGCGCGTTTGCATCACAGGTAATGGTCGCGTTTTTAGAGAGAGAACCGTTAGAGAGGTCCGCACCTGCGTAGTTGGCGCCGCCAACAGCTGCAAGAAGCTTGAAGTTAGCGGCATTCTTCAACTGGCTCGTCAGATCGGTGCAGTCGAAGTCCCACTTGGTGTCTTCAGAGTTGTCGGTAAAGGTCACGTTCTTCAGACCAGCGGAGCCACCGGGAATGGTCACGCGCCAAGAGATGGTGCGGCTCTTGTTCCAAACGGTGCCGGGGTAGGTCCAGAAGCCATCCTTACGGAAACCTTCGCCAACACCGACGCCCTTCTTGACGTTAACGTCAACGAACTTGGTCTCGGTCAGATGGAAAGGCTGCGTGCCTCCGATCTCATTGGCCTCCAGGGTCAAGCGCGAGCGAGTGATCACCCAGCCATCCCAAGATGCCGCACCCTCAGCTGCTTCATTGAAGACGACCTTGACAGTGCCATCCGATCCCCAAGTAGCGCAGCCAATCACGGTGCCCGATGCTGACTTCACATCGAAGGTGAAGGGAGCGATCGGGTTCGCGGACTTGGTTGAAAGCTTGTACTGGAAGTACTGACCTGCGGTCACCTTCGAGCTGGTCGACCACTTGACCTTGTAACCAAGGGTCTGACCAACAGTGAGGTTCGTCGTTGCATTTCCATTGTCGTCAACCAGTTCAGGCTGGCCAACAGTCATTTTCGAGGTGATATCTGTGGTGGGTGCGGGACAAGTTGCGGCGTGGGCGGCGGGAGCGGCAGCGTCAGAGAAGATCTCAACGGCACCGATACCACCAACCGCAAGCGTCAGCGCTGCGAGCGCAGAAACCGCGCGCTTAGTGCGGAGGGTTGTCATAGGAAAGACTCCAAAAATCCGAAGATTGACAGATTCAAAAATATATTACAGGTAATCAGGCTGAAATTCCTAGTGTTTTCTCAGCTAAATTTATTCAGATTTCATTCATAAACATTTCATAAAGAAACCAGGAAGTCATCCTCGTCAACCACGGCTCCGCCCGTAATTCCAAGGATAATTGTTGCTGCAGACTCAATATCCCGGGTTGAACGCATCCGCTCCAAACGCTCAGAACGAGTGACGATACTCTCAGGGACCTCGACATTTCCCTTAGGAAGCCAGCGCAGTCGATATTCAATCACCGCTCCCTGCGCCCATTCCTCCCAGCGCAAAACATGAGGAACCTGCTCAACCTGATGCACTTCAACCATCATGATTGATTGATTCCCGATAGGACTGAGCAAAGCAAAACCATCAACTACTTGTTCAGCACTGAGTGCATGTTCACGATCCCGCGCTAAGGCTTCTCGCAACTCATCACTCAACTCATGCACCACTGAACGCAGCTCTCGTTCAGCCTCGGCATCGCGACGATTCTGACGGGAAGGCTCTCCCTGCGCATCAGCAACCAACTCACGCGAATCAATCGTCTCTGGGAAAGCCTCAGCCAAGGCCTCGGCAAGTTCAGCGGGCCCCACCCAGCGCGGTGAATACACGGCCAAGGACACTGCGGAATCAGGATCGGGCTGCATAACAACGCCACTTCCCGCAATGCGCACAGCACCAGCCAAGCGCCGAGCCATCCGCTCCAGCACCAGCAAGACCTGATATTCGAGCCCAACGGGCAAGCCCTCGGGGAAAGCCGAAGCCCAGCGGTCACTCGCGGCAAGCTCAGGCGGTGCAGGCTCCCCGCGCATCGGCTCACACTCCACAACCCACGCGTGAGTGAGGTCTGCACCCAAGCCAAGTGGACCTCGGACGTTTACGGGAAGCACCCAAGGGCCAGAAAGCTCTACTCCCCCGCGAAGGTGCAGACGACCGGGAGCAACCCAATGGGCCTCGTCCCACGCGGAAACAGCCAAGGCCTCAAGCTCATCATCTTCAACGGAAGCGCCCACGCAGAAGAGGTGGTTTGCCAGCCCCAACTCAACGGGAAGAGGCAACACTTCACGCGCAGCGGAGCTGGTGCCCATAGACACGCGCGCAACATGGTCATCAAGGCGAATCTCGCCGGTGCCGTTCACTCGCAGCGCGGTGTCGAAAGCACGCATCCCGCCGACCGAAGTCATCGAGGTTTCAGTCAAAGGGTGCGAAGCCGTCTGGCTCAGCGAGGACTGAACACCTCGCGCAGAATCGTGAGCCTGCCCAGCAGGAGCAGCTTCCAAACGCTCGCGAAACGACCTGCGTTTAGGGGGCAGCGATGCTTCTTGGCCCACGATCAACGCTCGATACGGGTGCGACTAAAGCGAAGGTGAGTACGCGAGGGCGTCGGCCCGCGCTGCCCCTGGTAGTGCGAACCCAAGCCTTCACTGCCGTAAGGGTGCTCGGCGGGCGAGGACAGGTCAAAGAAGCACAGCTGACCAATCTTCATGCCCGGGTAGAGCAGGATCGGCATGGTCGCAGTATTCGACAGTTCCAAGGTGACGTGGCCAGAGAAGCCTGGGTCAATGAAGCCAGCGGTTGAGTGCGTGAGCAGGCCCAAGCGACCCAGCGAAGACTTTCCCTCAAGGCGCGCTGCGATGTCGTCACCCAGAGTCACCAGCTCATAGGTGGCACCCAGCACAAACTCACCGGGGTGCAGCACGAAGGGATCATCCGGTCCCACGTCCACACTGTGGGTCAGGTCAGATTGATCGGCAGCGGGATCGATCACCGGATAGCGGTGATTATCGAAGAGGCGGAAGAGTCGATCCAAACGCACGTCAATACTTGCGGGTTGAATCAGAGAGCGATCAAGCGGATCCAATTGAATACGTCCGCTATCAAGGCTTGCTGAAATATCGCGATCACTGAGCAGCATGCTGCCATTCTCGCACAGTTTGGGGTGAGCCTACTCGCCTCAGCGGGCGCGTTGGGTGACGGCTAAGCTACCTGTGTGCCTGTGACCGAAATAGAAACTGCCCGTAGTGCCATCATGGAGTGGTACCGCCTTCATCGCCGCGATCTTCCCATGCGTGCCGATGATGTTTCCCCGTGGGGCACGCTTGTTTTTGAGGTCATGAGCCAGCAAACCCCCATCCCTCGCGTTCAGCCGATTTGGGAGCGCTGGATGAGTCTGTGGCCGACTCCCGCAGATCTGGCGAAAGCATCACCGGCCGAGGTGCTTGTCGAATGGAGCCACCTGGGTTACCCATCGCGGGCTCTGCGCCTTCGCGACTGCGCGCTGAGTATCACGCGCGATTTCGGGGGCGTTCTCCCTTCCTCCTACGAGGCCTTGCTGGACCTGCCGGGAATCGGGCCCTACACCGCCAGCGCAATTGCATCCTTCCAGTTCCATCAGCGCGTTCCCGTCCTTGATACGAATATTCGGCGGGTGTTCGCGCGTATCTGCGACGGAGTTGAGTTCGCGCGACGTTCCGCACCTTCGCGGTCTGAGTTCGCTGCGGCGATGGAATGGCTGCCCGAAGACGGTGCAGAGTGCGCGCTGTGGAATGTGGCGATCATGGAGTTTGGCGCGCTGGTCTGCACCCAGCGCTCCCCCAAGTGTGCGGGGTGCCCGCTGCGCAAGAACTGCGCCTGGGCGGGCGCTGGTTTCCCACCCGCCGAGGTGAGGCCTCGTGGTCAGGCGTGGAAGGGAACTGACCGGCAGGCTCGGGGACGGGTGATGGCAGCTTTGCGCGCTTCTCCCTTAGGAATTTCGATTGACGAGGCCGTCGCCGCGGCACGCTTGGAGGGCGCGGATCCGCAGCAGGCTCCTCGCGTCATTGAGGCTCTGATACGCGATGGCCTGGTTGCCGAAGAGGTGGCAACCAGGCACATCACTCTTCCTCGGGAGTGAGGAAGGGGCTGGACCCTGGAGGGGTGGGCCTAGCCCTTGACTGCTCCTGCCATTGCGAAACTTCCTCCGGAAACCTTCTGCATGATTGCGTACAGAACCAAAGCCGGGCTGGAATAGATCACCGCGAATGCGGCAAGCTTTCCATAAACAACGGCTCCGTGAGTTCCGAAGAACTGGTAAATAGCGACGGCAGCTGGCTGAATATCCGGATCAGTCGTCAAGATGAAGGGAACGAAGAAGTTCCCCCAGGTCGCGGTGAATATGAAGATAAAGACGACCAACAGACCGGGTTTCATCAGGGGAAGAACAATGGTTCGCAGAGCCTTGAGGGCGCTGGCGCCATCGACCCAGGCTGCTTCTTCAAGAGACACAGGGACAGAGTCCATGAAGTTCTTGAGCATCCACACGGCCATGGGCAGTGAGGTTGCAGTCATGAAGCAGATGATGCCGGGCATCGAATCGATCAGATCGAGGCTGACGAAGAGTGAGTACACGGGAACCATCAGTGCCGTAATAGGTAAGCAGGTTCCAAAAAGAATCGTGTACATAAATCCGCGAGCGAAACGACTCTTGTAACGAGAAAGCGGGTAGGCCGCGAGTGCACCGATAACAACGGTCAAGATTGCCGTTCCAAAGGAGAGGAGCGCAGAATTCCACAGAGGAAGCCAGGTTCGATCAAATGTCGCGATATCCGTGTAATTCTCGGTCGTGAAATGCTCAGGAACACTCAGGGAGACGGTTGCCGTTGGGTTGAAGGAGGCAAAGAGCACCCACGCCAATGGAATCAGGAATGAAATTCCGATCAATGCCAAGACGATGCTTGAGATCAAGCGAACCGTTTTCTCACGCGGATTAGCGACGGAGGGGATTTCCTTAGCTTGCGTAGCCATCAGTCCACCTCCGGCTTCAAGGCGCGAATGTAAACCATAGCAAAAAGCGCACCCAGCACAATGGTCACCGTGGCAATCGCCGTACCGTAGCCAATCAGAGAGTTCTTAAAGGCTTCTTGGTAGGCCATGACCGGGAGGGTCGTTGACTGGGTTCCCGGACCGCCGCCCGTCATCACCCACAGGAGCGTAAAGACGCCCAGGGTTTGAAGGGTGGTCAGGAGCAGGTTGGTGGAGATGGAGCCCTTGATCATGGGAAGGGTGACGAAGAAGAAACGCTGCCATCCGCGTGCTCCATCGACTTTTGCCGCTTCTTGAATTTCCGGTGGAACCTCAGCGAGAGCCGCGGAGTACACCATCATTGAGAAGGCCGTACCACGCCAGATATTGGCCATGATGACCGAGAACATGGGGAAAGTCAGGAGCCAGGTTGTTCCGCCGAGGCCGATGTAACTGAGCAGGACGTTGAGTGTTCCGTCAGTGGAGAAGAAAGCATAGAGCGCGAAGGCGGCGACGATTTCGGGCATAACCCAGGCGATCACAACAACGCCACCGACAAGTGTGGAAAGGATCTTCGGCGCCTTACGCATGAGCATTGCCAAGGCCAGACCCAAGATGTTCTGGCCGACAACAGCTGACGCAAACACAAAGATGACGGTAAGCAGGACTGCTTTCCAGAAAGCATTGCTGGTCAGCAGTTCCGCATAGTTTTCGAGGCCAACAAATTCGGGGTTTGCCGCTTTGTAGCCCGAAAGGGCGGCATTGGTCAAAGACCCATATACCGAGTATGCAATGGGACCGATGAGGAACACCGCCATAAGAGCAACTGCTGGAAACAGCAGGCCCATTCGGCCCGTTTGGCGGGCGATGCGAGAGATCAGTGTCTCGCGTCGCCCGCCAAGGGTCGCAGTGCTCTCGGTCCCCACACGAACCGAGGTGGACATGTTACTTCGCCGCTTCGATGTTCTTCTCGCCGACGATCTTCACCAGGCCCTCGTCATAGGCCTTTGCGGCCTGTTCGGGGGTCTGTTCCTTGGTGACCACAGATTCGGTGGCCGTCTGGATATTCGTGGAGATCTGCGGGTAGTCGGGAGTTGCAGGGCGGAAGTGCGTGTACTGGACGATTCCAGCGAAGAACTCGAAGGAGGGGTTGGCCTTGAGGTACTCAGGATCAGAGATGATGTCCTTACGGACGGCAATCGCGGAGGTCGCGATGGAGTACTGCAGGGAGCCCTTCTTATTCAGAGCGGTCTTGACGAAGTCGGCTGCCAGCTCGGGATCCTTGGTCTGGGATCCAACGGAGAGCACCCAGCCACCTGAGAGCGTGGTGAATCCGGGTTCTTGCCCCTTCTGAGTCGGCATCTTTGCCAGACCGATGGTGTCTTGCCATTCGGCCCACTTGGTGGAATCCTGCATCCACACGTAGGGAAGCCAGGAACCATCGATATCGATGGCGAGCTTGCCCTTGGGGAGGAGCTCAGTGGAAACGCGAGTACCGACTGCCTTGTCCAGAGCAACGTCGTTGGAGGGGGCCAGGCCTTCGGAGTATGCGGTCTGGTAGAAGGTCAGAGCGTCCTTAAAGCCCTGGGAGCCACTGACCCACTTGTTGGTATCGGTGTTGTACAGGGTGTCCTGAGTTCCGTAGAGCAGCATTTCGAAGCCCTGCATGGTGGTCTGTTCGCCACCGGCGCGGCCTGCGTAGATGTTCATGGGGATAACGTCGGGCACCTTTTCCTTGATGGTGCGTGCTGCGGAAAGAATCTCGTCCCAGTTCTTGGGCTGCCAATCGGTCGGTAGACCCGCCTGCTCGAAGATCTTCTTATTGAAGTAGATACCGCGGGTATCGGTGCCGAAGGGAACACCGTAGAGCTTGCCATCCATGCCCTTTGCGCCCTGAGTCGAGCTTTCGGAGTACTGGCTCCACTCATCCCAGTCCTTCACGTACTGATCGATGGGCAGTAGGTATCCGGCTGCAGCATCGCTCATGACCTGGAAGGTGTCTTCATAGATGATGTCGGGAGCCTTGGACTTCGACTTATTCATCAGTGCGAGCTTGGTGAAGTACTGGTCAGCCTCGGCTTCAACGGGCTGAAGATCGATGGTGACACCCTTGTGGGTCGACTCGAATTCTTCCTTCGCACGCTTCATGAAGTCTTCAACCTGCGGGAAAGACGAGGTCTTGTAGTAGGTAACGACAAGCGACTTTCCTTCTGAGCTTCCAGAAGCAGCCTTGTCCTTGGATCCAGAGCACGCTGTCAGTCCCACGGCGGCAATGCCCAGAACTGCAACGGCGGCGAGTGCACGACGTGCCATTGAACTCTCCTTTGATAGTTCGGTGACTTCCTTCGGTTTGCCTGCGGCTTCACTGTCGCCCGGCTTCCCGCGCCCCTATGACACGGAAGTCCTTGGTGTGAATTGTATTACTACGTAGAAACGGCTTTCCAGCCCCGATGGTTACACTTCGGTCACGATCTTGACAAAGTTCCCTGAATATTTGGTGAGCGAATAATTGCAGCTCACAGGGCATATAGAGAAGGGTGCAGCGCCGGCACACTGCCGACGTTGCACCCCTCTCTTTCTCTGAGCTCATCCACTTTCTATCAGCTGTTCTCCGTCATAAAACGACTGATCAATGAACGAATCTCGCCCCAAGCAACAGAGTCAGGCACTGAAAGCGACCCGTGAAAAGTACCCGCGAACATGTGCAACTCAGCAATACACCCACTATCAACCAGGCCAGTTGCCAGAGCAATCCCCTCATCTCGAAGAGGATCGACAGGATTCACAACAACTAATGCCGGAGGGAAGCCAATTTCCCTCATATGTTCCCGAGGCTTGGGGAATGCCAATTCGACAAGAGCTTCGGGAATCTCCAATTTCTTTCCCGATTCATCCTTAGCCTGCATATGCCCAAAGAAATGACGCCATGCACCGGCTGCCGCGCGACGCGTCCAAATCGGACCATCTGCAAAGAGCGAGCTTGAGTGCGTCGACAAGCTCGGGTCAATGCAAGGTTCCAACAAGACAATGCCTCTGATCATCGAAGAAATTCGCTCATATTGAGCCGTAGTTTCTTTGTCTTGCGGCACTTGCGCAGCCAATCCGCAGAGGCGACTCACCAT
>CALIZH010000109.1 GCA_938028585.1 uncultured Actinomyces sp. | reverse complement strand
CCCAGAATGGGTATAGCCGACGAAAGTGTCGAGCTGTAGTTTTCCGGACCCTGACGCGCTTCGGTATCCCTGTGTAACACTAAAGTCGCTAGGCGTGGAGCCCGTAGTAGCTTGTTCCCGTGTCTGAATTACCTCTAATCCGTGGGTGAGTAGTTTGTTTGACTCTTCTAGCTCGTGTCTTGTTAAGGCGCGGGATGCCGAGCAACTTCTTTGTTCAGCTGCGTCCTGAGGGAGGTCGTTTGTAGCTGCAAATGATGGGGAGCGATGAAGGCTAGCGCTGTTGCAATCGCTAGTGCTTTTGTTAACTTCATTGTTTGTCCTTGGAGACGAAAAGGTTGAAATGAAGTGCCAATCTGGCGGTGGCGGAAAACCGCGACGAAATCACAGGTGGCATGCAGCGATTCTTTGGTGCATCCACGGATAATTACACTTGAGCTCTTGAGCTCTTGAGCTCTTGGCAAGAGTCGTTTGCGCAGATCAAAGCTAAAAATGGGACGGTCACGAAAGACCGTCCCACGAAATAAAAACGGGTTTCGCTGTTTAAGCTGCCGAATCGATGAGCAGAACCGTGACAGACGGGCTGAGAAGAATCAATGCCATGACAAGGGCGTAGCCCAGATTGCGCGCGTAAAATGCGCCGTCCGCTGCTGAATGGTTCCAGATTGCTGTGAAGGGCAGGAAAATAGCCGCAAGTAAACCGGCTACCAGAACGGTGACACGTAGGCCGGGTACAAAAAGACCCGCGAATAGAAGAATCGTTACGCAGGCGGCGGTAACAAATGACTTTCTCACGAAGAAATCATAGGGGGATTCTCAGGACTCTCTCAGCGAGAAAGCCTGTGATTTCAGTCAATCGAAAGTGTACTAATCTTCCCCGCAGCTCACGTAGAAGCAATTGTTATTGGGCGTCAAAGATCTGGTGTGGAAGCAACAGTTATTGAGCATCAAAGGTCTGGGCGAAGACCGAAATGCTATCGCGAAGCTTCTTGATGTTCTTACGGTTCTGCTTCCCCTGGAATGCGGGAGCAAAACCTGTAGCTTCAACGCGCATTGCTACCGATGTGCCCTGCGGGATGGAGAAGGCTGAGATCCAAATCGTTTCACCGTAGGTCAACATGGACATATCGGTTGTTGCCTTAATGTGGCCGGTCGTGGGGGCAACCATATGAACTCCCCAACCAAGTTTTTGTATCTCTTGAACCAGCAAAGGAAATGCATTCTCAAATGGAAGCGCAACAATGAAGCCACCGTCGGTTTGACGCTCGAAAAGTGCCACTAGAATCCTCTTTCCTTCAAGATTTATGTATGTATTCTACCGTGTAGAATAATGCCCCGGTTTGGGAGGAGTCCAAACCGGGGCATAGCTGCGAGTAATACCTAGCAGGCTTACTTGTCAGCGGCGCTGGGGTGCGTCATATCCGCGGGAACAACCCATGCATCGAACTCTTCGGGCGTGACGAAACCAAGCTCCAGAGCGGACTCGCGAAGCGAGATGCCCTTGTGGTGGGCGTTCTTCGCGATCTTTGAGGCCTTGTCGTAACCGATGTGGCGGTTCAGTGCGGTGACCAGCATCAGGTTGATATCCAAGTGGTGCTGAATCTTTTCGCGGTTCGGCTCAATGCCGTATGCGCAGTGGATATCGAAGGAAACGCAGGCATCACCCAGCAGGCGGATCGATTCCAGAACGTTCCATGCCATGACGGGCTTGAAAACATTGAGCTGGAAGTTGCCCTGTGAACCAGCGAAACCGACGGTTGCGTCGTTGCCGAAGACCTGGGTGGCGACCATGGTCATGGCCTCGCACTGGGTCGGGTTGACCTTGCCGGGCATGATCGACGATCCGGGCTCGTTCTCGGGGATGATGAGCTCACCGATGCCGTCGCGCGGGCCGGAAGCGTACCAGCGCACATCGTTGGCGATCTTCATCAGTGCATCTGCCAGAACGCGCAGCGCGCCAGAGACCAGCACCAGCGCGTCGTGTGCGCCCAGGGCTGCGAACAGGTTCGAGGCCTGCTTGAACTCAATGCCGGTTTCCTCGGAAATCTTCTTGGCAGCCAGCTGACCGAATGCAGGGTGAGCATTGAGGCCGGTTCCCACTGCGGTTCCGCCAATTGCCAGTTCGCGTGCACGAGAATCCGCGTAGTGAATGCCATCAAGTGCGAAATCGATCTGTGCAACCCAGCCGGAAATAACCTGGCCCAGGGTAATGGGCGTTGCATCCTGCAGGTGGGTGCGGCCAACCATGACGACGTCAGCGTATTCCTTCGACTTCTTGTCCAAGGTGTTGCGCAGCTGCTCAACGCGCGGGTACATGGCCTGAAGCTCCTGGACCACGGCAATGTGCATTGCGGTGGGGAAGGTGTCATTTGAGGACTGGCCACGGTTAACGTGATCGTTCGGGTGAACGGGAGTCTTGGATCCCATGACGCCGCCCGCAAGTTCGATGGCGCGGTTCGAGATCACTTCGTTGGCATTCATATTGGACTGAGTGCCCGAACCGGTCTGGAAAACGACCAGCGGGAAGTGGTCGTCGAGCTTGCCCTCAATGACCTCGTCGGCGGCGCGTGCAATCAGGTCTGCAATATCTTGGGGCAGCTCTCCCAGCTCGGCGTTTGCCAGTGCCGCAGCCTTCTTCAGCGTTCCCAGTGCGCGCACCATAGGGCGGCCCCAGACGAAAGTATTACGGCCGATGTCGAAATTGTGCAGTGAACGTTCGGTTTGTGCTCCCCAGTAACGATCTGCGGCAACCTCAACGGTTCCCATCGAATCTGATTCGGTACGGGTGTTCTCAGCCATGAGTATCTCCTTCACCTCTGTGATCAGGACTGTACCCCTTAAGCGTACCCGTAGAGCTTCACATTTCAGGGGTCACATGTCCTACTTTGACACCTGAGCAAAAACGCAAAAGAAGCGCGCTCGGCGTCTGCATAGGGTTAAAGGATGAATCCTGTGCGCAAGACTTTTCTTCTTTCCCAGGCTCTGTGGGCGAAATACACTGTTCGTCTGGCCCCCGAAGCACCCGGCGAGCGTCACGGGATCGTCTCTCCTTCCTCTTTCGTTCCCGAGGCCTCGGCCCGGCCACTGCGATTGGTTGCCATTGGGGATTCCCTGGTTGCGGGAAGCGGTGTCGAGCATCAAGACCTTGCCTTGACTCCGCGAATTGCACGAAAAATTGCCGATATGGTCAATCGGCCGGTTCAGTGGGAGACGCACGCGAAACTGGGGTCGACCATGCGTCGCGTACGTTACCGTTTTCTTCCCGAAGTAAGCGGGCACGTCGATATTCTCTTCATCTGTGCCGGAAGCAACGATGTCATGGCAAGGAGAAGTCGGGAAGACTGGCTTGATGATCTTCGAGCGGTAATTGAGCAGGCGCGAACTCGTGCCGATCACGTCGTTGTGTGCTCTGCCGGCCAGCCGCATCATTCTCCGAAACTCCCTGCGATGCTCCGACGCGAACTCGCTCGCAGAATTGATTGGCAGACCGCGGCCTCTCAGCGGATCTGTCGGGAATACGGTGTCGATTTTGTTGATGTCGCACACGCAGAGCTGGTTTCAGACTTTTGGGCAACAGATGGTTTCCATCCCAGCGCCTCCGGCTATGAACAAGCATCTGGATTGGTTGTTCAGGCGATGAGTTTTCTCCCCGAAATGACTGCTACTATCCGGTAGATGTCAAAGAAGGGCAATCCGAAGCACTCATAGGGGAGTGACGACAATGCCAGAACACACGCAGTCTCACAGGAGAAAAGCGCGCGTGGCAATCTGCGCGCTGTTCTTCACCAATGGGCTTCTTATTGGGAGCTTGGTGCTTCGCTTCCCAGAAATCAAGGATGTGTTTGGCCTCTCGGCAAGTGTTTACGGCGCCACGATCGCTCTATCACCGCTGGGCGGAATTCTTGCAGGCCCCTTCGCGGCGAAGGTTGTTCGCCACTTAACATCACGCATTGCGGCCTCACTTTTGACAATTGGGATCGGAATTGCGGTACTGACAATCGGTTTGAGTGCGACTCTGCGTCCCTTAGCTTCCCCCGGTTCTCTTCTCTCAGTCGCGCTGTATCTGCTTCTTGCGTTCGGTTTTTTCCTAAACGGCTGCAGTGATTCTCTGGTGGATGTCGCACAAAATATGCAGGGCTTGCGCCTGCAACGTGAATATCGACGTCCCATCATCAGTTCATTCCACGGGATGTGGTCCGTGGGTGCAGCTGCGGGTGGAGGCTTTGGAATTCTCACGACCGCCTTGCACATTTCACTTCTGGCCCACACCCTCATTGCCTCTTTGGGCTGCATTGCACTTGGATTACTTGTCCTTCCCTTTACCCTTCCCGGTGCAGATCCAGACAACTCAGAAGAAACAGACCGAGAGGATCTCTCTCGCGTCCGTACTCGCCCCTTTGCGCCACTAATCGTTTTGGGGTTGCTTGTTGTTTTATGCATTTCTGGAATGCTCATCGAGGACGCCGGATCTAGCTGGGCGACGCTTTTTATGCGTGATTACGCGAAGACAGGAGCAGCGCTCGCGGGAAGTGGGTATGTTGTTCTGTTATCGACTCATGCTCTGGGGCGCTTTATTGCAGACCCCCTAGTCGGTAGATTTGGCCCGCGCGCAGTCGTAGCGGGTGGGGGAGCGCTCATCCTTATCGGGATGGGAGGCGGACTGCTCATCGGAACAACCCCAGCCCTGCTGTTCGGTTTTGCGACGGCGGGAATTGGTGCCTCGGCCTCGGTACCTCTTGCCTACAATGCAGCCCACGATATCCGCGGAATGGATCCTGCGGTTGGCCTGACAATTGTGTCGTGGCTGGGGCGCCTGGCTTTTCTTGTCGCGCCGCCTCTTGTTGGGGTTCTGGTTCAGCACACGTCTCTTCTGGCAGCAATGCTGGTCATTCCCGCAGCGGGCGTCGCATTGATGGCGACCTCCCTT
>CALIZH010000108.1 GCA_938028585.1 uncultured Actinomyces sp. | reverse complement strand
TCTCTGCGGTTTGTGAGCAAGTCTTGGGACTGACACTTGTCAAAGACCACCAAGCCTCGAATTGGTCGGTGCGCCCCCTTCCGAAGGACTGGCTGCGATATGCGGTTCTTGATGTTGAGCTTCTGACGGCCCTTAAAGATTCCCTCGAAAAGCGCCTGGATGACCTTGGCCGTATCTCGTGGGCTGAGCAGGAGTTTTCGCACATTGCCGAGGCCGCCCCACCTTCGCCGAAAAAAGATCGTTGGCGTTCGATTTCCGGCATTGGCAAGTTGACCTCCAAACGAGCTCTCGCAATCGCACGCGAGCTTTGGATCGAGCGCGATGCGATTGCGCTCGAAATCGACCTTGCTCCCGGACGCTTGGTACGAAACAGTGGAATTATCCACGCTGCTCAACGTCCACCAAGGACTCGCCACAATCTTCTTTCGATTGCCGAATTTCGTTCACCTCAGGCGCGACGTTATGCGCAGCATTTCCTTGATGCAGTCACTCGCGCACTAGCCCTTCCAGAAAACCAACTTCCACCCCGACATCGAACGGAAGACGACGGACATACTCCTAGCGTCAGGCATTGGCAACGTATTCATGCCGAAGCACATGAGCTTCTTCTTGAGGTTCGCGAGGCCGTTGCTAAGCAAGCCGAAACCCTAGAAATTAGTCCAGAAATTGTCCTCGAGCCACGGGTTCAGCGCGCTTTGGCTTGGGAACACACCCAACAGGGATTGGGTATGCCTGTCGATGAATTCCTCACCGCACAGGGTGCACGCCCCTGGCAGATCTCGTTGATGGCGAGCGCCCTGACCGATCTACTCTCCCGCTAAAGCGTGACGGATTCTTTCACTCAGACCCTGTGCATCAAGACCAAGAGCCGTCACAATACTCGCTCGGCTAGCCTGTTGAAGAAATTCCTTTGGAATACCTGCAGTGACGACTGGTATCGAACGCGTTGATACATTCGAAGAAAGCAGATCACGCAGCGACCACCCAAATCCGCCATCAACTAAGCCGTCCTCAACGCTGAGCACAAGCTCAGCTCCTTCGACCAGGCCAACCAAGGCCTCGGGAACTGGAAGAGCCCAGCGGGGATCGACCACGCGCACGCTTGCCAAGCCGTCATCCTCAAGAAGAGCGGCTGCTTCCATAGCAGCTGGGACCATCGAGCCCAAGGCAACAATGCAGACCTTTGAGACTTCAGTGCCTTCATCCCAGTCTTTGAGGACATCGCAGCCACCTACACGACGAAGCTGAACAATAGGATCAGTCAAGGCACCTTTCGGATAGCGAAGGACTGTCGGCGCATCATCTACCGCTACTGCTTCGCGCAATTCTTCGCGTAGCGTCGCCTCATCACGCGGGGCAGCAAGACGTAAGCCGGGAACGGAATTCAGCATCGAAATATCCCACATTCCGTTGTGGGATGCCCCGTCATCACCAGTAATTCCGGCTCGATCAAGAACAAAGGTCACCCCGCAGTGGTGAAGCCCAACATCCATAAGGATTTGATCAAATGCTCGATTCAGGAAGGTCGCATAGACCGCAAAAACCGGGTGCGCCCCAGCGAAAGCCATTCCAGCGGCGGCAGCAACCGCATGCTGTTCTGCGATCCCCACATCAACGACGCGTGCAGGAAAGTCATCCTTGAAGGGGCCGAGGCCGACGGGCAGCATCATCGCAGCAGTTAGGCCCACAATATCTTCACGTTCATGCGCGATCTGACGAATCTCATCGGCGAAGACACTGGTCCACGCAAAACGTGCTGGCGCGATAGGAAGACCCGTTTCGGGATGGATCTTCCCCACTGCATGGAATCGATCTGCAATGTCTTCTTCCGCAGGGGTGTAGCCACGTCCCTTCTGCGTCATGACATGGATCAGGACGGGCTCGTGCAAGGCTCGTGCGCGATTGAAGATCTCTTCCATCGCTGCAATGTCGTGACCGTTCACAGGTCCGAGGTACTTCAGTCCGAGGTCCTCAAACATCGCCTGCGGAATGAGCGCGTCTTTAATACCGCTTTTGAGGCCGTGAAGAGCTCCGTAGGTTGCGCGTCCAGGTTCCCCAAAATTCATCAGAGTCCGTTTACCCCACGACAGCGCCTTTTCGTAATTTCGAGAAGAACGTAGAAGATCAAGATGACGAGCTACGGCACCAATAGTTGGCGCATAGGAGCGCCCATTGTCGTTGACGATGATGATTGCACGTCGCTTGTGATCGGAAGCAATATTGTTTAACGCTTCCCAAGCCATTCCACCTGTCAGTGCACCATCGCCAATGATGCCAATCGTCCATGTCGGATCACCGCGTCGAGATTTTTCGCGGGAAATACCATCAACCCACGATAGTGATGAAGATGCGTGCGAGCTTTCAAGAACATCGTGGACGGATTCTTCGCGACTGGGATATCCCGACAGGCCACCTTCTTGTCGAAGCTTCGAAAAGTCTTGGCGTCCTGTCAGCAGTTTGTGAACGTAAGTCTGATGACCGGTATCAAAGACGATCGTGTCTGCGGGTGAACGGAAAACCCGATGAAGAGCGATAGTTAATTCAACAACGCCTAAATTTGGCCCAAGGTGCCCGCCTGTCTTTGAGACATCTTCGATGAGCTTCGCACGGATCTGTGCCGCTAAATCGTCCAATTTTGCCGCTGGGACACGCCTCAGGTCACCGGGCGAAGAAATCGAACTCAATAAAGAGGCCTGATTTTGGGCATGGGTCATGAGAGAGATTCTAGTGTCATGGCGACTGATGAGCCGAATGATGCGCGCTAAGAGAAGGAGTATGAAGCGCAATCAGACTTCAAAGCACGTTATCAATGCAGGAATTAGAATGAAGGAGCGACGACTTGACGTATAGAGAAGGAGACACGATGAGCGTGCAACGTCCGTATGGACAGTGGGACTCTCCGGTCGAAGCCGATTCCTACACTCAGACATCAGTGCAGCTGTCACAGGTTCGCGTCGATGAAACCGATACCTACTGGGTTGAAGGTAACCCCCGCGATAACGGTCGAAATACTCTTCTGTGCGCGGATTCGATGGGGCAGATCTCTGAAGTTCTTCCGCTCATTGATGGTATTCGTCTGCCTGACGTCCGCACCCGTGTCCATGAATATGGCGGACGAGCATACGCAGTTTCTGACGGCTTCATCGTTTTTTCTGATGGCTTCGACGGTCGCGTTTATGCCTTTAATACTCGCGATCCGAGGCGCCAGTTGGTTCCGCTCACTCCTTTGGGCAAAGTTCGCTACGGTGACTTCGAAATCGCCGACGTTCGTGGTTTGGTTTATGCGGTAGCAGAGGATCATTCAAATCCTGGCGAACCCGTCAACTCCCTTGTCGCAATTCCCTTGGATGGACGCGCAGCGCGCAACGCTTTCGAGATCATCCCGATTTTTGGTGGATCTGACTTTGTCTCATCGCCGACCTTGAGTCCCGATGGAACCAAGCTCGCATGGCTCTCATGGAACCACCCCAACATGGCATGGACACGCTCCGCCCTTCACGTTGGCTCACTGGATTTCGAGGGTAAGATCGCAGCCTCGTTGATTTTGGTTGATAAGCCAGAGGTCTGCGTTTATGAACCTCGTTGGACTCTGAACGGTGACCTGATCCACGTCGATGACTCCTCCGGTTGGGCGAACCTCTATCGCACAGAGGGATTCCAGTGGAATGATGACGAAGATCAATTCGCCTGGATGACGCGTCTTCGCACACGCCCCTTGCATCCCAGTGCACGTGCATTCTCGCATCCTCACTGGCAGCTTGGCCTTCATTCCTACGATAACTTCGACTACGAAAACCTCATTTGCTCATGGGCAGAAAACGGGACGTGGCATCTGGGCACTGTTCGCCTGGATAACGGTATGTGCGAAGAATGGCGTACCCCGTGGTGGCCGACTGGAAATGTTGCCTGCTACGAAGGCCGTGTTGTTACCCTTGCGGACTGCGCAACCCACGAGCCCGCAATCGTTGAGGTCTCTGGTGGGGCGTCTCGAGTACTCCGATCTTCTTCTCAAGAGCACCTGAGCGATGATCTGATTTCAGCTGCGCAGGCAGTTTCATGGACCAGTAGCGACGGAGAGACTGTCCACGGTTTCTACTACGCACCGAAGAACCCCGAGTTCACTGCTCCCGAGGGTTCCCTTCCTCCGCTCCTCGTCAATGTTCACGGAGGTCCGACTTCCTCCGCTCGTCCAGGGCTATCAATTGCTGTCCAATACTGGACCTCTCGTGGATTTGCCTTCCTTGATGTCAATTACCGCGGGTCAACTGGCTACGGTCGCAAGTACCGCCAGCGCCTGAATGGGCACTGGGGGGTCTTTGACGTGCAAGATTGCGCCGAAGGAGCACAGTACTTGGTTTCCCAAGGACTAGCTGATCCTGAGCGCATTGCGATCAGGGGTCGTTCCTCAGGTGGTTATACGGTGTTGTCAGCTCTTGCTGACAGCGATGTTTTCACCGCTGGCACCTCGCTCTTCGGAATTGGCGACCTGAAGCTGCTCGAGGCAACGACTCACAAGTTCGAGTCGCACTACGATAAATTCCTCATCGGTTCGGATGATCTTTCAGATCCCGTGTGGGCCGAGCGCTCCCCGATCAACAAGGTCGATCAGATCCACGCACCACTTCTCTTGCTGCAAGGTACCGAAGATAAGGTCGTTCCTCCCTCACAAGCAGAGTCCATGTTCGAGGCCCTCCGTGACAGCGGCCGTGCTGTGGCTCTTCGTCTCTACCCGGGTGAAGGCCACGGATTCCGTTCAGCAGCGCATATTAAGGATTCGTGGGAAAGCGAACTCAGCTTCTACTCGCAGGTCTGGAAGCTCAACGCAAAGGTCCCCGTAAACCTCGACATCGAAAACCTCTAAAGCTCGTCCTAGACGAGATTGAATGCAGTTGGGGGCAGGCACAGAGCCTGTCCCCAACTGCAT
>CALIZH010000107.1 GCA_938028585.1 uncultured Actinomyces sp. | reverse complement strand
GCAAACCCATGGAAGGATGACACGAGCATCAAGCAGTAGACTCCCGCGTCAAGGGGGAGGATGAGGAAAATCATCAGAAAGCCGCTGACGTTGCCGTTGGAGCTATCTAGCGGAACGATGATCGTGAGAATGAGCATGATGAGGAAAATGGGGAGGAGAGCAAGCTTGATGATGAGTCCCCAAAAAGCGAGTACGCGTGGAGCGACCTTATCTTGAGAGTGGAGCACTGTCAGTGCGCTGAAGTAGGTCGCGATCAGCAGTGCGACGATCCACGGGCCTGGCGAGAGCAGCGGCTGGATGGGGAGGTTGAGGTCGAAACGCCACCCTGCGTAGACCATGGCGATGAAGAAGAGGGGTGCGGCGATGCGTGCGACTCTGTCCATGAGCAGCTTTCTTCATAGGGCTTCATTGGCTCGCGATGACTATAACATCGCTGTCGTGGAACGAGGCCTACCCCGCCAAGCAGGGTAGGCCTCGTCAGCGTGAGATGACTTGCTGGTGGTAGTGGTGGATCCCTAGTTTCCTCTGTTGACGTAGGGGTGTGCGGCCCTATACTGAACACTGTTCATTAAGGATTGTCGCAGGTAGTAAGACAGCAGGATTTCGTGCCCAAACAAGTGATCGACCCGGAGAAAGTGGTCAGCCAGGCCTATGCCATCGCCTCGCGCGACGGCATCTCCGCGCTCTCCGTGCGCAAGGTCGCCGCCGCGTGTGGGATTGCCGTCGGCTCGGTCTACATGTACTTCCCAACAAAAGCGGACCTGACGGCCGCAGTATTTACTCGATTCTTCGGCCAGGCGCTGTTCGAGGAATGCTGTCGGGTCGATGGGAGCGAGAGTTTCGTCGACTACGTGCGGAAATTGCGCGGTGCTTTGGGCGCGGCTTTGGCTCAGATGGACGTTGATTGGTTCGCTGAGATGCGCCGTCTTCCCCGCAGTGAGCACGAGGCCTTGGAGGCTGCGCGTGGTCCGATGCTGGCTCACATGGAACAGGGGCTCCAGCATGTGTTGGATGCGGATCCAGCAGTCGCGCGCTCAAGGTTAGTTGGCGCCCTGAGCCCCGAGAAACTCTGTCCTTTTGTTCTGGGGACTATTTTTACTTCCCTCATGGAGGGCTCTGATTGCGAGTCCCTCTTCGCCCTTCTTGATACCAGCTTGTACGAGGCCGTGGCTGAGAATGCTGCTTCTGGAAGCGTCGCTGCGGCTCTGATTGAAAAGAAAGATTGCTGATGACACTGCTCAAAATGAAGAAAGAAAACCTGATTATCGTGGCCGGCGTTGTCTGGCTGCTGGCGGGTGCGAATGTTGCTCTGATCGGTGTGCGTACGGCCGTTGAAATGAGCGGTGCGGCTATAGGCGTTGTCGTTGCACTTGTTGTCGGTGCAGTCGCAGCTTTCTTCGCCTTCCACGCAATGTTCGGCAAGATAGTCCTGAAGAACGCGCAGAGGATCCGAGGCCTGGACGCAGATCGCCTGAACTTCTTACGATTCTTGGACCTCAAGGG
>CALIZH010000106.1 GCA_938028585.1 uncultured Actinomyces sp. | reverse complement strand
CGCGCTTCCCGATCCTTGCTCGCCGTTTCCTTGGGCCTGAGGTTCAAAGCGTGAGTGAAGTCCCATCCCTCCCACTAGAAGGAGGTGCTCAGTGAGGCTTCGCATCATCGGCTGCACGGGTTCAATGTCTGGACCTGATTCACCTGCATCCTGCTACCTGCTTCAAGCTCACGGTCCCGATGAAAGAACTGGGAGGGAGCGAACCTGGAACCTTGTCTTGGACATGGGGCCAGGATCTTTCGGTGAGTTGTGGCGTTACATTGAGCCAGCAGATCTTGATGCGGTGATTTTCTCGCACTGTCACGCGGACCACATGGGAGATGTGATTTCTCTGCACGTCTACCGACGCTGGGGGCCTGGTGCGTATTGCGATCCCATGGTTCTTGCGGGGCCGGCATGTTTGCCTGGCCGTGTTCGCCAGATCGACGGTGCTGACGAAGATGAAACCTATTCGACAGAGTTCATTTTCAAGGAACTCAAAGATGCTCAGAGTTGGTCTTTTGGTCCCTTCACCGTGAGTGCAGCGCAGGCATGGCACTCTGTACCAGCCTTCGGTGTTCGCATCAGCGGCCCTTCTGGTTTCTCAGAAGACAATACCTCTGGATCTCGCAGTACTTTCTTCTACACCGGTGACACTGATTTGTGTGACAGTATCGTTGAGGGCGCTCGCGGGGTAGATCTTCTTCTCAGTGAAGCAGGTTTTACTGAGGAAGACACCGTCGAGGGGATCCACATGGATGGTAGCCGTGCAGGTACTCTTGCTGCGCGCGCTGAAGTTGGCCGTGTCATTCTTACTCATATCCAGCCGTGGAATAATCCCGAGGCTACACGTTGGCAGGCACAGCAGGTCTACAGCGGGAACGTGGAGCTTGCGACGACCGGTATGTTTGTCGATTTCTAAAACGCGTAGGTACACCGATTTCGGGAAGAAGAAACGCATAGTCGGGATCGCGCTACCCGACTCTGCGTTTCCCTGTACGTCGCTTAGTTACCTGTCAGAGCCTCAATAATCCGCGGCGCAAGCGCACGGAAAGCAATCCCGCGGTGGCTGATTGCATTCTTTTCCTCTGCAGTGAGCTGTGCTGCAGTGCGATCCATACCCGAGGGAATAAAAATTGGATCGTAACCAAATCCCCGCTCGCCTTGCGGAGCGGTCGTCAGGTGTCCTTCGACGCGTCCGAGCTCAACGAACTCAGTGCCATCGGGCAATACTAATGCTGCTGCGGAAACAAATGCAGCGCCTCGTAAGTGAAGCGGAACGTCGCTGAGCTGAGCAAGGAGCAACTCAAGGTTCGCTCGGTCGTTCCCGTGAGCCCCGCTCCAACGGGCAGAGAAGATACCCGGCGCACCACCCATGATGTCAACGCACAGACCGGAATCATCGGCGAGTGCAGCGATTCCAGTTGCTGCGCACAAAGAACGAGCCTTGATCAAAGAGTTTTCGGCAAAAGTAGCGCCGTCTTCAACGGGCTCGGCGACATCGAAGTCGCTCATCCGTGCGATTCGCCCGGCTCCCTCGGGGAGAAGGGGAGCGATGATCGCCTCGAGCTCTGCAACCTTGTGTGCATTTCCGGTCGCAAAAACCAGGCGAGGCGCATCTGCGCTGCGTACGGAGCTCACAGCGCGGCCTCGGAAGAAACGGTGACTCCCGGCTCTGCTGCCAACGCGCGTGCCTGGAGGTCGCGAATCTGGGCGTTACCGGCGGTTGCCAAGTCAAGGAGCTCGCCGAGTTCGGTGCGAGAGAAAAGCGCGTGCTCGGCGGTTCCCTGAACCTCAACGAAAGAACCCGAACCAGTCTGGACGACGTTCATATCCGTCTGTGCACGCACATCTTCAACGTAGGGAAGATCGAGCATGGGGGTGCCATCGATGATGCCAACGGAAATTGCGCTCACAGAATCAGAGAGCACCTTTTCAGGAGAAGAAGCGGCGACGATCCCCTTTGAAATACCCCAAGAAATGGCCTCGTAAAGCGCAACATAGGCGCCCGAAATGGAAGCGGTGCGGGTTCCGCCATCAGCTCGCAAAACATCGCAGTCAAGGACCAGAGTGTTCTCTCCGAGGGCCGTGATATCAACGATCGCGCGAAGCGAACGGCCGATGAGACGCGAAATCTCGTGGGTGCGGCCGCCGATCTTTCCCTTGACGGATTCACGCTGGGAGCGCTCGGAGGTAGCGCGCGGAAGCATCGAATACTCCGCGGTCACCCAGCCTTCTCCGCTGTCGCGCTTCCAACGGGGGACGCCCTCGGTGAGCGAAGCAACGCACAAAACGCGCGTGTTCCCACATTCAATCAGTGCAGATCCTTCGCCGGTTCCTGCCCAGGAACGAGTGATAGACATGGGGCGAAGCTGTGAGGGGGTGCGCCCATCGGCGCGAAGCTGAGAAGTAGTCATGGCTCCAGCCTAACGCGCATTTGCGTTGTGACTGAAGCGAAGGACAGCTACGGTTACATCATGCCCCATTTTGACACGGTTACTGGTCTTCCTTTCGCCAATGAACAGCTCTATTTCCCACATGAATTGAGCGCATGGGCCCCGCGGATGGCGCACAAAGGTGGGTACGATGCCGCATGCGCTTCCTTAGCGCCCCACGCGCGTTCTTTGCGGGTTCTGGCAATGACTACTCAGGGCATGGTTGCGCTTACTTCCGATGGGAGCACTCCCCGGCGAGCCGCGGATATCGGTCCTGCAGTTGAAGAAGCGGAAAGTGTGCTCTTTGGTGGGGTTGATTCTTCCGGTGTTGCGCGCTTTATCGCAATCCTTGACTCTCAAGAAGATTGGGGGGCGCTTGTTGAAGGAACTCACGCGCCCGCGGCCACTAGCGTAGCGTCGGCAGATCCTCAGTGGCTGTCTCTTCGGTATGAGGCAGCACTCCTTGAAACTGCTGACTGTTCATCATGTGCGCGTGCCTTAGCGCTTCTGCGTTGGCATGAGCGTACGCGTTATTGCCCAAGGTGTGGCGGGAAACTCCAACACGAAAATGGGGGAGAGGCTCAACGGTGCGTCCAATGTGATCGCCTCGAATATCCCAGGCAAGATCCCGCAGTGATCGTTGCAATCACCGATGAGAAAGATCGTTTGCTGCTTGCACATAACCGGTCATGGAAACCGCGTTTCATGTCGCTCATTGCTGGTTTTGTTGAGGCAGGAGAAGCTCCTGAGCATGCGGTAGTTCGGGAAGCGAAAGAAGAGGCCTCTTTGGATGTTAAAGAGGTCCGCTATGTTGCGACGCAGCCTTGGCCTTTCCCGCGCTCGGTCATGATTGGCTTTACCGGGAAAGTTTCTGGTACTCCGGATCCCTCTCCAGATATGGAAGAGGTGGATGCCATGAAATGGATGACGCGCGCGGAACTTATTGATGCGGTCAACAGTGGCGAACTGGAGATCCCTACCCATACCGCGATCGCTCGCATGATGATCGACACTTGGTTGCATGCGGAAGGTGATGCACTGTGAGCGTCCAAGATGGCGAACGCGCTGAACGTCTTCTTGAAGCACTGGATCCCGATCAGCGCAGTGTCGCGCAATTCGTTTCTGGTCCAATGGCGGTGCTTGCGGGGGCTGGGACGGGTAAGACGCGAGCGATTACCTATCGCATTGCCTATGGCGTTGCACGCGGTGTCTACGAACCGACAAATGTCTTGGCAGTGACCTTCACGAAGAGAGCTGCAGTTGAGATGCGTGAGCGTCTGACAGCACTTGGGGTTCCCGGTGTCCAAGCACGGACTTTTCACTCGGCCGCCTTGCGCCAGCTCCAGTATTTCTGGCCAAGTGCCATCGGCGGGAGCATGCCACCCCTCATTGAGCACAAAGCATCCTTGATTTCCGCAGCTGCCGCACGAATCGGTATCCGCGCAGACAAAGCGCTCGTTCGCGATTTAGCCGCCGAGGTTGAGTGGTCGAAGGTTTCCATGCTCGATGCTGATGCCTATGCCGAGGCCGTTCGCACCAATAGGCGAACGCCGCCGGGTGACCTTAGCGTTGACGATGTTCTTGCACTGATGGACGCCTATCAGGAGGCCAAAGAGGATCGGGGGGTTCTCGATTTTGAAGATGTCTTGGTGCTGACGGCAGGAATCTTGCAGGATTATCCAGCTATTGCTCAACGGATTCATCGTCAATACCGCAGCTTTGTCGTCGATGAATATCAGGATGTCTCTGCCCTCCAGCACCATGTTCTCAACCTTTGGCTTGGTGGGCGCCATGATATTTGTGTTGTCGGTGATGTTGCTCAGACTATTTATTCTTTTGCGGGTGCCTCACCGCGCTACCTTCAAGACTTCGCACAGGAGCACAAGGGTGCTCGCGTCGTGCAATTGGTTCGTGACTATCGCTCGACGCCGCAGATCGTGAGTGCAGCGAATACCCTGATGAAGGGCGAACACTCGTCTGTTCTTAAAGGCGCCGTGAAATTGGTATCGCAGCGGGATAACGGTGTCCCTGTCGACTATCAGAGCTATACGGACGACAATGACGAGGCCGTGGGGATTGCGCGGCGGATCCGGGGGCTCCACGATGATGGAGTTTCGTATTCCTCGATCGCAATTCTTTATCGAACCAATGGCCAGTCAGAGAACTTCGAAGCCCAGCTGAGCGAGGCCGGCGTCCCCTTCCTCGTCCATTCTGGGATGCGCTTTTTTGAGCGCGAAGAGGTCCGCCGCGCGATGTTTCTATTAAAGAAGCAAGCGACAACCTTGCACAATCAAGGAATTGACGAGGCTGATGTTGTTCACTTGGTTGAAGATCTTCTTGGAATCGCTGGATGGTCCCCGCAGGCACCACAGGCTCAGGGCGCGGTTCGAGAACGATGGGACAACCTCAATGCCATTGTTGAAATGGCACGCTCTTCTACCAATAACTCTTTCATTGGGTTCGTCAATAATCTTCTTGAGCGTGAGGTCTCACAAGCTGCCCCAACCACGGAGGGGGTCACACTCTCGACCCTTCACGCGGCAAAAGGACTGGAGTGGGAGCACGTTTTCCTTGCTGGAGTGAGTGAAGGGCTTATTCCGATCTCTCTTGCGCAGGGCGAAGATGCAATTGAGGAAGAAAAACGTCTGCTCTACGTGGGAATGACACGTGCTCGGGATCATCTTGCGATCTCGTACTCGCGTTCGCGCCACGGGGGAGGAAACCGCCAGCGTTCCCGCTTCATGAAGGATCTGTGGCCTCGAGAAGAACGACCCCAAGCTGGAGTTTCTTCCACGCGCGCAGGTACGTCCAAACGCAGTGCGGCCAAGGCAGCCCATGCTGAATTTGAGGAAAGTAATTCTCCAGAGGTTATTGAACTCTTTGAACGTTTACGTGCATGGCGAAAAGCTGAGGCAGAGGCTCGATTAGTTCCGGCTTACGCTGTTCTTACCGATAAGACCTTGAGAGATGTCGCTATCGCTCAGCCCAAGACGCTGACTCAGCTTCGGGTTATTCGCGGAATTGGTGAAGTGAAAATCGACTACTTTGGGCCTCAGATTTTGGCAATTATCCGCGGCGAAGAAGTTCAGGTGGAGACAGAGCCGGCGTAACTATGAGGCAATGCGGTAGCGGTGATTATGACTGAGCATGTCGAATTCGCCGATGCTGGTGGACAGCGTAGCTGTTGTCAGCGAAGGCGCCGGAGACTGTGAGACTGCTGCGCTGGTGCACCCGCAGAGAGGATCATTATCGACCTCGATCCATGAAACCTCTCCTTCTGTCGTGATGCGAAGAAAACGGTTCATGCTCGATCGTCGGTCCATGCCGAAGCGAGCAAAGTCGTAAATCATCAGTGAGAGCCAAGCTGCAGCCATGTGAGTGAGCCAGGGGAGTGGCGTTTCAAAACGCCATAGTTCAAGGTCACGACCGAGGCTAGGGAGTGAATGGCGGTCGGATTGTGTGGCCTCAAGACAACGAGCACAGCAGGTGACACCCGGCACGACCAGCGGGCCGATGTCCCAGTAACTTTCATTCCTGCAGGTGAGAAGATGCGGGATATCGCAGTGCATCATTGCATCCGCCTTTTCGAGATCGTGGGAACCCACAGAAGCGATGATTCCTAAGTCTATGGGGGAGTACGAACTGCAATAACGCAGATTCGGATAGTGCTTAGCGAGGTGTGAGCGAAGGGCTTGAGAACGTCGTGGAAACAGGCGCTCCTCCGGAAGGAGGCCTGCTAATTCAGCACTCAGTCGACGTGAATCAACAAGACGAAGTCTAAGCTCAGGCAGGGTTTGAATGATGAGTTCTACTGCCGCAATGGTCACGGGGTCAATTCCGTTAATTTCGATACTCAGGGGGCTTGCCATTTTTCCTCCGCACTGTGGAATAGGGAATTCCTATTGTGCGTGGGAGATTGCGCTTATGGGCAAGAACTACGAATCTGTGGAAAACTCCGATGAGGCCTTCACCCTGTGGATTATTTGGTCAATAAATTCAGGATTGGGACTCCATCCCATTATCTGAAGATTGATCGTCATCCGAAGCGTTACCTTCGCCCTCAGATGCGTCTCCAATATCAAAACCTGCCTTACGCAGGGTATCTGCCTCGGGGTCAATCGTGGGATCAAGCCCCTCAGCCCATCCCATTGAACCATCCAATAGCGACTCAAGTGCCTGGTCGATATCGGCGCTGGCCTCGGCCTCGGCGCGTCGAAGCGCAACAAAGGTTTCCGGGGAATCGAGCTCGTTGCTATTGGGAATCAAATCGGGGTGAGCCCACAGCTTTTCGCGGGCTTCGCTGCCCTCGTCTTGAGTGACCAATTGGAAGAGCTTGGCTGCATCGCGAGCACGACGCGGACGCATTTTTAAGCCAATTAAGCTTCCAAGGACCTTCTCAACGGGACCGCCCAATGCCCGCCGACGGCGCATCAGCTCGCGCAGCTGCTCAAGGTGGGGAAGATACGGGCGTGCCGCAAGCGAGGTGACAACATCCACCCAGCCTTCGATCAGGGCGAGAAGATTTTCCACACGTTCCAAAGCTGCACGCTGTTCGGGTGTCGGTGCAGCTGCGAAGATCTGTTCGTTCAGCGAATCTTCATTGAACTCAGGGTTCGCTGGGTCAAGACGAGTCGCGGCCTCGGCGACGGCCTCGCTATCGATCGCAATATGCTGCGCGTATCGCTCAACTGCGCGCGTAAGGTCGCCAGTAAGCCACGGGACACCGGCGAAGAGACGATGATGTGCGCACTCGCGCAAAGCAATGAACTGAAGGACTTCTTCGAAGGGAATTTCAAGTTCATCAGCGAAATCTTCGATATTACGAGCGACTAGGGCCGTGGTGGAGCCATCGGCAAGGGGAATACCGACGTCTGTTGATCCCAGAGCGCTTTGAGCAATCTGGCCCAAAGCCATTCCAATTTGGCTTGCAAAAAGGAAGGACGACATCTTCGGCAAAATATCGCGAGTTGAGTTGAGAAGGCTTGAAATGTCTGGAACTGAATCTGATAGCGAGGGGTCAATATCCGCAATGTGCTTTTCTTGCTCGTCGAGGATATTTTCAAAGGCTCGAGCAACATTTGCAGCAACTGGTTCGCAGATACGCTTCCATACTTCGGCAGTCCCATCAACCCATTCAGAGCGAGTCCATACCTGGCGATTGACATTACCGGGGCCAAACTCGACAACGGCATCGAGCCAAAGGTCAGCAACAGACATTGCTTCGCGAGTTCGTTGAGCTTGCGCTGCGGTGACAGCGGTTTCTTTCGAATCCCAAGATTTGGTGTGCGCGACTTGTAAGGCGCTCTTCCAATCAACAGGACCGCTGGCAGGGCCGTTCATCATAATCGTGAATTGAGTGAGCGCCTGCTTCATCATGTAGGGATCAGGGAATTGGCTGTTGAGGCTTTCGGGGTCAATGCCTCGGGCGCGCATGGATTCCATTGCAGCGCGAGCGGCCTGCTCGCCCAACAACTGACGTAGGAACTCTTCCATGTTCGACTCGTTGTCACTCATATCACGAGCCTAATAGTCAAGGAACAAGAAGTACTAGAGATATCGCGCTCTTTCCGCTCAACTTTGCTCATAGCGCAATTAGACGGGGCGTGACAAGGCGGTCTCTTTCTCTAGTTGCGATCTCTTTTCAGGACACGGCGCGAGCAGCTGAGAGACAATGGCAGGTATGAATGACAACGAAGACCTCGAATATGAAGAGACCGACACTACGCAACGCAGTGAGCGGACTCTTCGATGGCTTCGTCGTCTAACCGCTGGTGTCGTGGCGTTTACTTTGGTCATTATTGCCTGCACTGTAATCCCGCTGCCCTACGTTGCCAGGCTTCCCGGACCAACTGTTGATGTCCTGGGGAAGACTCAGGACCAGCAGGGCGATGTGAAAGATATTCTGTCGATCACGGGTACCAATCCACAAACTGGCGAAGAAATCACAAACCCCGACCCCACCGCCCCCAAGGAAGGCGGGCAACTCCGGATGGTGACCGTCACGGAAATGGGAGGTCCGGGCAGGCGTCTCAACGTCTTTGGATGGATTCAAGCGAAACTGACGCCGGCCTCGGAAATGATCCCGTACTCAAAGGTTTACCCAGCGAATGTGACCCGCGAGCAAGTGGATAACCGGAATGCTCATCAGATGGAGAACTCGCAGTACTCCGCTCAGATCGCCGCGCTCGCGGAACTGGGATGGAAGGTACCGGCAACCGTGTATATCTCCGGTGCGGTCGAGGGCTCAGATGCGGTAGGAAAAGTTCAAGACTCTGACATTTTGGAGTCGATCCAGACCCCCGATGGGGTGGTGCACCCGATTGAAACTGCGGCAGATCCCTTCGTGATTATGCATTCTGTTGCTCCCGGATCCACCGTCACGATTACCGTGAAGCGTGGAGATGTTGAGCGCACGGAAACAATCGTCACATCTGCGCCTGAAGATGGGTCCCAGGGGTCAAAAATGGGAATTTATCTGGGCGTTCAGGCCGATATTCCCGTGGAAATTAACTTCGCTATGAAAGATATTGGCGGCCCTTCAGCGGGAATGATGTTCTCGCTGGCAATTATTGACCGCCTGAGTGAAGGAGACATGACGGGAGGCCAATCAATCGCGGGTACTGGGACAATTTCCTACGACGGTACGGTTGGTCCAATCGGTGGGATCGCACAGAAAATGCAGGGTGCAAAGCGCGATGGGGCCAGCTGGTTCCTTGCACCGGAAAGCAATTGCGACCAGGTGATCGGGCACGTTCCCGAAGGGCTGCGTGTCGTTCGCGTTTCGACCCTTCATGAAGCGCACGAGGACGTGGTTGCGATTGGCCAGAATCGTGGGGATTCCCTACCAACCTGTGAGGCCAAGTAACAGAATTTTCAGTCCGAGAGCGAGGCCAGAAGAGCATCGGTCAGGCTGGGAACCAAGCGTGATCCTTGGCCGACCTTGTCGTCGCTATCGAAAGTGCGGGCACGAAGGGCACTCCATGTTTCGCCACTGCGCAATGCTCCCGCGGCGATACGGACATCAGTAGCTTGGGGATGGTTTGAGATAAACGCAATGGCTTCTTCGGGATCTGCTGGGGCCTGAGCCTCGACCTCAGGCGGGACAATGACGCGTTCGACGCTCAAAGCTGCGCCCACGACCGAAGGGGGCCAAGCAAGATGAGCCAACATCTCTTCAAGGTCGTCTCCTTGGAAGTCTTCCTGGATGATTGCACTGAGGTGCTCGTCCGTCCCATCCCACTCCTTGCGGAGAGCGTCCTTAAGCTCATCGGGTAGATCGGGCTGCTCGAGCAACATTGCGGTATGAACCAAAGCGTAAAGGGAAGGCGCGTGGTCCCAGCCCACGACCGATGCTGCTTTTTCGATGTCAATAACAACGTGCGCAAGAGCAATTTGACGTGCAGTAGGAGTCAGTTCAACCATGGTGTCATTTTCCCATAGGCGAAAGACAGACGCAGATGCATGAGCCTCTCGTTAGAATAGGAGCACTGTGATCACTCTTCGAGAGGATGTCTTGTGAGCGATTCTCCGTTCTTTCCTGACCATCAGCCAATTCAATTGCCCAAAATTGAGATCCGACGCCCAAAGGTGGGGCCGGGGGCAATTACCGTTACGGTTCTGGTACTTCTTGGACTTTTTGTCTACGCGGCTTCTTCATTCTGGACTGAAATTTTGTGGTTCCAGCAGATGCACGCGACTCGGATCTTACTGACGCGTTGGGGAGTGATTGCAGGCTTAGCCGTTGTCGGTGTTGTCTTGTCAGTCGCTGTGCTGCGCATCATGATCGGCCTGGCCCATCGTCACCGCGTGTCGTCAAAGCGCGGCGAAGCCGCCGCGAATCTGAGGCAGTACCAAGACGCTATCGAGCCTTTTAAGAAGCTTGCCTTCTGGCTGGTCGCATTGGTTTTAGGTATCCCTGCAGGCCTTCGTCTTGCAGAAGGGTGGCAGACCGTCCTTACATGGCTCAATGCGACGCCTTTTGGAAAGACAGATCCGATTTTTGGCTGGGATATCTCTTTCTTCGTTTTCACTCTTCCATTCTTGGAACTCGTTGTTTCCTTCCTGCTCCATTTGGTGATCCTTTCGCTCGTGGTCTCGACCGTTGCCTCGTACCTCTACGGTGGTTTGCAGGTGGTGCCGCGTCCGCACGCGACTGCGCCGGTGCGTCGCCATCTGGGGATCTTGGCCGCGATTGCCTCGGTGATTATCGGTGTGCAGTACTGGATTGGACGGTACTCGCTGCTGACTCAGAGCGGTGACAATATTGATGGCGCAATGTATGCGGATGTCAATGCAACGCTTCCCGCGCACTCGATCCTGGCTGCTATTTCCATCGCTGTCGCAGCTTTGTTCCTTGTGGCCGCATTCAGGGGAACGTGGCGCCTTCCAACGATCGGCGTTGTGGTTACAGTCGTTGCGGCATTGGTGATTGGTGGCGCATACCCGGCGTTGATCGAACAATTCCGCGTACGCCCGAATGCGCGTTCGCTGAACGCCCCGTATATTCAGCACAACATTGATGCGACCTTGGAAGCTTACGGGCTCGATGATCTGGACTATCAGACCTACGATGCGACGACCACCGCTCAACCCGGGCAGCTTCGTGAAGACTCTGAGTCAACTTCACAGATTCGTCTTCTTGACCCTCAGGTGATTCGTAAGACTGTCCAGCAGTTGCAGCAGTCGCGTCCCTACTACTCCTTCGATTCCGGTTTCTTCGTCGACCGATACACCATTAACGGTGAACGTCGCGATACCGTTATTTCAATGCGTGAGCTGAACTTGGCAGGCCTGTCTCAAGAACAGCAGAACTGGGTGAACCGTCATACCGTTTACACGCACGGTTTCGGTGTTGTAGCTGCCTACGGTAACACCATCACCTCTGATGGCCTTCCCGCCTACTGGGAGCAGTCCATCCCCTCAAAGGGAGAGATCGGCGAGTACGAGCCTCGTGTGTACTTCTCGCAGTCGGCCCCCGACTACTCGATCGTCGGCGGACCTGAAGGAACTCCCAACCAGGAACTCGACTACCCGGATGACAACGCACCCGGTGGCCAGGTCTCGACGACCTTCAAGGGTAACGGCGGTCCTTCGGTTGGGAACTTCTGGAATAAGCTTCTCTACTCGATTAAGTTCGGATCAACCGATATCTTCTTCTCCTCGCAAACAAATGAGGAATCGCAGATTCTCTACGATCGTGATCCGCTTCTTCGCGTTGCAAAGGTTGCTCCCTACCTGACACTGGAACAGAAGGCATACCCTGCCGTTGTCGATACGGATGGCGATCCCTCGACGCCCAAGCGACTTGTTTGGGTTGTTGACGCATACACGACAACGGATTCCTATCCTTATGCTCAGCATCAATCGCTATCGTCCAGCACGGTTGATTCGCGTTCGCAGTCGGTGGGGCAGTACATCCAGGAAAACTCCATCAACTACATGCGTAATTCCGTCAAGGCGATTGTTGATGCCTACGACGGATCGGTGCGTCTCTTCCAGTGGGATGAAAAAGATCCCATTTTGTCGACGTGGATGAAGATTTATCCGGGAAGTGTCGAATCGAAGCAGAACATTTCCGCTGATCTCATGGGCCACCTGCGCTACCCCGAGGATATGTTCAAGGTCCAGCGTGACCTGCTGACCTCTTACCACGTGCGCGATGCCTCTGACTTCTACACCGGTGGTGACCGCTGGCGCCTTGCTGAGGAAACCTCTACAGCCGCAACTGCAAATGGGGCATCGACTGCTACCATGAGCAGCGCGCAGCAGCAGGCAGTCCGCGTGCAACCGCCGTATTACCTAACCATGCAGATGCCGGGGCAGCAGAGCGCAGAATTCTCATTGACCTCCGTTTTCGTTCCGGGTGGGGAATCCAAGCGCGAGGCCATGGCTGGATTCCTCGCGGTTGATTCCGAAACCGGAAGCGAGGCCGGGAAGGTTCGTGAGGGCTACGGCAAGCTACGGCTGATTGCGCTTCCGTCCTCGACGACGGTCCCCGGTCCGGGACAGATCCAGAACGCCTACGACACCAATCAAACGATTGCCTCGCAGCTCAATGTTTTGAACCTGTCTGATTCCACGGTTATCAGGGGTAACCTGTTGACTCTGCCTGTAGGTGGTGGCCTGCTCTACGTCCAGCCGGTCTATATCCAAGGTTCGGGTGGAGCAAACTACCCGGTCTTGCGTTTTGTGCTGACAGCCTTCGGTAACAGAGTTGGTTTTGCGCCCACACTGGCAGAATCCCTTGACCAAACATTCGGTGGTGATTCCGCTGCAAAGGTTGCCGGTGGTGATCAATCTGCCGATAAGAATAAGGGCGGTGGCGATCAACAAAACCAAGCGGAAAGCGAGCCCTCCAAGCAGCTTGCTTCGGCGCTTCAAGATGCTAACCAGGCCATCCAAGATGGTCAGAATGCACTGAAGAACAACGACTGGGCAGCCTATGGTGAATCACAGAAGCGTCTAAATGATGCTCTGACGAAGGCTATCGACGCCCAAAAGAAGCTGGATGCCCAAAGCGGCTCCGGTTCCTGATAGCTCAATTTGAGTAAAGGCGTGGGCCCGGGTGAGGAATACTCACCCGGGCCCACAGTCCTTTCACGTCGGGTGTCGTCGACATGCAGGAGAATGGAAGCGGTTTTTCGCTATGTTGGGCTCTTAGTTATTCAGGTGGGCCCTGATCACGACGGTAGTTCCGCATTCGGCTCCTGGCAGCCATTCAATATTTCCTTGAAGTTCTGCACGGACCATTTGGCTAACAATCTGAGTTCCCAGACCGGTCATCGCCCGCCCGGGTTGGATTCCTGCCCCGTTGTCTGAAACGGTGACCGTGAGCTGGCTGCCATTACGTTCAGCATGGACTTGAACCAGCCCGTCCTTGTCGGCAAGTCCGTGCTCAACCGAATTTGACACAAGTTCATTCAAGACCGTTGCCATTGCCTGAGCCTGAGGGGCCTCAAGGCTACCGAATTCTCCAGTTGTCACTACGTCAACGGAATGATCGGTTGAGGCAACCGTACCTGCCATGCGGACGATTGTTCGTGCGACCTCGTCGAAATCTACCTGTTCATTAACATTTTGAGAAAGAGCCTCGTGGACGGTAGCGATCGCTTGAACACGGCGTTCGGCCTCTTGAAGTGCCGTTTGAACACTTTCGGAGTCAGAACGACGTGCTTGGAGACGCAATAGCGCGGAAACGGTTTGCAGGTTGTTCTTCACACGATGGTGAATTTCGCGAATCGTTGCATCCTTCGTCATCAATTCCTGCTCGCGTCTACGCAGTTCGGACAGATCGCGAGTCAAAATGACAGCGCCCAAACGTTTGCGTCCGTTAAATAAAGGAAGAGCGCGCATTGTGACTGTTGAGCCCTGAACACTCAATTCAACGCGCCAAGGCGCACGACCCATAACAACTACTGCTAAGGACTCTTCAACGATTGTCGAGTCAGAAACAACGTCGGTAATGCGTTGCGCAAGCACCTCTCCAAGAACAGATTCCCGAATGCCTAAACTACGCAAGCACGAGGTCGCATTCGGGGTTGCCTGTAGAACCTTGCCCTCAGGGTCAATCAAAATGGCACCGTCCTGGACGCGAGGAACGCCGTGTCCAGTGATTGTCGGGGCAGAATCGTAGGGATACTCACCGCGAGAAATCATTTCGCAGAGGACATCCGCGGCGTCTCCAGTCCACGTGTCAAAACCTTGAACAGAGCGGGGGGAAGAGAGATTTGCTTCGCGGGTCAGTACAGCAACAACCTCGCCCTGGTAGGGGATTGGAACGCAGGTCTCCATCATCGAGTACGTGCCAGCCCAGTGCGCCGCAGTTGGTCGAACGACTTCGCAGGTTTCCATGGCGCGACGAAGCTCAGCCTCGCGAGCAAGCGGCAGATAAAGGCCTCGTGGATCCTCGGCGTGCACGGTAACTGACGTCGATGGACGGCAACTTTCAACTGCAATAAACCGATTGTCATCTGTGGGAAGCCACAGAACTAAGTCTGCAGCGGCAAGGTCAGCGATGACCTGCCAATCTTCAAGAAGCCGATGTAATAGCTCGATCGCACCTGTGGGAATGGGAGTAGCAGATGCAGATTCAGCGATCTGGGTCAGTGTGGGCATGTATTCACAATAGCGTCATAGCGGAAGTTGTGAGAATCATCGGACAGCGAGGATACAATCGCAACGATGGTGTTCGCCTTCTTCTCAGGCGAACACAAAGAAATACGTGGATAGGATTGGCATGCAGTTCAATGGGGATGCACACTATCAATGCTCGCCTGAGGCATTCGTCGAAATTAGTACGACTCCGGGCTTCGTTATGGAACGAATCGGGCCTCTTTTGAAGGACCCGATCATTGAGAATCCTCAGCAACGGACCGTGAGCGCGTGGGGGTGTGTCAACCCCGAGGTGGTCCCTGCGAAGGTGCGAAGCCTCGTCGCCAATAAGGCACGTGTTGAATACGACGAAGTATGGGTTCAGGAAGCACCGGGTGAGTTTCGAGCAAAGTGCACACTTGCCGTTAAAGGACTACCGGTTTCTGCTGAGTTTACCCAGACCGTGACAGCTGTCAGTGGGGATGTGAATCAATGTCACTGGCATGTGGATGGCGACTACCATGTGCTTATTCCGCTTATTGGGCGAAGCGTTGAAAACACCGTTTCTGAGCGTCTTTCTCAGGCTTTTGAGCGGGATCGACGCATCGTGAATAACTGGCTGATCGCTCATGCGGGCGAGTACCCAATTGCACAGTAGCTGTGGAATAAATATTTGCGATTATTGGTTGCACTGGAACAACAACAACACGAAGGACAGATCATGGCAGAAGAAATCGAAGAAACTACTCAATCTGTGCCAGCGGCCTCGGGCCCCTCAAACCCCTTGTACCTTGAACGTACCGGGGTCCGTCAGTACGTTGCGCGTAATGCTCGAGGCGCTGAGATCTTAGTAGGGGATGGTCCGGGACGCTTTAGCCCCGGGGATCTTCTCAAGCTCGCGCTCGCAGGATGTAATGCGATGTCCTCTGATGCGCGTTTTGCTGCGGTTCTGGGTGACGATTTTGCTCAGATTTCCGGAGTTTCAGCCGAATACGACGAGGCCGAAGATCGCTTCACCTCGATGGAAATCGAGCTCCTTCAAGATCTCTCAGCGCTCAGTGAGGAAGAGACTGCCTCACTTCTTCGACGTGCCGAGGCCGCAATTGAGCGTCGCTGCACGATCGCACACACGGTTTCTCACCCGCTCCCGCACACTCTGCACATCGCTTCGGAGCAGGTTCGCTAATTCTGAGAGTCGGTCGGCTTTTCGTCGGTGCCTACCACTAGGCTTGTAGGTACCGACGAAAAGAGTGACCTTTGGGACAGTTGGAAAGGAACAGCAGTGAACCAGATTGATCGACAGTACGAGGATCTGCTGGCGAAGATCATGCGTGAGGGTGCCGAAAAGTCCGATCGCACTGGCACGGGTACTCGCTCACTTTTTGGCGCCCAGCTGCGTTATGACCTTTCAAAAGGTTTCCCGCTGATCACGACTAAGCGCGTCCACATGAAGTCGATCATTGGTGAGCTTTTGTGGTTCTTGAGTGGTGATTCCAATGTTCACTGGCTTCAAGAAAACGGCGTGCGCATTTGGAACGAATGGGCCGATGAAAATGGTGATCTCGGGCCAGTTTATGGGGTTCAGTGGCGGCGCTGGAATGCTGGTGACGGTCGCGAAATCGACCAGATTTCCCAAGTTTTGGAGACTTTGAAGACGAACCCCGATTCTCGCCGAATGATTGTGTCTGCTTGGAATGTCGGAGACTTGCCGAAGATGGCTCTGGAACCGTGTCACGCATTCTTCCAGCTGTATGTTGCTGATGGACGTCTCTCGCTTCAGCTCTACCAGCGCAGTGCAGATATGTTCCTTGGCGTTCCTTTCAATATCGCCTCCTACTCGCTGCTCACTCATATGTTTGCCCAACAAGCTGGCCTTGAGGTGGGAGACTTTATCTGGACTGGCGGCGACTGCCACATCTATTCCAACCACGTGGAGCAGGTTACTGAGCAACTCTCGCGTGAACCCTATCCCTTCCCAACTTTGAAGCTCCGTAAGGCTGATTCGATGTTCTCTTACGGCTTTGATGATGTTGAGATTGTCGGTTATGAGCATCATCCGACGATCAAGGCACCGGTGGCCGTGTGAACCACGGCGGGGAAATGTCCGGGAAATGACGGTGGGGGAGGAATCGCACGTGCAGCATCGCTTGGTCCCTCTTGCATCGATTTGGGCACAGACTGCTGATGGCCTGCTGGGGTCGGGGACTGAAATGCTCTGGCAGGTTCCCGCAGATTTTGCTCATTTTAAAGCCGCGACAATGAACTGCCCGATTATTATGGGTCGTTCATCGTGGGATGCCTTGGGGCGTCCCTTGCCCGGTCGAACGTCCATCGTGATCACCCGGAACCCAGATCTGAAACTAGACGGTGCTCTGGTTGCGCATTCCTTAGATGAAGCAGTGCGACTTGGACAAGAGGATGCGCGCGAGCGGGGTAGCGAGCGCGTCTGGATCACGGGCGGCGCACAGATCTACACGCAGTCGATGACGCTGGTGGATGAGCTTGTCGTTTCTTTCTTGGAACTTGATGAGCCCTGCATCGAGAAGATCAAGACCAGTGAAAATAGAGTGTTTGCTCCAGAGATTTCCCCTGACGAATGGGGGCTCGACCCTCTTCGCAGTGACGAGGCTTGGCGTCCAGCCTCAGGAGATGCCCTCCGCTGGCGAGTCGAGGTTTTCCGTCGCCTGTGACAAGGGCATCGTGAGATTTTTTGCCTCCACCTGGACGCGCTCGAGGGGCTCGGGACTGAGATGAATTCCTGAGAGCTTTCGAGCGCTGACTAATGCGCGTGATTCAAAAGAGCCGAGGAAAGAATTCCAGGACTGCGATGCATTGTTGAGAGCAGCAGAGACTTTGGAGGCGTGTTTTCCAAGAGTTCGGAGCCGTTCATAGAGTTCTTGCGAGAGCTGAATAATCTCTTGAGCCTGTGTGGAGAGACTTTGTTGACGCCAAGTGAAAGCAACTGTTCGCAGAATCGCCCACAGGGACGTGGGGGATGCAAGAACAACATTCATGTTCAAGGCATCGTGCATGAGTGAAGGATCGGTGTGCAGTGCTGCGGAGAGAATGGATTCGCTTGGAACAAAAGCGATGACATAGTCAGCGGCATGGGGGAGTTCTTTCCAGTATTCCTTTCGGGAGAGTTCACTGACATGGCGGCGCAGTGATTTCGCGTGCTGGAGCATGAGCTGTTCGTATGTGAGCGCCTGATCCGAAGGATCCTCGCCATCCAGATGTAGGGGAGTGCCTTCACTCTGGGCGCGCAAGTAGGCGTCTAAGGGAACCTTCGCATCGATTGGGATGCACTTGTCTTGGGGAAGAAGGACGATCATATCGGGGCGTTTGGATCGTCCTGCTGTTTCCACTTGGGTTTCAAAGTGGACGTGTTCGATCAGCCCGGCAGACTCAACAAGAGACCGCAGCTGGGCTTCTCCCCAAGTCCCACGAAGAGGAGCATGGGAGAGCGTACGCGTGAGTTCTTGGGTGGACTGCCGAAGTAAATCTTCCGATTCACGTGTCCACTTCAATTGTTCATCAAGTGCGCCGATTTGCGCGGCCTGCTGTCGTTCTAAAGAACTGACGGAGGTTTGGAGGAGCTTTAAGCCTTCGTTGATCGGAAGGATTGTCTGCATAAGGCGTTGGTGTTTAGCAGATTCAAGCTGTGCTGCCTGGGATTGAGAATCGGCCAGGAGACTTTGGAAGCTGTGTTCTTGAGAGAGGCGTTCACGCAGTTCTGCCACCTGGGCTTGGCTGCGTGCGAGATCCTGAGAAAGTTCGAGGCGCGCGTGGAGTACCCCGCTGCGTTTGCCCACCGCCCACGATAGGCAGGCGAGGGCTGCGCAGAAGACAAAGAAGAAAAGGCTCTGAAATGTCATGGAAGGATGCTAAAATCGGGCACTTTCATCTGCGTCCAGTTTGAGCGTGTGGATCTACATGACCCATGTCACCCGCCTCGAGTTGTGCTTTTTGGCCAAGACAGGTACCTTTTATAGGTACCGACGCGGGGTGGAGCAGTTCGGTAGCTCGCCGGGCTCATAACCCGGAGGTCGCAGGTTCAAATCCTGTCCCCGCTACCAGAAAAACCCGGTATCTCAATGAAAAGTCGCTGAGGTACCGGGTTTTGTATTGCTCAAAATGGCCCGAGGGGCCAGAAAAAGGGCCATTTATTCTCAGAAGTCGTAGCCGTCGTCGAGGTCGGGCGTCGGACTATTGAGCTGCTCAGTAGATACGTTAATTTCGTGAAGAAGCTGTTGATATCGCCTCATCCGCCGGTCGTACTCCTGCATTGCCGATTCCATGAACTCCTCAAAACCTAAGAACTCTCACACCGGGGAGCATGGGTCGCAATGCGACCCCGAGCCGCTTGCTGGAGGTGAGGTCGCTTGTGAGCGTCCTTACCCGAGTGGACTGCCCGGCCTCGCCTCCACCTACTCGGGAGGTCGAAATGATTACTCAAACTACTGTTCGCCCATCGGTCTGGATCGGCTGTCTAGCGTGCTATAACGAGGGTCTACTTAATGGACGGTGGTTCCCGGCAGAAGAAGCCGGTGAAGTTACACCTGAAGACCTGCACCAAGGCCCCACATATCACGACGAGCTATGGATCTTCGATCACGAGGGGTTCCCCACAGGAACCAGCGAAATGTCACCCGATACCGCACAGCTTTGGGGTGAAGTCTTCGATGAGATCGGAGAAGAACAGTGGCCTGCAC
>CALIZH010000105.1 GCA_938028585.1 uncultured Actinomyces sp. | reverse complement strand
TATCTTGTGGAACGTGCTTACCCTCTGAAAGCGGCGTCGCGCGATTCCGTAGCGCATAGCCCGATAAGGGCTCACCCAAAAGCCTCCGACTTGAGCGCTTTGGTGTTCGTCAAAGAATTCAGAAAACTCAAGCTCCCATCGACGCAGAAGTACGAACAGAGAGTCGCCATCCTCCGTAATTCCGTTTTCAAGACGATCCAGGAGAGCCACGAACATATCGCGGTTCAACTCGACGTAGCGGGCGAAATCTCTGGCGTAGCGCTCCATGCCAACATGGTCGTATGATAGAAAACCTATCATGTGAGACTTAAATGACTGATACCCCCTCAGTGAACACCTGCGGTCCAATTGAATGCTGGCACAATAGAAAAGGCCTACCAGGAAAGGGACCTCAAGCGAAGGCCCCGCCTTCACAAGAAGGTCCAATGAATCCTCCACCAGGGGCTGCACCTGGTAGAGGTGTTTGTTATAGAGGTCCCGCTCGATCTGCGCGATATACTCGCCACGCCGCGCGATCTCCTCAACCTGCCTACAGGTAACACTAAAGTTCGCCAGCACATCGTCTTGTTCGGCAAAACTGTTCATTTTTCGCAGGTCATCCCATCGTTCGGAGTACACGGGACTACCCTGCAGTTCCTCCTCGCTAAGGGTGGTACGGAAGTCCTCGACCTGATGCTGGAGCGTACTGGCAAGATCCTGCAACTGGCTTCTGGACCCAACCGTCGACACCACCAGACACGGTATGGCATGCACCTTCCATGTAAAATGGTATCGGGACGGGACTGCCCGATGCAGGGTAGGCATCACTCGCTCCACCACGAAACGCCTCTTCGCCGCACTCGAGATGTTCAGAGCGATGGATATCTCAGCAATCACAATCAATCCCCCTCATCCGGGACGAGAGTCATGACCTCGGTTACAAATTCAGGTTCATAGGCGTGGGGAAGCTCTTCTGAGACGAGCATTTCCGTAGCACCCGCTACCTCGCTGTGGGCCAGCTGCACCAACCACAAGTCGTCGACATCGAAGAACTGCGGCTTCTGGAACTCCTGCGCGACATTGTGCACTCGGCCGGCGAACGCGGAGCGCCGCACCCGGAGGTAGAAGCGAGGTGGCAATCTGTGCGCATGCAACCAGGCCGCAACGGCCAGAGGCGCATCCCAGCGACCTAGCGCGATTCGGAACTCACGGGTGGCTGACTCTCGTAGCAGCCACTGACGGCGCTCCAGAACAAGAGATCGGAAGCGGATCCGGGGGCAGGCCACGATCCCGTCGGCTCCGTCCCCGTCCAGGAAGACTCCCGC
>CALIZH010000104.1 GCA_938028585.1 uncultured Actinomyces sp. | reverse complement strand
GAGTGGAACATTGACCTCCACCTCGTCCACGAGGCCGTAGACGTTGGCCCAGTAGCGGTTGTTCTCCGTCTCGAGGCGTTGGGCTTCGTCAGTGCTCTCGCAGCTGCGACGGTACCAGTTGTCGAAGGCATCCTGAAGCAGCGAGTGCCCGCCGCGCAGGTAGGGCGGCCGTGCGAAGTCCCACGAGGTCTCCCGAGCATCCCAGTCGGCGCGGAAGATCTCGATCAACCGCTCGACACCCACCGGATCGAAGGAATCAGATTCGATCCACGGAAGGCTTTTCACCTGGCCAACTTCGAAGTGTGTCCCCGGCGCGATGGCCTCGAGGACGGTGGTCACTACTCGCGAGTTGGCATAACCCAGAACCTTGAGCCGGTCAGAATCCGTCGGAAATACAGCTTGCCCAACATGGCTAAAGATACTTGAAGCCTCATATAGACGGAACGAGGGTTCTCCACTAGATACGTTCGACCACGAAACACACGGACGGAAGTAGCAATCTGTTCCCTGAACACGAGTACCACATCCAGGATGCGACTCTATATAATTGTAATAGTCAGCACCATCATCAAGCCAATTTACGACGAGGTTTTGATTACCCCACCAGCGCCTGAATTCTCCGCCCTTGTTATAGGGGAACCACTTTGCTGTCGACGCAATAGCATCCGATCGACCACTCGCCTTATAGTACGAACGATTCGCTGAGACTTCAAACCACTCTCGAACAAACAACGAGTTATTTCCCGTACACAAACCTGCCCGAGGGTTTGTAACCTCGCCAAGCGGCACGCCATGCTCAAAAGCCGCCAACGTCTGTCGACTTGCCCAGTAGACAATGGGCCTTCCGGGAATAAGGTCGAAGACGCTCTGTTTCGTCTCATAGCGCCCATATTCAGCATTCAGGAACAACCGACGAATAACATCGATAGAACGAACCTCTACATGCCGCTCGAAAAGACGCCGGAAGACCGATACATGATCATCTGGTGCAGCGCGGTTACAGAATGTGAATCCAACGGAACCGAAGTCCGATCCAAACAGACCACGTCCAAAGTGAACCATCGTTTCGAGGCACTGATAATCAAGAAGATCTATCCTAAATTTCTCAAATGATGACAGGGACATCCATCCGGGTAACACAATCATTCCCCAAGACCCACTATGTGCGGTGAGATAACGCGCCCGAACCATAAATCCCGAGTACAAATCGTCTTTAGCGACGGCGTAGAAC
>CALIZH010000103.1 GCA_938028585.1 uncultured Actinomyces sp. | reverse complement strand
CAAAGGCGCCACCGTGATATCTGCACTCCAGCTGGGGACTGAAATAGTGGAGCCCGTAAAGGAGCTAGTAATGATTGCTGTGTTCGTGATGGTCTTTCCGGCACCATCTTTATTGACTCGGCCAAGAATATAAAGAGTCGCGTACGAAGCAAGACCGAAGGTGTCGCTGTCTGCATTCCACTGTCCGTTGCAGTGAGTGAAAGACTTGGGCATTGTCGGGTTCGGACGCTTACATGGGAAAGTAACATCCTCAAGTCCCGAAGCGCCGTTGTTCGGGTCGAAGCTGTGGCCTTCGCGTACCCAAATGTGATCAACGGGTACGGCAGTGTAGACCATGTCGCAGTTACGAACCCATGACTCCTGATAGGTAATGCCCTCAGGAATAAAATCGGTAACCGTGAAGTGGCTAACAACGCCATTGCCGCGATTGAGGACATTGACTCGGTAAAGAACCCAGTCGCCGACCTTGAAATTGCCAATAGGAGCGTCAGCGGTTGAATCTAGTCCAATCGGTAGCCCTGTCTCGTCATATGCGGGCTGGTTGCCGTTCATCTGAACGTGTGCAGCATCCTTCAGAAGGACGAGATCACCACCGTAGCTATCAGCTTGTGCACGAAGTTGGGTAGACGAAACACCAAGGAAACCGCATGCAATTGCCGCGCTTAATAGCGCAGCAAAAATGGCTCTGCGGCGGCGAGAACGATGGAGTGTCATGGGGATATCGATCCTTCTGTAGATGGGGCTTAATCGAGCTTACGCCTGCTCGAGACAAAAGATGATCCTGCAATAGCGGTGAGTAGCGTTATTCCCCCAAGGAGAGCGAGGGGAACACCCGTACGCGCGAGCATGGTTGTCTGCGGTGCGCGAGGGGATGCTGTTGCGCTTGTCATTGCCGAGGCCTCGCTGGCGCTGAGCGTGGTGGGGGCGCTTGTGGCCGCGGAAGGAGAGGATGTGCTCACTGAGGGTGAAGCCTGCGAAGACGCGGGGGAATCCGAAGGCGTCGGTGTTGAGCAGGGTGAAGGATCAGTAATCTCCTCAACCTGTGCGCCGGTAGCAAGAGGGGCAACCGTAATATCTGCGGTCCACGAATCAACGGAGAGCTTTGCATTTTGCGGGGTGATATCCGCAAAACGTGCAGTGTTGGAGATTGTCTTTCCTGCGCCCTTCTTGTCGACACGTCCAAGGACGAACAAAGTTGAATATGAAGCGTATCCAAAATGCTCAGTACTGCTCGTCCATGTTCCGCTGCAGTGGTCATAGGTCCCTGAGGAATATTCCTCAGGTGCGCGACAGGGGAAGGTGATCGGGCTATCTGGGTACAGACTCTCGTCGGGGTTCACGCTTTGGCTCTCTCGGACCCATAGGTGGTCGGTGGGAGCAATGACACTGTGGAAGCATCTACGTGTCCAGGAGTTTTGATAGGTGACCCCTTCGGGAAGGAACTCCGAAACAGTAAAGCTGTTCACGTCAGCATAATTGCGATTCAGGACATTGATACGGTAAACAACGTAGTCTCCGACTTCGAAGTGTCCGATGGGAGCATCTGCGGTCGAATCAAGACCAATCGGTAGACCGAATTCATCGTAGACGGGCTGCCCGCCCGACATCTGGACGTGGGCCGCGTCCTTTAAGAGGATTAGATCGGGGACACGTTCTTCGTCTGCCTGAGCCTGAAGTTGCACGGTGGAGACGCCAAAAATACCTATCGCAACGCTTGCGGTGGTGAGGGCAGCAATGATGCTCCACCCTCGCTGCGAACGCCTCAACATAACGTGCCTCCAAAACCTTAAAAACTCAGCA
>CALIZH010000102.1 GCA_938028585.1 uncultured Actinomyces sp. | reverse complement strand
TAGAGCACCTGGTTGTGGTCCAGGACGTCGCGGGTTCGAGTCCCGTCAGCCACCCGGTTCAACCCTCAGGACCATAAGGTTCTGAGGGTTTTTCATATGTTTTGAGTGTTAGCTTGTGTGCAATGTGCGTGCGCAAGAGAGCTTCCCGCACGTGTCGTGTTGCAGGGGTGCTCAGCGCTGGGAGGACAAACAAAGGAGCCTAGGATGCCTCAAGTCCGTGCCTATGCCTGTGATGATGCGCGATCGCAGTATCACCCCATGATGATTGATATTCGTGAACCCGGACCGGGTGAAGTACTTTTCGACATTAAATACGCGGGAATCTGCCACTCTGATATTCACACTGCACGCAGTGAGTGGGGACCGATTCCCTATCCCTTCGTCGGCGGGCATGAGATTGCTGGCGTTGTGACCAAAATTGGCGAAGGCGTCACCAAATTCAAGGTAGGGGACCGCATCGGTGTTGGATGTTTGCAGGGGTCGTGCAAGGAATGCGAGTACTGCACTGACGGTCACGAGCAGTTCTGTGACAATCCCCATGCCTATTGGACTTTTCGGGCGGGCCCAGATGGGAAGCCAACCTATGGCGGCTACGCCCAAGCAATGACGGTGCGTGAAGACTTCGCCTGTCACGTACCCGATGCTGTGGCTTTGGAGCATGCTGCGCCACTGATGTGTGCCGGGATCACCATGTATTCACCGCTGCGGCGTTGGGGTGCGGGCCCGGGAAAGAAAGTTGCCATTGTCGGTATGGGCGGCTTGGGGCACATGGGCGTTCAGCTTGCCGCCGCAATGGGCGCAGAAGTTTCCGTGATCTCGCATGGTCGCTCAAAGGAAGCCGATGCGCGTCAGTTTGGTGCCACAGCTTTCTATGCAACTGCAGAAGAAGGCACCATCGAATCACTGGCCTCGTCTTTTGACCTCATTATTTGCACGGTGAGCGCGGATGATCTGGATTACCCGGGACTGATCCGTGCGCTCAAGCCTTTCGGCGTCTTCGTTGATGTTGGTTTGCCCGAGAACCCGATGGTGATCCCCATGCGAGCTGTGGTCAATGGAAACAAGGTCGTTGCGGGGTCGCAGATCGGTGGTATTGCTGAAACTCAGGAGATGCTGGAGTTCTGCGCCCAGCACGGCGTGCGTCCCGTGGTTGAAATCATCGACGGCGATTCCGTTACCGAGGCCTATGACAAAGTTGTGGCCTCAAAGGTGCGCTACCGCTTTGTGATTGATACATCGACGTTCTAGCAGGCATTCTGGCCTAGCGGTCCTTTGGGGAGGAACGCAAGGCAAAACAAAAGGAACCCCGGAAAAACCGGGGCTCCTTTACTCTGAGCGGGTGACGGGAATCGAACCCGCACCATCAGCTTGGAAGGCTGAGGTTCTACCATTGAAC
>CALIZH010000101.1 GCA_938028585.1 uncultured Actinomyces sp. | reverse complement strand
GTGCCGCTTGGCTCATTGACCACGCGGGCTGCTCCAAGGGCTTCCATCTTCTCGAGGCTGGCGACCCGCCTCGCGCATCCTTGTCGACCAAGCACGTGCTGGCGCTGACAAACCGCGGGGGTGCAAGCGGTGCAGATATCGAGGCCTTGGCGCGCGCTGTGCGCGAGCGTGTCTTTGATGCCTATGGCGTGACTCTTGTTCCTGAGCCTGTTGCCATCGGTATTGAGTGGTAGCGCGGATCTTCGTCAACTTTGCGAACAGGCTAATAGTTTGCCCGAGAGGCTGTCATCTATCTGCCTGAACCGCACTGCGCAGGCGTTCGATCATATCGGGAACATTGCGGGTAACGGCCGTCCACAGAAGTTTGTCATCCATGCTTTGGTACCCCGAATGCGCCGCAATGTTCCGAGTCGTCCGCAGCGCACGCTTCTCGACCAAGGTGAGGGTATCCATGTATGGCGCGTATTCCTCGCGCTCCAGGAAACCGGCCAGTCGGATGATCACCATGCACGCGGAGTCGTATTCGGGGCAATCGGCGTTGAAGGTCTGGGCGGGGACTCCAGCAACCCGCTCGACGCGTCGGGTGATGACATCAAGTTCACGTAAGAAGTTATCGACGTCGAAGCTGGGAGTTTGTCTCTTTGATGCGCGTGGTCGAGGCGTGAAAGACGCAGGCTCGCTCATAGTGGCACCGCCTCGTCAATGATGTTCCGCAGAGCTTCGGGTACTTGTGTATCCGCGTGGACTTCGGTAGGAAATCCCGTAAGTTCACTTGTAAACGAGGCGATATCTGCCAGCTCAAACAGTGATAGCTCGCGGGTGGGAGTACCGATCAGATCAATATCCGATTCAAAGCCGTCCGTTCCCTGAGCGACGGAACCAAAGACGCGGAGGGAGTTTAGCCCCTGTTCCATGGCGTAGCGGCTGATGGAGGGCGCGTAGCGGGCTAGGGGTACGGAAGGGCGATAGTCGGCAGCGCGAAGAATTTTCTCTAAAAGCTCGGCGGATACAGCACGTTTTCCAGCCTCGATTTGTGCGAGGGTTGACTGGCTCATCCCTGTCATCCCCGCTAGCTCAGCCTGTGTAAGCGAAGCATCAGTGCGTGCTTCGCGCACAAGCAAGGGTGCGTCCTCCCGATTAAAACGCGTCATAAGGGCATGATAGTGCACGGATGCACTATTGGTGAAGAGAGATACTTAGGCTGCGGGCGGGGTTGCAAGCCACTGATCGATTTCCGCTTTCCACACGCGTTTCGATGCCTCGCTGGCTAAGGAAGCATCAATTGATTGACGGGCCAAATCTGCCAGCTGCGCGTCAGAGAGCCCGAAAACATCACGCGCGGCCTCGTACTGGGCAACCACACGCGAATGGAACAACAAGGGGTCGTCAGCCGAAAGAGCAATGCGCGCGCCGGCCTCGATAAAGCGCATGAGTGGAACCGATGCGAAATCTGGGAAGACCCCCAGGTGAATATTCGAGGTCGGACACACTTCGAAAGAAATATCCGCGTCAATCAAACGCCGCAGCAAATCGGGATCTTCACTGGTGCGCACGCCGTGCCCCAAACGCGTCGGGTGCAGGGCTGAAACAACATCCATCACAGACTCCGGGCCCAAAAGCTCCCCGCCGTGAGGAACCGAGGCCAAACCGCCATCACGGGCAATGCGGAAGGCAGGAGCAAACGCTGAGGTGTCGCCAACGCGCTCATCATTGGACAGACCAAAGCCCACAACCTGTCCAGGCCCATCACCGGCATACTGAACCGCCAGACGCGCAAGCGTGCGTGCGTCAAGGGGATGGCGAATGCGAGAGGCAGCAACGATCAATGCAACTTCAACGCCCGTGCGCTTCCCCGCGGCGATGGCCTCGTCAATGATGATTTCCAAAGCGGGAGTAATCCCGCCAACCCAAGGCGCGTAAGACGTGGGGTCGACCTGCATCTCGAGGCGACGCGAGCCTTCGGCCGCATCATCTTCCGCGGCCTCGGCAACGATCCGCCGCATCGCGGCTTCGGAACGGACCAAAGCTCGCGCGGCATCGTAGGAACGCTGGAAACGGAACCATCCGCGGGCATCTGCGGGCACGGTTAAGGGGTCCAAGTCCAACAGGTGAGGAGGAAGGCGAGTGCCTTTTTCCTGCGCCATATCCACCAGCGTTTGTGGACGCATTGCGCCTGTGAAGTGCAGGTGAAGATGCGCTTTGGGGAGCGTGGACAGCGGTC
>CALIZH010000100.1 GCA_938028585.1 uncultured Actinomyces sp. | reverse complement strand
GCACGGCTTGAAGGCGCGGGCAGGGACAGAGGGTCCCCGCCCGCGTTTCGCTGTACAGCCAACCCCTACCTACCGAACAATCACTACAATCGCATTGCTCAGCGAGTTTAGGGGGACTAAACTTGTGTCGTGACGCGACCAATGCCATACCGCAAGCTGAAGCGAGAGCTCCTCAAGGCTGGCTTCGTCGCCCGCCAAGGAAAAGGGGGTCACGAGGTCTGGTCGAAGGACGGTATCACAGTTGTTATTACACAGACCCGCGAAGTGTCGCCCGCATTAACACGACAAGCTCTTGAGGCTATCGAAAGGAGCAAACAAAAATGACGAGCATTATCGTCACCGCCCAGAGGTGGGAAAGCAAACTCGGTGGTGGCTGGGAGCTCCTCAACGGCGACCACGCAATGACGCAGGTCCGACGCCTTTCCGACGCCCGACAGCAAGTGATCGATTACCTGGACACGATTGACCCAGATGTCGACCACAGGGACTGGGATATCACCATCATCCCAGCTATCCCACAGGCACAGTCCGTCAAACAAGCAAAGGCTGCGACACAAGACGCCATTGATGCCCAGGCAGCCGCTGCTGCTCAATCCCGCGAGGTCGCTCGTTCACTGCGCGCCTCAGGCCTGTCCATTGACGATACTGCCTGGATCATGGGCGTTTCCAGGTCCAGAGTCTCTCAACTGGCACGCGCGTAACTCCCTTCACACACACATTGTGCCCCCAATGACACGCAACCCAAACCCTCTACACACCAAGCAAGAAGACAAATATAATGCGCCTAACGAAGAGACTTCACAGAACAATTGCACGTTGCGAACAAGATACGATCAAACGCTGGCTCAACTCATCCATCTATGAATTACACGAAAAACAATACAACAAACTAGACATCCGACAGATCTCACAGTTCCTCGACTGCCGATCCATATACAACGATCCCGAATCAACACCAGAAGAAGGAGCGCACTACACAATCAAATCCGCACGAAAACGGATTATCCAACTCATGAACATCCAAGGAACTACCGATTCCATTCTACTCAACCACCAACCAGCATACCTCCTCCTTCTACACCCAACCACACTAGATCCATTAGTCAAGCTTGAAGCAAGCAATCTACAAGCTAGACTAAATGCAACACAAAAATTCGCAACACAAGCACCGGAAGAAGCTCGGTGGTTACGAAAGATTACTGTCCATCGTGCCCTACTAGCGCAAGAAGCCATTCGAAGCGTGATTGGAATCCAGGAATACCTCGAGCTGCAACGCGCAACACCTTTTCCTCCCGCCAAGTGCTTACCTATCGCAAGCTGGGCCTCAATGGGAAAATGGCATACCAACACGGGCCACCACTTCCGCGCCAACATTCCGATTAGCAACATACTCACAACACGATCAACCGAGAACGAACTCGTTGCTTGCCTATTTGACATTAGCTCGCAAAACCCAACAATTAAGCCATTACAAACTATTTTTCACAAAGTAAGCAATGACGATAGCGAATCGTCACTTGGAACAATTCCACTTCAAGAAGGATAGGAAAGTACTAATTCAGGGCCGGGCACATGGAAGCACTACGTATTGACGATACAGCAGAGCGATACCACGAGTACGACCTACCAAACCTCACACTACCCAATGATCCCCCCAACCACCACTAGAACCTAGAGCCTAGATTCCACTCCTAGATTAGGAACTACCGCCATGATGACCATTTACCTATCAAAAGATGATGCCATTTCTCTCAAATATGAATGGATCCCATTATCAGCAAAAGTTCAGTTAACTAGACTGCTCGACAGATACTGCCCACCTCATGTCAACCCCCACACTAGAATCCCTTACTTGCAGCGAATAGTAAACCTAGCCAACAACCTCAGCGAAAGGAAATTGTTTGACCTAGACCCTGACCAACTCGGTGATTACTTTACAGAAGACGTTGCGCGACTGGAGAGTGAATTCATGATCTGCATCCGTCGCCTAAACCCCATTCAGTTCATCGAGTTTCTAGCAAGTGTAGTCGAATATGAATACATTGACATCAATGATGCCAATATCATATTGAAAGAAGTAAATTCAAGTGTGGCTATCGAGTTGGACACCACTGGTCGCGCTTCCATATCCATCCTCCCAATGGCTGACAAGTCTGCCTTAGATAACGATGCAAGTCCAAACTTGCGCACAATTTTGAGCAGAATGGACAGCCACCTCAATGACGAAGATTTTGCGGCCGTACTATTCTATAGCGCTATGGCCATTGAGTATATTTCCAAAGAAATATACGGCTCATCAAAGATCTACAATCAATCATTCGGATCCTATTTTAAAGGTTACAAGAATAAAACTACCCTTCCAGAACCGGTTATCGACTGGATGCTTGAAATCTACAAGAGAAGAAACACCGAGCCACTAGCGGCACACGGAAGCCCTTTGCCTCCTTCAATTACATGCGAAGAAGCGACTTTGATCGCCGAAATGACGAAGGCTTTCATAAGGTACGAGTCCCGGATGCAGAGCAAAGCCAGCTCTTGATATTGATATACGAATGGAGATTCCTATACCGTCTTCCACTCACCGGTGCACTCTCCATCCTGAAAGCGCGCCGCGTCTGCCTCAAGATCAGCATCGGTGACGACGCAACCACCTGCAAGATGATAGACACCGGTCTCACATGCCTCGTGGGCAGTCATGCTTTGTTCATCGAACGCGGCCGGAGCCCCTTTCTCGTCGTAGATATCGGCGTCCGTGAGCCACGGTTCACTGACGTCATCGCATCGGGTCGTCAGCTCACCGAAAGCTGCCCAGTCAACGCCATTGTCGAAGCTGTCGCCTTGTTCCTGCTCACTTACGTTGCATCGTTCCACCATGCGTTAAGGCTATCAGCGACGCTTGACAGTACACTCCCCTAGTCCGCCAAGCGCTGGGACACCACCGTCGTGACGCCGTCGCGCATCGTGACACCGTACAGAGCGTCCGCTATCTCCATTGTGCGCTTCTGGTGCGTGATCACGATCAGCTGCGAGGTCTCCTGAAGCTCCTTGAAGATCGCCAACAGGCGCGACAGGTTCACGTCGTCCAGGGCGGCCTCGACCTCGTCCATGACGTAGAACGGGGACGGGCGCGCCTTGAAGATCGCGACCAGGAACGCGATCGCGGCCAGGGAACGCTCGCCGCCCGACAGCAGCGACAGGCGCTTCACCTTCTTGCCCGCGGGCCGGGCTTCGATCTCGATGCCGGTCGAGAGCATGTCGTCCGGGTCGGTCAGCACCAGGTCGCCTTGCCCGCCCGGGAACAGCACGCCGAACACGTGCTCGAATTGCACGCGCGTCTCGGCGAAGGCCGACGCGAAGGCCTCCTCCACCAGGCGATCCACGTCCTCCACGATGTGGAGCAGGTCCGCCTTCGACGCCTTGAGGTCTTGGACCTGGTCCACAAGGAACTTGTGCCGCGCTGCCAGGGCCTCGTGTTCCTCGAGCGCCAGCGGGTTCACGCGCCCGAGCTTCTCCAAGTCCTTTTGCGCCTTGGCCAGGGCCCGCTCCTGCTCGGCGCGCACGTAGGCGCTCGGCTCGGCGGCCGCAGCCTTGTCAACCTGATCGGGATCGAGCGGCAGCATCGGCACCAGCGTCTGCGGCCCGAACTCGGCGAGCAGCTGCTCGGGTTCGAGGGACAGCTCCTCCAGGGCACGACGCTGCAGATCCTCGACGCGCACACGCGTCTGCTCCGCAGCGATCTTCCCTTGATTGGCGCTGCTCGTCGCCTCGGATAGCTCCGAGCTGAGCCGGTCCAGGGCGCGACGCGCATCCGAGACCTCCTGGGAGACCTGGGATCGCCGCGCACTCAGGTGGTCGCGGCGCTCGGCCGCACGAGATAGGGCGCGCTCGGCAGCCTGAAGGGCCTCGCGGGCGGCTGCCTCCACGTCCGAGGCCGTGGCCAGCTCCGTCTTGCGTGCGGCCTCGCGCCGGG
>CALIZH010000099.1 GCA_938028585.1 uncultured Actinomyces sp. | reverse complement strand
CCAAAGGATGACGACACCGAGGTGACGAAGGCGCGCGCTCGGCGTGACAAGGGCACTCTTGGGGCGCAGCGTGTGAATGCTCGTAAGAGCGATGTATCTGAGGGGAGAAGGTAGTCTCATGCCCAATAGACCGCGGTCTTCTTCGGCCTCAACATCACGTTCACGGGCTCCTCGCGCAGGACGTCCGGGTGGTCGTCCCACAGTTCGTTCGGGTGGGACTCCTCCAAGGAAACCTACTGGGGGACAGGTGCCGCCTTCCCTGTGGGTCAGGCGTATCGTCACCGGACTCGGATTGCTTCTGATCATCGCACTTCTTGTGTGGGGGGTAGCAAAGGTCGTTTCTGCGGTCACTAAATCTTCCACGCCCGAGGCCACTCCAAGCGTCTCTGCCACTCCTTCTCCGACGCCCACTGCCACAGTGACGCGCTCTGGAACCGCAGCGCTTCAAGATGGTGAACAGGCCACAGCCGATGGAATTGTTGATGCGGAAGGGCGAGTTCGTATTCCCGCCTGTGCTTCAGCGGATCTGACGGTTCGACCGACCATTTCTGGTGGCGAGGTTGGCCAAGCCCAGAACATTTCGGTCGCCATTGAAAACCGTGCGGGAGTCGCCTGTTCTTTTGAGTTCGGGCACATCGATTTCAAGATTTCCACCGGCGACGAAACGGTATATGACGGTTCGAAGTGCCAGCGTGATCGCGAGAGTGCGACCTTGCTCTTGATCCCCGGGGATACCTGGAATGGTGGTCTGACGTGGGATGGTGGGCTCTACTCGGGGTGCGATGCGAAGGATCGGAATTCCGATGGTGCGACCGATCCTGCTCCAGCTGGAACCTATCGTTTACAGCTGCTGTTGAATGGCCAGACGGTTGGAGATGAACGGGTATTCACTCTGACTCAGCCGGTTCAGCCAACAACTCAAGCAACGCCGGAGCCTTCGCAATCCAGCACTTCTGAAGCGACTAACGCTCCGCAGGGTGAAGAAGGCCATTAGAATTCTTGGCCACTGAGGTTTGGGAGCACAACTGTGCCCGAGCGCGGGACTATGAGATGTAGCTCTAGTCTTCCCGCTGATTACCAGCCGACAATTCCCGTGGCAGCCATTGAGAATTGGTTCTCAAGTGTTTCACGGATGAGCTTTGCGCGGTAGGGGCCAATACCTTCGATTTGCTGCAGATCCGCGACTGTGGCTTCACGTAGGTCAGCAAGGTTCTCCCAATGGCTGGTGATGTCTTTGATGACATTCCACGGGAGACGAGGAACCAAGGAGAGGGCTCGGACACCACGCGGTTGGATGGTGCGATCCAGATCGGTGGGATCATAAACGCCCAAGCCCAGCACGTTAGCGATAGCCGCAAGATCGACCAGACGATCGCTGGCAAGCTCCGAGAGAGCAGCTTCTGCGGTTGAGACCGCGGAGGCATCACGGGTGTAGTCACGAAGAACCAATGCACGTTCGGACCCTGAACCGCGAACCAGATCATCGACCTGCAGAGCCAGAAGGCGTCCTTCTGAACCGAGTTCTTCAAGGTATTCGTTGATCTCAGAGGTGATGCGTCGGATCATCTCCATGCGCTGCATGACGGTTGCGACATCACGGACCGTTGCAGAATCACGCATTTCCAAGATCGTGAGAGTTTGAAGGACCTCATCCAGACGCTGGCTGTAGCGGTCCAGGGTGTCGACGGCCAGATTAGCGCGAGACAGCAGTGCTTCGGGTTCTTCAACGATGTGATGGTACTTGCCGACGTAGATGGAAATAAGGCGCATTGACGCCGAAACTGAGAGCACCGGAAGGTGGGTTTGGTAGGCAGTGCGTTGTGCAGTGCGGTGACGCATACCCGATTCATCGGTAGGGATGCTCTGATCGGGGAAAAGCTGGACATTTGCCTTGCGGATTCGCCAATCGGTGGGGTCGATGATGACCGCACCGTCCATTTTGCATAATTCGCGCAGGCGCGAAGCCGTAAATTCGATATCGAGATCGAAACCACCGGAGCACATTTCTTCGAGCTCAGGAGAGACACCAAGAACAATCAAGCCGCCGGTATGGGAGCGCTGGATGCGTTCCAATCCTTCGCGAAGGGGCGTGCCCGGTGCGATATCTTGAAGTGCGCTGCGCAGAAGAGCGGCATCTGATGTCATGAATCCTGCCTTTCGATGCGTGATTCCTGCTCTAAGTGTATTCGAGTATCCGCACAATGAAGGAAGAGACTCAGTGAATAGCGGCACGTAGCGCGCCGGCAAGGTCTGAGATTGGCAGAACCGTAATTCCGTCGATCCCCATGGCCTCTTCACTTCCCTGTGCAGGAATGATGGCGACCTTGAATCCGAGGCGTGCAGCCTCTTGAATTCTGCGACGTACGCCAGTACATGCCCGGACTTCCCCTGTGAGTCCCACTTCGCCGAAAGCAATCAGAGCGCTGCGTGTTGGGGTTCCCCGAATGGCCGAGACAATGCCGATTGCCGTTGCCAAGTCGGCGGCCGGCTCGCTGATTCGAGCACCTCCGACAGTTGAGGCATAGACGTCGCAATCTGAGGTATCGATACCGAGGCGTGCCTGAAGGACTGCCAAAATCATCGCTACGCGTGAGTGGTCAACGCCGACGGTGGTTCGACGTGGGGAACCAGCAGAAGTGTGCGCAACAAGAGCTTGGATTTCAGTGGGGAGGGGGCGGCGTCCTTCAAGAGTGACGGTGACGCACGAGCCTGGAACCGCAGACTGGGACTGGGAAAGGAACAAACCCGAAGGGTCCGTCAAACCAACAATTCCAGTGTCACTCAGTTCAAAGCAGCCCACTTCATCGGTGGGTCCATAGCGATTTTTGACAGCTCTGAGCAAGCGAAGCCGCGTGTGTCGATCGCCTTCGAATTGGCAGACGACATCCACCAAGTGTTCGAGAAGGCGAGGTCCAGCAATCCCGCCATCTTTAGTCACATGGCCTACAAGGAGAATTGGGATTGACCGTTCCTTTGCAACGCGGATCAACGCTGCTGCAACGGCGCGAACCTGCGCGACGCTTCCCGCACTGCCATCGAGCTGGTCGGATTGGAGAGTTTGAACCGAGTCGATGATGACCAGCGAGGGGTTGGTTGCATCAATTTGGCCAAGAGCCGTGGAAAGCGATGTTTCATCCGCAAGGAAAAGCTGAGGGTGCAGGGCACCAATACGTTCTGCACGGCCCCGAACCTGCGAGGCAGACTCTTCGCCGGTGATGTACAAAACCGGTGCCTCCGCGGCGCAGGTCGAGGCGACATCCAGAAGAAGAGTGGACTTTCCAACCCCGGGTTCGCCGGCAAGAAGGATGACAGCTCCGGGAACAATACCCCCACCGAGAACACGGTCGAACTCACCGATTCCCGTCGGCTTGGAGCGCGCGCGCTCAGCACTGATGTCATTGATGGGCTGAGCAGGCTGACGAGGCGTGAGTGCGACAGCGGCACCCGGAACGGAAGCAGAGGGGCCGGACTCTTCCATGGAGTTCCATTGGTGGCACTCTCTGCACTGGCCAACCCATTTGGGTGAGGTCCAACCGCATTCACTGCAGCGGTACACACTTTTTTCTTTCGCCATATCCCTACGCTAAACCACACCACCGGCATCTGCGTCCAGTTTGGCCTCGTGCGTACAGAGAATTCCTATCCGTGCAGGTGAACAACACGGTGTATGCACAGAATAGGATAAGTGAAGCCGCCACTTAGGGCCGGTTTGCGAAATACTCCAAAAGCCGCGTATCGCCCGAAACCACAATGGTGTCTTCGCGGTTAATTCGAGTCGTCGCGTCGGCGTACTCAAAGGGCGCCCCCGGACGAAGAATCCCCAACACATTGACGCCGTAACGGCCTCGAAGATCGAGCTCACTGAGGGTAAAACCGCACACTTCTTTCGGCGGACGGAGCTTCATGATGGCAAAGCCGTCCTTGTCCATTTCGATGTAGTCGATCATGCGTCCACCAACGAGGTGGGCCGTACGCTGACCGGCATCGAATTCGGGAGCAACAACGTGCTGGGCGCCGATGCGTCGAAGAATACGACTGTGTTCGCGCGAGATGGCCTTCGCCCAAATATTTGTCATTCCAATATCGACAAGGTTTGCAGTGATCAGCACCGAGGCCTCCAAGGAGGAACCAATCCCCACGACCGCGGAGTAGAAATCCCTGGCCCCCAACTGGTTCAGTGCTTCCATGGAGGAGGCATCGGCCTCGACAACGGGAATACGCCCCGAGAACTGCTGGACGCGGCGGCTGTCTTTTTCGACGGCCAGCACTTCGTAGCCAAGCTTGTCCAGAGTGAGGGCAACGGCGGAACCGAAACGTCCCAATCCGATGACCAGGGTTCCCGATGCAAGGGTCTTTTCTTCTGCCATAGTCGTATTCTCCCACGAGTGCGGGCTTTTGCTCGTGGGGCGACGCGGCTCTTAGCCGATCAGCGGAGACTCGGCTGGTTGGCGAATTGCTCGAGGCCGATCGCGCAGAGCGAGCGCAGCCGCGAGGGTCATGGTTCCAGTACGTCCCGCAAACATCAGGGCTGCAAGAACGTATTTTGCAAGAGCTGGAAGATCGGGAGTAATACCCGTTGAAAGTCCAACGGTTGCGAATGCGGAAATCGATTCAAAAAGAACGACATCAAGACTGTAGCCGGTCAGAGTCAGCAAAACCACGGTCGAAAGAGCAACCAAAAGTGATCCCAAGAGGGTCACTGCAACGGCCAGGCGAAGCACCGAGTGGGGGATGCGTCGACTGAAGATTTCGATGTCGCGGTCGCCTCGGGCTTCGGCAGCAGCAGCCAACAGAAGAACGGCGAAGGTCGTGACCTTAATACCACCTGCGGTTGATACCGAACCGCCACCGATCATCATCATGATGTCTTGAATGAAGTGGGTCTGGGGGCGCATATTCGCCACGTCCAAAGAGGACAGGCCCGAGGAGCGGGTATTGACCCCAGCCAAGAGGGAGTTCAACAGTCGCGAGGAAATATCAAGATCACCAAGGGTTGCCGAATTCGTCCATTCGGTGAAGGCGAAAGCGATGGTGCCAAAGAAAACCAGAAGAATGTATGTCGAAAGTGTGAGTTTCGTATGCAGGGCCCATCTGGAGGGAGTGCGCCAGTGTTGCGAGAGATCGGAGATGACAGGAAAGCCGATCGCCCCGACAAAGGTTCCCAGAATAATGGGGCTGAGCATCCACCAGTCCGTGTGGTAGGGGACCAAGCCACCGCTCAAGATGACAAAGCCGGCATTATTGAACACCGAGATTGCCATGAAAGCCGCATGGAAGAGCGATTCCCATACTGTCTCATGGCCCAGGGTGAGGAAGCGGGGAACGAAGGCGATGGTGAGCAAAACCTGA
>CALIZH010000098.1 GCA_938028585.1 uncultured Actinomyces sp. | reverse complement strand
CTGCGCTCGGAGAAGAATTCGGGGTCGGCTATTGGACGGGGGTTCGATTCCCCCCCATCTCCAGTCGCCGATTACATTGAGGCGTCGACGTGTGAGGACTTCATCGAGGTGATTCGCATCGGCCGATGCTGCGGGAACGCCCCTCCTCGTCCTTGGCGGCGCGGTCGAGGGCTGGCTCGTCTCGGGAAGTGTGCCCGAGACGGGCCTCGCCTGCGGGAAGTGAAGGTGGGGTCGGGTGGGCGTTCTTCGGAGCGAGGGTACTCTTGGGCAGAGGACGCTCTCGGACCGGGAGGCTGTCCGTGAGCCGAGTTTACCTCCGATGGAATCGGCTCTTGCCAACCGGGTATGGCCGACTGCTCGGTGCGTGTGAAGGGTCGGACTTTCTGGAGTGGCCAGGGTGCTTCGGGGGTGAGGCTTTCCATGACAGGGCGCGTTCTTACCAGTTTGCCCCGGATCGTTGAGGCCATTCGACTCGCGCCGTTGTCTGAACACCCCTCGCGGGGAACGGTGGGCGCGCCGCCTTAGCTCAGTCGGCAGAGCGATTCACTCGTAATGAATAGGTCGTGGGTTCGATTCCCACAGGTGGATCCACTTGAACGCTCAGTTTGATGCAAAATTTTAACGTATCTGGCGGTTGCGAAGGGTATTCAGCTACGCAGGTGCAGGCAGAAAAGCTAGCCTATAAAGTGTTCAAAGTAATGTATATTAATGCTACTGTGCGTACAGAGTAATATTCACTGCGCTTTTCGAGGTGATTGAGATGGCTAATGTTTCTTTTCGGACAGATGATGAGACGAAAGCTCAGGCCGCGGAGTTGTTCCGTGACCTCGGGTTAGATATGAGCACTGCGATCAATATGTTTTTGAGGCAGTCGATTGTCAGTAACGGTATCCCGTTCACGCCACGCCGCGAGAGTCCAACTAATGCCTTGTCGAGAGCTGAAGTTGAGTCTCGCTCTGGTGCTTCGTTTCGAAATGTCGCTGAGCTGATGGAAGACCTCAATGAAGCTGACTAGCGTCTTTCGCACAAATCAGTTCAAGCGTGATGCCAAGGCTCTTTTCAAAAAGCATTACGACGCTGCAAAGCTGGCGGATGCTATCGAAGCTCTTATGAGGCAAAACCGTGAAGAGCTACGCACCTGCTATCGCGGCCATGCATTGCAGGGAAACTGGAAAGGATACCGAGAAATTCACCTTGAAGGTGACTGTCTACTGATCTACCGCGTGAAACATAGCGAGTTGCTTCTTGTGCTCACTCGAACTGGCTCTCACGATGATTTGTTCTAGGCGTTCCTGCAAGTGCAGATCGATTAACGAGAGAATCTTCCTGTCAAGAAACATTCTTCACCGCATCTCTTGCTATGGATGCAGTTTCTGACATGCATAATGAACCTTATCCAGAGGTTAAAATGAGTGCGAACACAAGTATTCCTGACATGCAGTATTCACGTTTTTCTGTCTATTGATTAGCGTCAATCTCAACGCTAATTCCAGAACGGCGCCGCGGGATTTATGTTCTCGAATTTTCTAACGGCGAGTTTTACGTCGGAAAGGCGCAAAATGTGGTGAGGCGATTTGCGCAACACAAGCATGGTCGCACTAACCACGATGAAGCCTGGAAAGATATTGAGAAATTATGGTTTATGCCAGTGTCCAAGAACAAGGATTTTACTCAGATCGAAAGTGATGAGATCTGTAGATTTCGGGAATCCGGCAAACGTTTAATCGCGCTCTGAATCTTGGCCACAGTCAACCTTCTAGTCTCGACGCAGTAATACCAGTTGAAGATCAGCAGTCGTGGGTGCTTGGGAATGGACGATACAATTTGCATGGCGCCCGAGAGGGGCTTCTCGATTTTGATAAGAAGCCATCAAAATTCTTTAGACAGATTCCTCATGAATGCCGCGATTTAGTTCTTTCTGATTTGGCCTTTGCCTTAACAAAGCTACTCCCCGATGCTGTTGAACTTGAGGGGAGATATTGGACGATCTCAGATTGCCCGGGGACTGGAGGCGGACGTTGGGTGACCTTGAATACGGGATACCTTGAGTTCATGTATTTCCCGAAGACAATTCCGAGGCTGTACGGCGAGCCATTGTCGAGGCTTGCATACATCAATACGCCCGCCGGAACACTTTTAGATGTGAGGTTTTCCGAAGGAGCTTGGGCTGATTCTTCGGACATTTTTGATGTGCCTGAGGAGGTTGAACAATTCTCAGTGGTGCGAAGAACATCATACTCTTCAACAGATGCAGACGCGGTATTGTTCTGTGTCGGTAATCTTGAAAATTGTGCAGCTTATTTACGGACATCTTAAATGGTGCTAGGGAATTTGCGTTGTAAGCTATGCGCCAAAACGCTTCAGGAATGTTCGCGAAAAACCACTCTCCTCTAGTCAGAGAAATCTACCAATTCTCCCTTGCGATGGGCGTGGAATTGATGCTGATTGGCTGCTCTAGCATCTCGCCTGCTTTAGATTCACTAGTCAATGGCTCAAGTGATGGCAGTGTCATAGGGTGTAAGCAATTTTCGTGTAGCGGTGATGCTGTTCGGAGGC
>CALIZH010000097.1 GCA_938028585.1 uncultured Actinomyces sp. | reverse complement strand
TTTGCTTTCAGACGCTGGATGACGTCCTTGTCACGGAAGATGCTGCCGTCCTCACGCTCAGCAATGATGTCGGCGTGCAGAGTGAACTCCTGCTGCATCTGCCCCTGGGACTCACGGATCCGCTCGCGCACATCTTCTTTGGTCGTCTGGCCGACCTTGATGAGCCCCTCATAGCCGGCCGGAGGATTCTTCGGAGACCACGCATAGATACGCAGGCGCGCTGAGGGCTTTGAGGGCAGGAGCTCCTCATCCCGCCGGGCCATCACACATCCTCCATCGGGCACACGATGGACTCAATGAATGCGATCTCCTCATCAGTGAGTCCGTACTTGGCGTACAACTCCTCGTCGGTCCACTCATGGTCCCAGGACTGTACGGGGACAAAAGAATAGACATGGCGTGGCGCGTCCTGCGTGGATTTCCTTAGTGATACAAGGAAGCGGACGAAGCGGGTTCGCAGGTAACTCGCAAGTGACTCTGCTTCCTCGCGTGAGTCGAAGCTTCCTGCGACTATGTACGTCTCGGTACATGCGGTTCCAGGCTCAGCAATGATCGGACGGCTCAGGAACTTCTTCTCCACCGCTGCGCTCGTACCTTGGACGCGTGTCATGAGCACCTTCCATCGATCCACCCATTCCAGGTTTTCTTTGATCTCGGAACGCTCAAGCCATGAGATCTTCTGTGATCCAAATAATTTGATGGGGTCAGCCAGTGTTCGCGATGACTCACACCCATGGAAGTACGTGCGGAATCCGAAAGGCTTGTTAGGAGAAACAATCGCCTCCATTGTCAACCCGCCTGCTGTACGCACCTTCTGCAAGATCGGTACTGCTTCGTTTCGTCGAACCAGAACATCAAATTCATCCAAGTAGCGCTCCACCGCTGGGCCTGCAGGGTGCCCGTCCCACATGGTCTGGATACTGCATGGTCCGTCATAAGTGCGTGACCACAAGAAGTATGAGACTCCACCCCGGATCTTTACACCAGGAAACGCCTCGTACAGCTTGGGGTAGTCAACTAAGGAGCGCAACCGATGATCGTGGAGCATCTCATCTCGGTAATCATTGAGACCTTTCCCTCCTGCGAACCAACGTGAGGGGGTCACCATGACCATATGTTCGGGGTCAAGGTCTTTCGCTGATTCCACGAACAACTGGTAGATCGGGCTTGCCGACGCGTTATGACCGCCGTCAGACAGCTGGTATGGCGGGTTTCCGATGACCAGGTCGAAGTGCATGTTGGCTCCAAATAGTTCGGTGATTCGTTGCTTAATATTGTTTGTGTGGATGAAGGCGTAGGCGTGGGTCTCGAGATCTTCATTGCGCCCGTAGTCTTCTTCCCCAGCTCCGCAGTAGGAGCAGCGCCGGCCAGTGCGGATAAAGATTTCCTCACCGGAGAGGGGGTCAACGCGGCTCTCGCGTGTGCCGGTTTTGTCATCCCAGGTGTGCTCGGTGCGTTCAAACCAGATGTTGCCTTCTGGGGTGTCGAAGGCCGTGCAGATGGAGTGCTCACTGTTGGCGTACTTTGAGCAGTAGATGCTGCGGCGGGCCATAAGGGCGGTGAGCTCAGTGATAGCTATCCCGTAAACCTGCTTGGTGAGGATGTGGTTGACCCGCTCCTGGGGGTCAGGAATAACTGCTACGAGTCCTTCACTGAAGCGGCGAGCCGCCTCCCGCAAGAAGACTCCAGTTTTCACGAAGGGATCCAGCACCCGGGCGTTCGGGTTTGCCCACAGGTTCTCTCCATTGTGGTCACGTGCCCACGCTTCGGTTGCGAGGTCAAGCATGGCTGCAGCCATTTCTGGAGGTGTGAACACTTCATCGTTTGAAAGGTTCGCGATGCAGGTGAGCACATCTGGGTTGTGCTTGTTCAACAGGAGGTTCG
>CALIZH010000096.1 GCA_938028585.1 uncultured Actinomyces sp. | reverse complement strand
ATCATCGATGACCTGGTACGTACCGATGTCGTGGATGAGCGCGCCCAGCACGGCCAGGGGAAGGTCAACCGGGCGGCTGGGATCCGTTGCTGTCCCATAACCCCCGGTACTTCGGCCCACAGTATCTTGCCCATGGGCACCATGGCCTGCAGTGTTCCTGCTTGCAGTACCGTGGCCTGCAGCGTTTCCTCCCGCGATACTTTTGCAGATGCGCTGGGTAAGGAGCGCAACGATTGCACAATGCGAAGCGATAAGATCAAATGCCCTGTCGCCCGGCGCCTGATCGCCGTGGAGTCTGAGTGCCCAGTTCAGGGCTTCCTCTGATATCTCAAGCTGCGGAAGTATATCATCGAGTATCCGCGTATTCCATGTGCCGCCCCGCGCGCCAGGCCAAAGGGGACCTGCTCCACCGGTTGCACCGGCCCCGCCAGCCGCGCCTGCCTTACCGGCCATGTCTGGCACGCTGGCTGTATTATGTCTGCTGTCCCTGCCGGTTTTCACCGGCCCAAAACCCAAATCCATATCCCTATCATAAAACGCGCGGAGAACCGGCAGCATTTACTGCCTGTATACGTGCCACTCGCAAGCGGTCCCGGTGAAGAAGCCGGCGGGCAGCATAGTTCAAAAACGTTACCCTTTATACCGGATACATAATGTTCCAAAGTGTTCATCAAGCTTAGCGATAGCCTATATGCTACGCTGCTGCAGCTTCACAAGTCCCGCCCTATTCAGAGCCAGCCCGGAGGCTGCCGGCAAAATGCCGCATAGTATTTACCTCAGGCGGATTGGCTAAAATAGATGCATGATTGGAAAGCCGCATATCAGGGCCGCCGACTGGCGTGCGCACAAGCATGATTTTGCGGCGCTCGTTGTCGGCGTGATAGCAGCAGCGTGCATTATCCTCGGGTCGGCAATAGGCATTATCCACCTGTTCCAGTCTTCGCAGCAGGGGCGCACCCCCAATGATGCAGGCATAACAACACTAAGCTCGTCAGCCACACCCAAGAATACAGCCCAATCAGCACGGTCCGCGAAGCCTGCCCGATCATCCGGATCTGCTGCAAAGACGGCGAAGCCAAAGGCGCCGGGCAGGAAAGTCGACTGGCATGGCCCGACCGGCGGGGCGCAGCCGGACCTTGCTGGTTACAGTGAACTCTCAATTGACGTAGACCTCAAAAAACAGCGCGTATATGTTAAATCAAACGGCCAGACTATTTACACGATGATTGCCAGCACAGGGATGGACAACACTACGCCAACCGGCAATTTCGTAGCGGGCGGATATGCGCCCAGCCCTCGCGGGGCATCGTTCTACAATACTACGGAGCGGATGGGCGCACAGAACTGGATCTGCATCCATGACAACATCCTTTTCCATTCCGTCCCTACTGACATCAACGGCGAATACATTGCCAGCGAAGCCGAAAAGCTGGGCAGCCCGGCATCGCACGGCTGCATCCGCCTGAGCATCGCAGACAGCAAATGGCTCTATGACCAGCTCCCTACAGGGACGCCCATCCATATCTACTGAGCAAATTCCCGGCGGCTTTCAGCCTCAATAGGATTTGAACTGCCTGTTCTGCCGGCAAGGTTAAATTCTTGCAGTGCGCGAAATTTCCCGATATCAGGATGCTGCGGCTACAGCGGCCGTTAGAATAGCAGATATGACTACAGGTTCAACAGGTTCAATAAACTCAGCAGATTCTGCGCGCACCTCAGAGTGGAAGAACCCGCTCCGTGATCCGCGCGACTTAAGGCTCCCCCGTATTGCAGGGCCCTGTTCCCTTGTACTGTTCGGTGTTACCGGCGATCTGTCGAAAAAGAAACTCCTCCCGGCCGTATACGACCTCGCTAACCGCGGCCTCCTCCACCCGGCCTTCTCGCTGACCGGCTTTGCGCGCCGCGACTGGAGCCCCCAGGACTTTGAGGAATACGTGCGCGCGTCCATTGAGGCACACACCCGCACCGGCTTCAACGAAGGCACGTGGAACCAACTGCGCTCGGGCCTGCGCTTCGTCTCGGGCACCTTCGACGATCCCAATGCCTACCGCCAGCTTGCTGACACCGTCGCCGAGCTCGACCACTCGCGCGGCACCGGCGGCAACCACGCGTTCTACCTCTCGATTCCGCCCTCATACTTCCCCGTCGTGGCCAAGCACCTGTCCGACACTGGCCTCAACAAGCGCCAGGGCCGCGAATGGCGCCGCGTCATCATCGAGAAGCCTTTCGGCCACGACCTTCGCTCCGCGCAAGAGCTCTCCGACGTCATCTCGCAGATCTTCGACGAGAAGGACGTCTTCCGCATCGACCACTACCTGGGCAAAGAAACCGTCCAGAACATCATGGCGATGCGCTTCGCGAATGCCATGTTCGAGCCTCTGTGGAAAGCAAACTACGTCGATTCCGTGCAGATCACGATGGCCGAGGACATCGGCATCGGCACGCGTGCGGGCTACTACGACGGTATCGGAGCGGCACGCGACATCATCCAAAACCACCTGCTTCAGCTGATGGCCCTGACCGCCATGGAGGAGCCCGTCCACTTCACCCCCGAGGAAATCCAGTCGGAGAAGGAAAAGGTCCTCTCCGCAGTGCGCCTGCCCGAGGACCTCGCCATCGAGACGGCCCGCGGGCAGTACGCCGGCGGCTGGCAGGGCGGCGACCAGGTGCGCGGCTACCTTGAGGAGGACGGCATTCCGGCCGACTCGACCACCGAGACCTTCGCTGCAATCAAGCTCTTCGTGGACACGCGCCGCTGGGCGGGCGTGCCCTTCTACCTGCGCGCTGGCAAGCGCCTCGGCAAGCGCGTCACCGAGATCGCCGTCATCTTCAAGCGCTCAGCCCACGTTCCGTTCGGTAACTCCGATCTCAGCGAGTCCGGCCAGAACGCGCTCGTCATCCGCGTCCAGCCGGACGAGGGTCTGACCCTCAAGCTCGGCGCAAAGGTGCCGGGCACCTCAATGCAGGTCCGTGACGTGACCATGGACTTCGCCTACGGCCACGCGTTCACCGAGGACTCGCCCGAGGCCTACGAGCGCCTCATCCTGGACGCACTCGTCGGCTCCGCTCCCCTGTTCCCACACCAGCGCGAGGTCGAGGCCTCGTGGAAGATCCTCGACCCGATTCTGTCCTTCTGGGAGTCCCAGGGGCAGCCAGAGCCCTACGCCCCCGGCAACTGGGGTCCCCAATCCGCGCACGACATGCTGGCCCGCGACGGCCGTTTCTGGAGGC
>CALIZH010000095.1 GCA_938028585.1 uncultured Actinomyces sp. | reverse complement strand
CGCAGCATGCGTGGAACTCAATGCCATCGGAATGCCATCAGAGGACTAACCGTCCGACACATCAGTTCCGCGAGCGGATCTCAGCGGGCTTCGCGTTCGAGGACTGCTTGAGGACGTCGAGGGTAACCTGAGGATGCCGCTGCGAAAGAAGACGGAAATGGGAAATTCAATCTCTATCTAGATCCAATTTACTGTGACTCCAGACAATCATTCCAAGGTCGAACTCTTCGAGTAACCACTGGCTTGCAGAGCCAGGAGTCGACCAGGTCGTGAGCCGCCACGAACGGACGCATGCGGGACAGACGGTCCGGCATAACCAGCATCAGAATCGAGAAGAGTTACGGCAACTTTGCAAGTACCTGCAGGAGAGCGCCGTAATTATGCAGGATGACACCGTAGCGCTCTGCTACAAAGATATCGACGCGAAGGCACCTCCAGGTAACACTTTCGAGCAGAATCTGGATGAGATATGGGATGGAGACATTGCGCAGTCGATGCACCGCTCGCACATTGACAGCAATTATGGTACCGTCTCATTGTGTGCGAATTGTTCGAGATGACAGGGAGAGCCAGTGTTCTCACTAAGGAAACCGAGGAACGAGTTCGTGGATTCGCGCACTTGAAGAGTTCATTCCGCGACGAGCCACGACACATAAGGGCGTGGGAATGATGGTCGACACATTGTCGGTGGATATTGTGGCGCGGGTGCGACAGGCGGTAAATACCACCGAGTACTCCAGGTGCGAAATATTCGCTTCCCCTTTTGCAAATGTTTCGGTACAGACACATCCTGCCCTCATACCCCTTATGCGCTCACACGTCTACTACCCTGATACACCATCGGCAGCAGACATCTGGTCGGTAAGTGCCGTCGAGAGTGACTATCTCTGGGATTTCGCAGTCGAACAGTTAAATCCTGCATGGATGTCTGTCTTAGATTATGGCGCAGATGGTCACATCGTCGATGTCGATCAACAAGCCCGCCTCATCATGATCCCAAGTACGAGAACCGTAATAGTCCGAGATTGTGTGGAGAAGAAGGTCTACATAGTTGGCAGAGATGTTCGAGGTCTTTTCGTAGAGGTGTATCGGGTTGTCCGGGGCGTTCACACGGCGTCGGCCATCAACAGCGGGGCTATGGCGTTCCACTCCTCGTCGGTTGTTCGCCAGGGTCGTGGGGTATGCTTCGTAGGCGATAAGGGCGCAGGGAAGTCGACGGCGTTGCTCGCTGCTGCCACGTCTCATCTCGACGGGCTGAGTATTCTTACGAACGACAAGGCGCTTCTCCATTTTGATCATGACCTGGAGATCCTGGCGTGGCCTAGTGTTGTCAATGTGAGCGCGGGAAGCCTACTGGCTCTGGGCGGCGACCGCGTTCTCAAGCCGGAGTTTCATTACCGGTATGGCGCGATGCCCTACCTACTTCTCGATCTGCCACTGACCGAGAAGTTGTCGACGGGCGATGAAACTTCGGTGCCCGCCAAAGTGATGTTGCTACCGGAAGAGATGCGCCGTGCACTGGGTACCTCATTCTCCACTGAGGGCCGCGTCGTCGCGATTATCGAGAACGAGCTCGCGCTGGGCGAGCCGCACAGCCGCTTCGAACTCGTCTTGGACGCCGATGAGCGAGCGAACCTCGTCCGCCGGAACGCGCTCACCGACTGGACCAATCATCCCGACTGGCTCGGTCTCATCACCACGCCTCCCAGGGAAGAGAGCGTCATAGGTCGACTAGAGGAGGTGGCGGACGACGTCGTGATAGCAAGACTTCGAGTTGGGCGTGATGGAAAAGATGTGACAAGGGGTCTCATCACCGCTTTCACTTCCTCCAAGTCCCCTATCGAGTTGGGCACGGCGATCGCCGCAGGCCCGCTTCCCACTTACCACTTCGGGGTATATGCGCGCATTGTGCGGAACGGCCGGCTGTTGTGCGTGAAAAAGACACGCGGCCCCTACACTGGTCTGCTCGACCTCCCCGGCGGGCAACCCGAATTCGCTGAGAACTGGGAAGATGCCCTCCGACGCGAGTTGACCGAGGAGGTGGGTGCCGAGTCCGTGTCCATCTCTAGTTGTGCTCGGTTCTCGCTACATGTCGAATTTAACGCCGCTGGCGAGAATATCGACTTCCACCACCATGGAGCCGTCGCAGATGTGCACCTGTGGAGCGCGCTTCCTGAACACGGAATGTCGTCATCAGACACGAATGGATGGGAGTGGTTTGACATCGGATCGGATGACCGATCGCGTCTCAGTCCCCTCGCACGATCGGTTCTAGACGGATGAGGGCATATGACCGTCCTCCGACAGAATTGCGACTCGCGGACGACTCGAAGCTCCAGGAGCTCCGTTCTGCGACGTCGACAGCCCACCCCACCATCCGCCTCGGCAGCTATACCCAACTTCTCTTCGCCAAGTCGAATGATACTGAGGCGATCAGCCTGACCGAAAAGGCGATTACCCTAGCTGACAACGACAACACACCTTTACTAACCAAATACCATTACTACCTATTTTCTCATTCACCCAAGCACCGCAAAGAGTCCGGAAGAGCCCTCAAGACCCTTCTGGCAGACGGTGTGACGACAGACGACTGGTCATTCGAGATGAACCTGGAACGCGTCCGACGGGAGGAGGACCCTCGGCTGGAACTGCTCGAGGCAGTGGCTCAGGCACTCGGAGACGGCGACATGGCCCGGCTCGACGCCTTCGAGGAGTGGCGCGACCTGTAGGTCGCCGCCATCGGGCCGGCCGCCGGGCCGGGGCCGCGAGCGCGTCACGGCCGGGACACGCATGTGTCTTTGGTCCCGTATTTGCTCGCATGAGACGCCCTTCACCTTCTAGGATGTCCTGTGAACACCGCCGTTCCTCCCCCGGGGTCCCGCTGAGGCTCCCAGTGCCGGAACGGGAGACTGACGAGCTCCGAGGAGACCCGACGTGCCCACGCAGGACCAGATCAGCCCAGGCTTCGGTGCCAACGAGTGGATGGTGGAGGAGATGCGGGCCGCCTGGTCAGCGGATCCCTCCTCCGTGAGTCCCCAGTGGCGCGAGCTCTTCGAGACCGACCCGAGTGCTGGTCTGCGTCAGCCGAGCCCCGCCACCTCCAACGGCTCTGCGTCGTCGACCCCCGGCAGTCCACGCCGGGCCACCATCACGCCCCAGGCCGCCTCCACCCTGCGCCGCTCCTCCGCCGTCCAGGACGTCACGCGCTCCGACCTCCCACCGGCGCCGCCG
>CALIZH010000094.1 GCA_938028585.1 uncultured Actinomyces sp. | reverse complement strand
ACGGTGAAGGCGCGGCCTCGGTCGTCGACACAGAGGGCGACGGGGTCACCGTCGTTGCTGGAGGAGTCGTCGTAGTCGGGGTCGGAGGAGTCGTGCGGAGCTGTCCTTCGACATTTCCCCAACCAACAGTCTCAACTTCAATCTCCTTCTTCGCTGTCAGTCCATTGACATCTGCGGTGTTATTGAAGGAGTTACCGATCTTCAGGCCCTCGGGGGACTTGAGCTCGGTGTAGTACTTGAGCTCGTAGATCGCGTCGTCATTAGAATTCGGGAAAGAGGCAACGAAGCCAGTCGGGGTTTCCGTCAAGGTGAAAGTACCACCGTTGATTGCCTCACCAACCTTTACCCGTGAAGAAGGATGCTCATGGTAGGGGTCGTTCTTGTAGGCTTCGGTGCTATTCCACTTCAGCAGGCGCGTACGCTGCCATGCATTCGGATCCGACGAGGGATCATTGAACAGCTTGTAACCACCATGGGAGGTATCGAAGGTGTCAGTCACCGAGATGACGGGCGCTTGAATCGACTTTGCAGGAATATGAATTTCCCAAGTGAAGCGCTCGTTGTGTCCATCATGGAGCTGCCAACCGTACTTCCACGGGCTCGACGGCACCCAGCTTTCCTTATTCACAACAACATTGCCATTGGGAATATTGGCTTTGATCTCCACCTTGTGGTTGATCTTGAAAGTCAAAGACGCGTCCGTAGTCGTCGAAGCCATGTCCGCACGAACGTGGATGTCACCCTTCGCGTTGATATGCGTATTCACGTAGTCCGTGAACGTACAGGTCACGGTCTGACCAAGACCGAAAGGCACCGTGCAGTTCAGGGCAACGCCACCGGTCTTCTTATCGGTGACATCGAAGGTCGCGTTACGGGTACGCAATTCAGCCGGCAGGTCGATGGTCAGAGTATCGCCCAGCTTGACGCTCTTACCGGTGGTGTCGAAGGTCAGATCGGCTGAGAAGGAATCCCATAGCCGGTTTGGCCCATTGGGGCTGAATTCATTGGCGACGTTGGCGCTGGTGATGATTCCATTCACTTCAGCTGCCGAGGCCGCTGGGGCAGTGGGCGCAAAAATACTGAGTGCGCCGGCACCAAGCAAAGCAACTGTGAGTGCGCCAGCGAGAGGAACGCGACGCAACTGCGCGCGCGTAGCTTCGTTATTCATGACGTATATGTCTTTCTGGAGGGATGCCGCTTAAGCGGCTAAGCCCTTTCAGGCTAACACTTTCATCTTCAGCTTTAGTCAAGCGATTATTTCCCAAACAATAATGTCAATTTCAGGAATTCCGCAGAATATCAACGATATGTGCATTCAATATCAGCCGGTTCCCCGATACATTCCTGAATATTCCTGAGTAAATCCCAGTTATTGACACAGTGTTAGAGATTCGAAAGCTTCAAGTTATCCAGCAATACATATTCGCGTCTTTCTGGCTACATGCAACTGACCACCAGCACATATTCGTATGAGATCGCCCAGATAACAATGTCTCTGGATAAAGTTGTGGGCCCCATCCTGA
>CALIZH010000093.1 GCA_938028585.1 uncultured Actinomyces sp. | reverse complement strand
CCAGGTGCGCCTGCCCAGGCTCCACATCATCGACATCGACGACTTCGACCCGATGTCCTTCCTGTAAACCCTGGCCGTGCGCCCGCGAGCGGGCGCGTTGCCACCGACATGACGAACCGGGCGGCCCCGTCAGGGGCCGCCCGGTCTGTGTATGGGTGCGGCGTGCGCCGCGGTTCTCACGCCTGCGTGTTGTTGCCCTTGAGGGCGGCCAGGCGAGCCTCGATCTCGATCTGCGAGGAGTCGGTCTCGAGCTCCGCGAACTGGGCGTCCAGGGAGGAGGCAGCCAGCTCGATCTTGCCCTGGGCGAGGGCCTCCTGGCGGCGGACGCGGTCCTCGAAGCGGCCGAGCTCGCTCGTGGGATCCAGGATGTTGATGGAGCCGAGGGCGTCCGTGACCTGGGCCTGCGCCTTGGCGGTCTTCTCGCGGGCGATCAGCTGGTCGCGGCGCGTCTTGAGCTCGGCGAGCTTGTCCTTCATCTGGGCGAGGCCGCGCTTGAGGCGCTCGGCGACGTCGCGCTGGGCCTGGAGCGCGGGCTCCTCAGCCTTGATCTCGTTCTCGAACTGAATCTGCTTGCCGAGGGCGACCTTGGCCAGGTCGTCCCACTTCTTGGCGCCAGCTTCATCGCCTGCGGCGCGCAGAGAGTCGGCCTTGGCGGAGGCGGCTGCGGCCTTCTGGCCCCAGTCGGCGGCGGCCTTGACGTCCTCCTCGTAGTCCTTTTCGGCCAGGCGCAGGTTGCCCAGGGTCTGGGCGATCGCGTTCTCGGCCTCGATGATCGAGTTGGTGTAGTCACGAACCAGCTGATCGATCATCTTCTCCGGATCCTCGGCCTTGTCGAGGAGCGCGTTGATATTCGCCTTGGCGAGCTGGGCGATACGGCCCATGATCGTCTGCTTTTCGGCCATGATGTTCTCCTTTGTGGGGTGGTGCGCATCTGCGCGGTGTGGGTTGGTGCGCGTGCGCGCGGGTTGTGAGCGAGATGAGGCCTCGCGCGATTGGTGGGTGGGCTACGAGTCGCCCGAACCGGTTGTCGGATGAGTGTATGTGGGGGAGTGGGGTGCGATGATGCTGAGTGTGTGCCTCCCGAGTGGTGCCACGCGAGGCGAATTGGATCGAGCGTGGCGTCTGGCCTGGCTCGCGTGGTGCTCACGTGTTCGAGAGTCTCGAATCCGTGGCATGTGATCCTCCTCGGTTAGTGGCGAACAGATCAAGATACATCATTGCGAGGTGCAGCGCCCTCAATCTAATGTATTTTGAATCACAATGTTTTGGTATGGGACCAGTGTACGTGATGGTCGGGTGCGGGTGGAAATCGGCCGGGCGTGAGCCGGTGTCGGGTATGGTCATGCGCAACGTCGTCATGATTGTCAGCGCGTGCGGTGATGAATGTTCGTCAACCTCCTCTATCGTTGTCCCGGTGCCGCAAGCGCGCGTAGGGCGAGCGTGGTGGCTCGCGAGGCCGCTGCGATTGCCTGTAGGGGGCATCTAAGTCAACAGGAAAAAGGGCTCTTCATAGTTGGGGGTGTCGTTGGGGTTTGAATCCTCCTGTTTCGAGGAGTGCTCGGGTGGTGTAGTTGGTGAGGTTTCGCAAGTTCGAGTGCGGAGCCGCGTAGGTGTTCGAGGTGGCCGTTGATGGCTTCGGTGGGACCGCCTGTGGTGTGGGGGTGGTCGAAGTAGGCCAGGATATCTCTGGATTGCCGTTTGAGCGTCCTGCCCAGTGTGACGATCTCCGTGAGGGCGGTAGGGACGCCCGCGCCGCTGGTGACGTTCTTGCCCGATGCGCCTGCGGCACTCATCGAGAGCATCCCCGGCCGGGTGCGTGACGTGAAAGAGATCCATGACCGCCCTCGCGCCGGGGAGTTCTTCGGCGGCTGCGCTCTTCAAGCCGGTGAATCGCTCCATTGCGACGATCTCCATGCGCTCGCGTTACGTGTTGGGCTGGGAGGCCAGCCAGATGTGGGACGCCACCCGCAGGGCTCGTGAGCCAAGCGCCTGACCGCCGTGCCACAAGAAGTTCCCTGGCACGCGCAGCGTCGGCACCACCGATCCTCACCAGCAATACGGCATACCAACACTGCAGGGTCTGGCTCAATGCGCTGACCCGTCACCTCCAACCCCAGGTCATCCGGGCGAGCGCCCGCGCTCAGATCGGGGCGATCACAGATGGTACTGGGAATGTTGAGGTCTTTCAGATGGACGGTGTAGGAATCAGTAAATAGTCCATCTCTGATTACGAAATACAAAATGGCTATCCTACCTTTGTAAATCATGGATAATATAGCAGAATGTTTTAATGCAACTTCAACCTAACTATTTGGAATTAGTAAAGAGATTGAGCTAGAAGAGAGTGTTCTTGAATCTAATAAATGCTCCGATCAATTAAGTGAAATTATAAAAGCTGTCAAATGTATCGAGCACTTCCCACATGCTGATGGACAACACTTAGAGGATTTACTTTACCGACTAAGAGGCAATCAGCTAGACACAAAAGATGGAGGAGAGTTGTAAGTTGATTCAACTTCTCAGAAGAGGACATTTCATAACCAAAATGAACCTAGTTTTATTGTAGCGAGAGAAAATCTCCATTAGAGCTCTTGATTGAAAACAAGGAGCTATTAGATTTAATAATAAGTGAGGATGATCTCACTTTTATATTGAAACACTATGAGTTTATTTGTTGCACTATGTTCTAAAATGTATGTTACAATAACTTGCAGCTCTACGATAGAAAGGTCTTAAGGTGGCAACTCTTATTCAGCATAAACGTGTAGAATTTTCAGAACTATTTTATGACCTAGTGTTTGTTTTTGCAA
>CALIZH010000092.1 GCA_938028585.1 uncultured Actinomyces sp. | reverse complement strand
CGCGCTAGCTTGAGGTGCTAGTCCTCGTATTAGAGGGTGGGGGTTCAAGTCCCCCTCCGCGCACAGAACCCGGGGATCTTCGGATCCCCGGGATTTTTCTTTGCACTGGTAACTCCTCAATACGCAACGTAACCTGTGCATAGGCGAACGTGCTCTTATCCCCGAGGAGAGACTTCATGCATGTTGACGTATGGGCAGACTTTGCATGCCCTTGGTGTTACCTCGGTATCCATCATCTGCGTGATGCTCTCACGCGTTTCGAACATCGCGACCAGGTCGAGGTTCGTTTCCACTCCTATTTGCTCGATCCTGAGCAGTCTGCTGTTCTTGAAATGTCCCAGGCGGATTTCTTGGTCCACACGCCTCCAGGCATGAGCCAAGAGGAAGCTGCTGATGCTCTCATTCACGTCGGTGAGCTCGCTCGTGCCGATGGAATTTCTCTAGATTTTGATTCCTTGGTCGTTGCACCCACCTCGTTCGCGCATAAAGCAATGTCAGCTGCGCGAGAAATGGACGAAAAATCCGGAGTAACAAACGGCGCAGGGACCTATCAGTTTGCATATGCCGAAGCCCTGTTCCGTGCTCGTTTTGAGATCGGTTTGAACCTAGCGGACCCGGATGTACTGATTGGCTGTGCGCAGGATGTGCGGATCCCCGAAATGCTGGTTGTTGACGCTCTGAGCGACCCTGTCGCCTCGTCCGAAGTTTTCTCGGACTATCAGATTGCGGTACAGATGGGAATTGACACTATTCCGACCTATCTCTTCGACCGGAGTCTTGTTGTCCAGGGAATGCACGATACCGAAGCGATGAGGCGAATTCTGACGACTGCGTGGGAACAGTTCCACCCCAATGCATCAACACAGGAGGAAACACACTGATGGAACCCTTTGACGTTCACGGTCAAAATATTGTCTTAGTCCCGCTGTCTGCAAACGATGCGGCGGATCTTACTGACGCACTCCAGGATCCAGTTTTTCACGAAACAACGTCGATTCCCTATCCCTACACTCTGTCGATGGCTGAAGAGAATCTTGCAAAGGTCCCTTCGAAGTGGGAGCAGGGTAGTGCTGATTGGGCGATTCGCAGTGCCCATGATGGACGTTTCCTTGGGCGCATCGAGCTCATTCGTAATACTCATTTTTCTGACCGTTATGAAGTCTCGTACTTTGTTTGCCATGACGAGTGGGGAGAGGGCGTTGCAACAGAGGCTGTGTCCCTTGCTCTAGATACGGCATTTGAGAAATTTGGCGCTTCTCGAGTTGAGTGGGCGGCGTACGTAGGAAATTGGGGATCCTGGAAGGCCGCGTGGAAGAACGGTTTCCGCAAGGAAGGCATTGCGCGCCTTCCCGGATACGAGGCCTGGGTAGGAGGCATCCTTGCCACTGACCCGCGCACGCCTGCAAGTCCGTGGGATGGACCTAACGCCGGCGCGCCAGAAGTCTTGGATTCATCTCGCCCACAAGCTCTTGTCCAGCAGTTTCACGCAACTTACTTCATGCCCGACCGTATTCGAGATCATCAAGAGCCAACTCTTGACTATGAGCGTCTCCACATGCGCGTGAGCTTGATCCGTGAAGAGTTCGCTGAACTGCTCGGGGCCTTGTATGGAAAGGAAGCGCGTGCAATCGTTGAAGAAGCGACACAACGTGCGATGGAAGCAGATGACGGAACGCGAGACATCATCGAAACAGCTGATGCTTTAGGCGATCTGGTCTACGTCATCTATGGCATGGCCCTGGAATCTGGAATCGATTTGAATCGTGTCCTTGCAGAAATTCAGGCGTCTAATCTGTCGAAGCTTATGCCCGACGGCAGCGTGAAACTCCGTGAGGATGGCAAGGTGCTGAAGGGACCAAACTTCTTCACACCGAATATTGCTCGAGCCCTTGGTCAGGAATAACACACTTTTTGCACTCGTTGCTTCCTGGGTTTTCAGGGACAATGGGTGGTAACCAACGAGAGAAGGAGAGCACTGTGGCCCGAGTCGTCGTTGTCGGTGGCGGGTACGGTGGTGTCACCGTCGCCAAGGGACTTGATCCTCTTGCCGAAGTCATTCTGGTCGAGCAAAAAGATCAGTTTGTTCACCATGCTGCGGCTCTGCGTGCCGCAGTCGATGAGGCATGGCAGCATTCAATTTTCATGCCCTATTCGAATCTTCTGAGCAATGGGCGGGTCATTCATGGAACGGTTTCTCAGGTTGAAGGGACTCGAGTTCATATCTTCGGTCAGGACCCGATCGATGCCGACTACGTTGTTCTGGCAACAGGTTCAACCTATCCATTCCCAGCAAAGTACTCGGCTTCGCGTTCTGATGTTGCGAAGGCACGCCTGAAGCAGTTGCATTCCTACCTTCATGGTGCTCGCTCCGTGCTCTTGGTAGGTGCCGGAACTGTCGGTATTGAATTTGCAGGGGAACTGCGCAATGCCTTCCCGGACCTGGAAATTACCTTGGTTGAAAAGCAATCTGAGCTTCTCCCGACTCAGGGTTTTGCTGATGAGTTGCGCGATCAGGTTCGCGAGCAACTGAAGGAGCTCAATATCCGCCTCATTGAAGGCTCGGAGCTCGCATACCTTCCGCCATTCAATGTTGGTGAGCTTGGCCGTTTCGTCGTTGAAACGAAGGACGGTCATCGTATTGAAGCTGATATGTGGTTCCAGTGCTATGGTGCCCGTCCGAATACCGGTTATGTTGCAGGTACCGAGCTGCAGTCTGCAGTTCGCCCAGACGGCGCTCTTAAGGTAGAACCAACGCTTCAAGTCGTAGGCCAAACCAATATTTACGCGATCGGCGACGTTACGGATGTTCGCGAATCAAAGCGTGCTGATGCCGCTCGAGCTCAGGCACGCATCGTGATCTCGAATATCTCTTCACAGCTGTCCGGTAAAGAACCTCAGGCAACCTACAACCCCAGTGACGAATGGGTAATTCTGCCGCTGGGGCCTGAGCACGGCGTATCTCAGCTTCTTGATTCTCAGGGCAATTCGCGTATTTTG
>CALIZH010000091.1 GCA_938028585.1 uncultured Actinomyces sp. | reverse complement strand
CCACCCGCCGCAGCCAACTCGGCTTTCGGCTTGATCTCTGTATCGGCCCACGCGAGGAGGTCGGCGACCGGCACCTCCCAGGTGTCGACGTTGCCCCGACGTGGCTGGTAGATCGTGACTGCTAAGGTCTCGATGTCATGCAGATCCCCGAAAGCGTGGATTGCACCGAGTGCGTACGGCATGAGCTGCGGGTTGCGCTCGGCTTCGACGAGGACGCCTTGCCCGTACTTCAAGTCGATGATCTGGAGTGTGGGTTCGGCGATGATCACGCAATCCCCGGTGCCAAAACCTCCCGGAACCACATGGCTGAAATCCAGGCGTTGCTCGATGAGCACCTGCGGATCACCACAGGATTCTTGCGCGATGGAGATGCGTTCTTGGACGAACGTCACATAGTCGTCCGTGAGGTTTTCCATCTCGTCATCAACCCAAGTTGAGACCGGCCGCTTCGAGCCCTGCTTCAAGGCGCGACGGAGCTTGTGCTCAGCCAAGGCATGAGCGGCGGTGCCTTGCTCAGCCGCAGCCGACGTCGACTCCGGCTCATCGAATTCCAGACGTGCCGACGGGGTGCAGTTCAGCCACCTGTGCGCTCCAGATGCCGAGAGGAGTGCGTGATCAGACGGTGCCATCAGCAATCTCCTTCGCCCGCTCAAGAAGCCAGCCGTACTTCGCCGGGTCAACCGCTGAGAGCTTGTCCGCACCAGCCTCGACGATCAGCTCACGAACCTTTGCGGCGTGGCCTTGCGCTGAGAGCTCGGAAAGAAAAGCACGTACTTCTTCCAACGTCACCGTCGGTTCAGGTTCAACCTCTGGCTCGTATGCGAGTAGTTCTGGCTGGGCGTGCGTGGCTGGGATGGTTTCGAAGGGTTCCTTGATCTGCAGGGCAAGCTCCGGGCGTTCACCAGGCATTCCTGCGTGGTCTTCGAAGCTCTCCTCAACGATCTGCTGAGCCCGCGCAAGCAAATCGGCGAGCGATCGCATCGTCTGGTTTCCATCACGAATGAAGGCGTTAATTTCCGGCATCATCATTTGGACTCACCCGCCTTGAGAGTATCGGCCAGGGCCATGGTCGTCATCGGTGTTTTCGGTGATGTCAATCTGCTTGACCGAGTCACCAAGAACGAGAATCATGACTTTGCGTGGGGTACCAAGCAGTAGGCGCATGAGCCGTTCGCGCAGCGTCACATTCTTGGTGGCGACGATTCCGGGGTCGTCAGGGATATGCCGGGCAATATGAAGCTTGAGACTATGTCGAGCCATCGGGCTTACCTTTCTTCCTCATTTGTGGGAGCAGCCCGGTTGGCTTCTCCCTTCACCCCACTGCCGACACCGCTCGAAGTGTTAAATCGGGCCTCATCAACCGCCTGCCGGATCAGCGGTTTTACCTCTGCCACCAGCTGCGATACCCGAGCACGGGTCAACCCCATATCGCGCGCCACCTGCGCCTGATTGAGCTTGTCGGTTGCAAGCAGACGCGTCATCACCTCACGATGCTGAGGATCCAAACCAGCGATGATGTCACGCATCACCTTGAGCTCACAGGCACGCTCGACTCTGTCCTCGCGTTCGATGACCTGGTCTTCAGCGCTGATACCCGGTGAAGCAGGGTCAAGATCGATCTCAGCATCTGCTCATACGAAAACGGCTTGTTATTCGGGACGCGGCATCCACGTCGAGGACCGCACCCAGCCCCACACGTACATTTCTCCTTACCCTTGCCGCGATCGGCGCGAACCGCCTGATGCGTGGCCGCTTCTTCTGCGTTCCAAAACTCGTCCAGAATCCTCTGCGGTGTGCAGGGCTTAACCTGGTCGAGCGGAACACCAGTAGCGGCGGCGCGTTGCTCACGGTCGGTTGCGATCATGAGAGCGAACTCGCCAGGGTCAATGTCGAAAGTGTCAGTGATGGACTCGTTCTTGTTGTTGTCTGCTTCGTGCTTGAAGGTGACCTTCATCGAAGGATCTCCATTTCTCTGGGAATCCCGGTGATTTGGAGACCTGATCTGTTTGGCTCAGATCACTGGTGAGAACTACTTGGAAGACGACAAAGGCGAGCCCCCCCCCCCGCCCCTCAGCAAAGAGGTTTGGGTGAGGTGACCCGCCGAGCGCTCCCAGAGCAGGTCTCACTAGTGGTTCATTTGTCTACAACCACAGCCAGCACTCGCTGTGGAGGTCGCTCATCCGCCAGATGAGCTCCCGAACAATCACGTTCAGGCTTGGAGAACGTCAGTGCCGGTGGCCACCAGCACTACCGCCTCCACCTGTTCTGGTGCGAGAAGCACTCACACCAGAGCAGGAATGGTTGCGGCTACCTGCCGCGCTTGGATGGCTTGGCCTGCGCCAACGCTGACGCAGCCACGGACTTCGAGTCCT
>CALIZH010000090.1 GCA_938028585.1 uncultured Actinomyces sp. | reverse complement strand
TCGTCCGGTGACGACGTCGGTGATGAGGGCGGCCCGGCGCTCGACGAGGAGGGCCCTGAGTTGGTCGATCGTGGCGAGCATGGCGTCGATCCGGCCGGTCACCTCGTCCAGGTGGTCGGCGATGCGCTGTTGTTCCTCCAACGACATATCAGGAATAGGAAGATTCTTAGCTTTATCGGATGATAGACCCGGAATCGTGGCGCCGTCTGCGAGAAGACCAATTAATCCACTGGAGTAGTGTCCCTTCACGCAGTAATTTAGAAATCGTCCATCATGGTGCTGATCTGGTCTCGCGCGGATCACATGATTCTGGAAGCCCCAGCCGGGCATATCCTGCGCAAGATGGACACTCCGCCCAAATCCAGCTCCACCCTCTACTACGAGGACATCGCCTTTTTTGAGATCATACTTTCGCTGCTCCTCGCGGGTCATCCACATCCGTTGATCGTCAAGCTCCAAACCGTGGGGCTGAATGGATGCGGCACGTACGTAGTTAACTAATGTTTCGTGATCGCTCTTTCGCACTCCTTGGAATGTCTTTCCCAGAGAAATGTCCGCGCAGAACTTTAATCTCGTCACCCCTCTTGATCGCGCAATAGTTTCCCACTCAACCACGGAAGCTCTGCGCAAATTGAGCGATTCATCCAAGGCTTCGAGTTTGGCGAGCATCGCGTCAATCTCGCCGATTTCACAATCAAGATAATCAGCAATCTCATGCTGCGTTCTCTCGTCATACCTGTTGACACCATACTGACGAAGACTCATCCATTCGATGCGCGGCATCTTAACCCCCTTGGAAGCAGCAACTGCATATCGGATAAAATTACGGCTTCCAACAATGTAGGCAAGGTAGCGCGAATCAACTCCTTTTCGAGGACGATAAACATGTATGTCTCCCCCAGCAACACCTTCTCGATCGGCAAGCCAGTACTTAGCCAAGTAGGGGCGCAACTTGCCAAATAAGACATCACCCTTTTCAAATGTCGTCCCTTCAGCGGAGTATTGGGAAAGAGAACCCGAGACTAAAGTTCCAGTACCGGGAACAATATCCTCTAGCGAAACTTGGAAGTCATTCGTCACAGCTGTTTGAGTGACGAGATCAGCAACCGCCCAAAATGGAATTTTCATCAATCCTTCACCTCCTGGAACATCTGCGCTAGCTCGCCCATGATTCGCTGCACGTCCGCGTCGATCTCGGCCAGCGGGCGCGGCTCCTCGGGCACGTAGAAGATGCGGGTGAAGGGGATCTCGTTGCCGTCCTTCGCCTTGGACTCGTCCCACGTGGCGC
>CALIZH010000089.1 GCA_938028585.1 uncultured Actinomyces sp. | reverse complement strand
CAACCTACCCGCAGACAGCGAAGGGGCACCTCTTAACGTCTGCTGCTCGGTCTTGCTCCGGATGGGGTTTACCTAGCCGATACGGTCACCCGTATCGCTGGTGAGCTCTTACCTCACCGTTTCACCCTTACTGCTCTATGCAGCGGTTTGTTTTCTGTGGCACTAGCCCGCGAGTCACCTCGGGTGGCTGTTAGCCACCATCCTGCCCTGTGGAGCCCGGACGTTCCTCGAGACAAAAGCCGCGCGGCCGCCCAGTCGACTGGCATGCACAGGGAATTTTAGCGCGTTTCCCACTAGTGTGGAGGCGTGGAAATTTGGCTACCCCCATCCGAAGGAAAGAACCCGCCTGGAGAAGGTCCATCTCTTAGCCTCTCAGCACTCTCTTTCCCGTCTTTGACAGATACGCGTAAAAAGATCATCGACGCCTGTGCACAAATCACTGATGAAGAACAGGCGCATCAGATCTTCAATGCCAGTCTTCGTCACTCAGCAGAAATTGAGGCCAACCAAGCGCTGATGTCCCAAGCCTGCGCACCGGCCTCGGCAGTTTTTAACGGCGTACTATTCGACGCCCTTACCGCCCAAGAACCCCGTGCATGGACAGGGGAAGGAAGCCAACACATCACGATCTTCTCAGGACTATTTGGTGCGCTGAAGCCAACTGACCTCATTCCTTTACACCGCCTTGCGATGGGAACAAAGCTCCCCGCGCTTGGAAACGTCACCTCCTTGTGGAAGTCAGTCTTGGGCAGCGCGCTCGCAGAAGATTATTCTGAAAAGCTCATTCTTGATTGCCGCTCAAGTGACTACAAGCAGGCCTGTCTGGCGCCGTGGGCACACCTGTGGGAAGTTCGCGTTGAACGCCAACGGAACGGAAAACGTTCCGTTGTCTCTCACAACGCGAAAAAATGGCGCGGAATGCTCAGCGGAGCACTAGCTTTGCGATGCAGCGGAATTGAAAACGCTAGCGATTTGGAAGATGCCTTAGCCGAAGTGACACCAAAGCTACGTTCTCGCGATGCACGCGGCACCACAAGTCATGTGAAAGAAATCGAAGTCTCCCCCGCAAAAGCTACCTCCCAGGGAGGAAGTACGCGCACCCTCACGCTGGTGACAGTCGAGGACTGAGGGATCTAGCTCCACTAAAAGATCTAGGCTCGGGTTCTCACGACGATCTGACCGGTTTCCTCGGCAAAGTAGAGTTCATCGGCGGGAGTAAGGCGAATACGCTCAAGTTCCATAGGAGAGAGCTCTGCGAAGCCCATTGGGTTCCCATCACGAACTTCGATCACCGCGAGCGCCCCATTCTTTGAACGTGCGCTCTCATATTCGTCAAGAAGCTCAGGATCAATCTGACCAGCACGTTCACGACGCTGGGCAATCACGCCGCGAAGCTCGTCATCAAGCTGAGCAACCTCTTCAAGGAAGCGGGCCTTAGTTGCTTCGATATCCGCCTCAATAGCCTGAGCTTCCGCATTCATCTGCTCACGGGCGGCGCGTGCTGATTCCGTGCGCTCTTCAGCAGCGAGCTGCTCTTCTTCTAGACGGGAAATACGCGAATCCATCTGAGCGATTTCGTGTTGCATCGAATTAATATCACGCAGGGGAACCTGGTTCTTTTCGATACGTTCGTTCTGGCGATCCCGACGAGCCTTGACACGTTGGATCTCATCCTCGATCCGGGCCACCTCACGTTCGCAGTCTGAAATGACGGCTCCTTGCGTTACCGCGGCGCGTTGCAGGTCAGCAAGACGTCCAGCAAGCTCTCGAACTGTCTCATGTGCGGGGTGAGCCTGGCGACGGTGGCGCAGGGTAGATTCTTTCTGGTCTAGCTTTTGTAGCTCAAGCAGGACAAGTTGCTGAGGATGAGGCGCTTTCACAGGTAACTTCCCTCCGTATCCAGATGTAGGCTCCAAGGTTCTGTGACAATGGTAGAGACTTTCACCTCGCAGGTGATAGCCAAGCGGCGTGCTTCTTCCCTCAGTTTCTGCGCAAGGACAGGAAGCCACAGGCTTTCTGTTGCCCAATGGCTGGCACAAATCAGACCGCAGCCACCATCTTCAAGGAATTCACTGGCGGGATGATGACGTAGATCAGCGGTAATAAATACGTCAGCGTCACTGGCACGTACAGCGTCAAACATCGAGTCTCCAGCACCGGGACTAACCGCCACACGTCGAACGAGACTGTCAAGTTCTCCTCCAACAAAGAGGCCCGTTGGCCCTTTCGGCATTACCCGTGCAACCGTATAAGCGAACTCTCGCAAAGCTGTTGGCTTGATGGAGCCGATCCTTCCCAAACCAATCGCTTGGCCATCGGCATTTACACCTTCGGGTGAAAGTACTTCGATATCGCTGAGCTCCAGTGCCTGCGCACAGGCCTGCGCAACGCCATCTTGTGCGACGTCACCATTGGTATGAGCATTAAAAAGCGCAATCTCGTGGCGATTCAGTGCGGAGATAATCCGCCCCTTCGCACTTTCTTGATTGAGGAAGGAGGCTCCTCTGAGCAGCAAGGGGTGGTGAGTGATGATCATATTTGCACCCCACTGCAGAGCTTCCTCGACCACTGCCTGGGTGGGATCTAGCGCAAGAAGAATTCGATCAACCTGAGCCTGTGGCGCTCCGGTAATTAATCCGACCTTGTCCCATCCATGGGCACTTTCAGGCGGATACCACTGATTCATCAGCGAACGAACGTCACCAACATTCCACTTCGTCATAGCTTTAGTGTAGCCGGGTGACTGACAGGTCACACCGATAGGACGAATGTCCCACTCACTAACCAAGACACAGGAATTACCCACAACTAAAATTGAGGGGTGCGGATTTTAAACCTCATCCCTAGCGGACTCACCGATTATTCGGCCGTGAATGACTTCCAACATACTCTTCACGACCAAGTGGCCTCAGGACAGGCCGAAGACACTCTGATCGTCGCCGAGTTCGCACCCGCGTGGACTGCGGGACGTCACACGAAACCCGAAGATATCCCGGACTCAACTGTGCCCATCATCCACGTCGACAGGGCAGGATCCGCCACCTGGCATGGCCCCGGACAAGTTGTTATCTACCCGATTGTTCGCTTGCGAGAACCAGTGGACCTCTACGCTTGGATCCGAAGCGTAGAAAATGGTGTTCTTCAAACCCTACGAAAAGAGTGGGGACTTCCCGTCGAACGAATCGAAGGAAGAGCCGGAGTCTGGCTGCGCGGATCTCAAGGTAGAGATCGAAAGATCTGCGCGATCGGCCTCAAAGTTTCACGCGGCGCCACCATGCACGGAATCGCCCTGAACGTGGCGATTGATCCTGCACATGCCTTCAGCGGAATCATTCCTTGCGGTTTAACTGATGCCGATGTTGCTTCACTCTCATGGGAGGGGATCTACTCAGATGTGCCTCATGCTGCCCATCTGCTTGTCCCCCATCTGATCCAGTCCATTACCCCTCAATTAGCCACCCGCCCAGTGCCAATTCACTGGGAAGAAGCCCCCGCTGGCGCATTCGCACCGACGGCCTCGTCGGAATCACAGTCGGAAGGACCCACGCAATGAGCACCCTGCCTGATCCCGAAGGACGCAAGCTGCTGCGCGTCGAAGTTCGCAACGCACAAACCCCCATCGAGCACAAGCCTGAATGGATTCGCACAACCGCTCGCGCGGGTGAGAACTACCAAGACATGCGTTCTCTTGCACGCGGCGCCCTCACCAGCCCTCTTGTTCCAGTTGCTCCAGTCGGAGGCGCCTCCAACCCACCAGTGCCTCCTCTCTGACCACAGCTCTCACTGAAATAACCTCCTTTTCTTATATTTCCCTTCCCTCCACCACAC
>CALIZH010000088.1 GCA_938028585.1 uncultured Actinomyces sp. | reverse complement strand
TCTGGATCAACATCTTCCCGGACCGCCCGCTGACCAAGAAGCCCGCCGAAACCCGTATGGGTTCCGGTAAGGGTGCAGTCGAGTGGTGGGTTGCTCCCGTTAAGCCGGGACGCATCATGTTCGAGCTGGCCGGTGTGCCCGAGAGCCTTGCTCGCGAGGCAATGCGCCGCGCCCAGCACAAGCTTCCGATGAAGACCCGTTTCGTGGTCCGCGAGGGTGGTGACAACTGATGGCAGATAAGGGTCTGACCACCGCCGATCTCGACGCCATGGACGATGCACAGCTGTCCAAGGAGCTTGAGAAGGCAAAGGCTGAGCTCTTCAACCTCCGCTTCGCGCAGGCAGTTGGCTCCCTTGAAGACAACGGTCGTATGAAGACTGTTCGTCGCAATATTGCCCGCATTTACACCATCGCGCGTGAACGGGAGCTCGGCTACCGCACCGCACCTGGCACTGAGGAGTGACAAACATGGCAGAAACCACTGTGCGCAACGAGCGCAAGGTCCGTCGTGGATACGTCACCAGTGACAAGATGGACAAGACCGTTGTCGTCGAGATCGAGGACCGTGTGAAGCACGCCCTCTACGGCAAGGTTATGCGCAAGAGCAAGAAGGTCAAGGTCCACGACGAGCACAACGAGTGCTCCGTTGGCGACCTCGTCCTGATTATGGAGACTCGTCCGCTCTCCGCCACCAAGCGGTGGCGCGTGGTCGAGATTCTCGAAAAGGCGAAGTGACCTTCGCCTAACAGACCGAAATCCGTTCGGCAAGGCTCGGCCCCGGAGGTAACTCCGGGGCAGAGAACCGGCTCGACGACAGGAGTCAGTAGAAAATGATCCAGCAGGAGTCGCGACTGAAGGTCGCCGACAACACAGGTGCCAAGGAAATCCTCACCATCCGTGTTCTCGGCGGATCTGGTCGGCGTTATGCCGGAATCGGCGACGTGATCGTCGCCACCGTCAAGGATGCAATCCCCGGCGGAAATGTTAAGAAGGGGGACGTCGTTAAGGCGGTCGTCGTGCGTACGCGCAAGGAGACCCGTCGCCCCGACGGTTCCTACATCCGTTTCGATGAAAACGCGGCAGTCATTCTCAAGAATGACGGTGAACCCCGCGGTACGCGTATCTTCGGCCCCGTGGGCCGCGAGCTGCGCGAAAAGAAGTTCATGCGAATCGTTTCTCTCGCACCGGAGGTGATCTGATGGCAGCGAAGATTCGTAAAGGTGACTTGGTCGAGGTCGTTCGCGGACGTACCTCGGACGAAAAGGAACTCGCAAAGCGCAACGCACGCCGTGCCGAGCAGGGCCTCGAGCCCCTCAAGCCCGGCGACAAGGGCAAGCAGGGTCGCGTTATCCGCGTCTTCCCCGCTCAGGAGAAGGTCCTCGTTGAGGGCATCAACCTGAAGACCCGCCACGTGCGTCAGGGACAGACCCAGGGCCAGGCCGGTGGCATCATCACCGTCGAGGCTCCGATCTCGCTGTCGAAGGTTGCTCTGGTTGATCCTGAGACGAAGCAGCGCGTTCGCGTTGGCTTCCGTGAGGACACCGTTGAGCGTGACGGCCGTACGCGCACCGTTCGCGTTCGCGTCACCCGTGGCGGAGCCCGTCGCGGCATCGAGCAGGGCAAGGAGATCTGATTATGGCCCCGCGTTTGAAGGAAAAGTACAACTCCGAAATTCGCGATGCTCTGCGCGCTGAATTCAAGCACGCAAACCCCATGGAGGTGGGCGGTCTGACCAAGATCGTCGTCAACATGGGCGTCGGCGAGGCTGCTCGTGACTCGAAGGCACTTGAGGGCGCAATCCGCGACCTCACCGCCATCACCGGTCAGAAGCCTCAGACGAGCAAGGCGAAGAAGTCCATCGCACAGTTCAAGCTGCGCGAAGGCCAGGTTATTGGCGCATACGTCACCCTCCGTGGCGACCGCATGTGGGAGTTCCTGGACCGCCTCCTCTCGACTGCGCTCCCGCGTATTCGTGACTTCCGCGGTCTGTCCTCGAAGCAGTTCGATGGACACGGCAACTACACCTTTGGCCTGACGGAGCAGTCCATGTTCCACGAGATCGATCAGGATTCCATCGACCGCGTTCGCGGTATGGACATCACGGTCGTTACCTCGGCCTCCACCGACGAAGAAGGCCGTGCTCTTCTGCGTCACCTCGGCTTCCCGTTTAAGGAGGACTGACCATGGCTAAGACGTCACTGAAGATCAAGGCTGCGCGTAAGCCCAAGTTCGGCGTGCGTGGCTACACCCGGTGCAACCGTTGCGGTCGTCCCCGCTCGGTGTACCGCAAGTTCGGACTGTGCCGTGTGTGCCTGCGTGAGCTCGCCCTTCGTGGCGATCTCCCGGGTGTCACCAAGAGCAGCTGGTAAAACTGACGTCGTAGGTCCCGGTTTTCCGGAGAAACCGCGACGAGGAAGGGGAGAATCCCCAAATGACAATGACTGATCCGATCGCAGACATGCTGACGCGTCTGCGTAACGCGAACCACGCGCGCCACGAGTCGGTTTCCATGCCGTACTCGAAGCTCAAGGCCGCGATCGCGAAGATTCTCGTCGAGGAAGGCTACATCGCCTCCATCGACGTCGAGGATGCCAAGGTCGGCCAGACGCTGGTTCTTACTCTCAAGTACGGCTCGCACCGCGAGGCCGCTATTGAGGGTCTGCAGCGCGTCTCCAAGCCCGGTCTGCGCGTCTACGCCAAGTCCACCAACCTGCCCAAGGTCCGCGGCGGCCTCGGCGTGGCAATTCTGTCCACGTCTTCCGGCCTGCTCACCGACCGTCAGGCAGCCGAGAAGGGTGTGGGTGGGGAAGTCCTCGCCTACATCTGGTGATGAGGAGGCTGAAGAATGTCGCGTATTGGTAAGAATCCGATCGAAATTCCCGCGGGCGTCGACGTCACCATCAATGGTGCAGACGTTACCGTTAAGGGCCCCAAGGGAACACTGAGCCACGTTGTGCCTGAACCCATCAGCGCCGCCATCGACGAAGGCAAGGTCGTTGTGACCCGTCCTTCCGATGATCGTGTTGCTCGTTCGCTCCACGGCCTGACCCGCACCCTGATCGCCAACATGATCGAAGGTGTGACGAAGGGCTTCTCGAAGCAGCTTGAAATTGCCGGTACCGGTTACCGCGTCGTTGCAAAGGGCAAGGACCTCGAGTTCTCCCTCGGCTTCTCGCACACCGTGTTCGTTCCGGCGCCCGAAGGCATCGAGTTCTCCGTCGAATCTCAGACGAAGTTCACCGTGTCGGGCATCGACAAGCAGCTCGTTGGAGAGACCGCCGCTCGCATCCGTAAGCTCAAGAAGCCTGAACCCTACAAGGGCAAGGGTATCCACTACGTGGGCGAGACCATCCGTCGCAAGGTCGGAAAGGCTGGTAAGTGATGGCGTACACAGTCAAGGGCAAGGGCAAGTTCGTCGCTCGCAAGCGTCGTCACCTGCGCCTGCGCAAGAAGGTTCAGGGCACCCCTTCGCGTCCGCGTTTGGTTGTCACCCGTTCGAACCGCCACATGGTCGCACAGGTTGTGGACGATACCATCGGTCACACCCTGGTCTCCGCTTCGACCAAGGAAGCAGCACTCGTTGCCGCTGAAGGGACGAAGAAGGACAAGGCCTACCAGGTCGGCACTCTCATTGCAGAGCGCGCAAAGGCCGCAGGCATCACCGCTGTGGTCTTCGACCGCGGTGGCAATAAGTACCACGGCCGCGTTGCGGCAGTCGCAGAAGCCGCCCGTGAGGGCGGACTTGAGCTGTGACTGAGCCTCGAGGAAAGAGAGATCAACTGATGGCTGCATCGCAGCGAGGCAGGAACGGTCAGGAAGGCGCCGAGCGCTCTGGCGACGGCGAACGCCGTGACCGCCGCTCCGGTCGCGAGAACCGCGACACCCGTCGGGGCGAAAGTAAAGATCAGTACATCGAGCGTGTTGTCACCATCAACCGCGTCTCCAAGGTTGTGAAGGGTGGACGTCGTTTCTCCTTCACCGCTCTGGTTGTCGTCGGTGACGGTGAAGGCACCGTCGGTGTCGGCTACGGAAAGGCCAAGGAAGTTCCCCAGGCTATTTCCAAGGGTGTTGAGGAAGCGAAGAAGAACTTCTTCCGCGTCCCGATGATCCGCCGCACCATCACCCACGTTGTTCAGGGCCGCGACGCGGCAGGTGAAGTTCTGCTTCGCCCCGCCGCCCCCGGTACCGGCGTTATCGCCGGCGGCCCCGTCCGTGCAGTCCTCGAGGCTGCAGGCGTCCACGACGTGCTGACGAAGTCGCTCGGTTCTGACAACGCAATCAACATTGTTCACGCAACTGTTGCTGCACTGAAGCTTCTGGAACAGCCTGAAGCAGTCGCAGCTCGCCGCGGTCTTCCGCTCGAGCGCGTTGCTCCCGCTTCCATGCTCCGTGCACGCGCAGAAGGCGAAGCTGAAAAGCGCGCTGCCGCTGAGGCAAGCGAAGCTGATAAGGCTGCTGCGGGGGTGACTGAGTGATGGCAAAGCTGAAGATCACGCAGGTCAAGTCCAGCATCGGCGCCAAGCAGAACATGAAGGACACACTGCGCACCCTCGGGCTGCGCAAGATCGGCCAGAGCGTCGTTCGTGAGGATGCAGAAACCGTTCGCGGTGCCATCCACACCGTTCGTCACCTGGTTACAGTTGAGGAGGTCGACTGACCATGGCGGACTCCACGAAGAACACCGGTGAGGAGCAGGGTCGCGTCGTTCGACTGCACCACCTGCGTCCCGCCGCTGGTGCAAAGACCGCGAAGACCCGCGTCGGTCGCGGTGAAGGTTCAAAGGGTAAGACCGCTGGACGTGGTACCAAGGGCACGAAGGCTCGTTACCAGGTTCCCGCAGGCTTCGAGGGTGGCCAGATGCCCATCCACATGCGCCTTCCCAAGCTGCGCGGCTTCAAGAACCCCTTCCGCGTTGAGTACCAGGTCGTCAACGTTGGTCGTCTGCAGGAGCTCTTCCCCGAAGGTGGAAAGGTGACTGTTGAGGATCTCGTTGCACGTTCCGCAGTGCGCGACGGTTGGGCAGTGAAGGTGCTCGGCACCGGTGAGCTCACCGTTAAGCTCGATATCGAGGTCGACTCCTGGTCGGCTTCGGCAGAAGCGAAGATTACTGCTGCCGGCGGTTCTATCAAGACCCGCTGAGTGGTGATTGCCACGGGGGTGGCTCGGTTTCCGGGCTACCCCCGTTTCGCTTTCTTGCACGTCGAGGCCGTTTCCCCAGTCGCTGAAGCCCCCGATTTCAGTGGCTCTCCAAGCGGGAGAGGGCCTTTACCCATATCACAGTTTCTCAAGTTCTCTACTTTTGATTCACAGTATCCCTGTCATTTCAGGTAGTCTTTTGAGAGTCGTGCGATCTAAATGGTCGCAATTATTTCGTTACGTAGGAGGAAGCCTTGCTCAGTGCGTTCGCGCAGGCATTCCGTACCCCAGATCTTCGACGGAAACTTCTATTCACGCTATTCATCATGGCGATGTTCCGTCTGGGATCTTTCATCCCAACTCCGGGCGTTGATTCGCAGGCAGTTACCAAGTGTCTTGCTCAGCAGAGTGACGCTTCGCTGCTGGATTTGGTGAATCTCTTTTCTGGTGGTGCGCTCCTCCAATTGTCGATCTTCGCGCTGGGCATCATGCCCTACATCACCGCGTCGATCATCATCCAGCTTCTGCGCGTCGTGATTCCTCGTTTTGATGATCTGCACAAAGAAGGGCAGACCGGCCAGACGAAGCTCACGCAGTACACGCGTTATCTGACCATTTTCTTGGGCATTCTTCAGTCCACGACTATTATTTCGCTGGCCCGTTCCGGAAACCTCTTCGCAGGATGCTCTGAGAAGATCATCCCTTCGAATTCGGTGTGGACCTTCCTGCTGATGATGATCGTTATGACCGCAGGTACCGGTGTCATCATGTGGCTTGGCGAATTGATCACCGAACGCGGTATCGGTAACGGTATGTCGCTGTTGATCTTTACCTCTATTACCGCGCGTATGCCTTCTCAGCTTCTGACCATCGGCCAGAGCGGTAAGTGGGGAGCGGTCTTCGCGATCGTCGGCCTGATGCTTGTCGTCTCGATCGTCGTGGTTTATCTGGAGCAGGCTCAACGCCGAATTCCCGTTCAGTACGCAAAGCGCATGATCGGTCGCCGTCAGTACGGCGGTACGACGACTTACATTCCTCTGAAGATCAATATGTCGGGCGTTATCCCCGTCATCTTTGCCTCTTCACTTCTGGCATTCCCCCCGATGCTTGCACAGTTCGGCAGCCAGGACTCCAAGTGGGTCCAGTGGATTAGCGCGAACTTCCACCAGGACGCATGGCCCTACCTGACCAGCTACGCCCTGCTCACACTCTTCTTCACCTTCTTCTACACCGCGATCACCTTCGATCCCGATGAGGTGGCGGATAACATGAAGCGCTACGGCGGCTTCATCCCCGGATACCGCGCAGGCCGTCCGACGGCTGAGTTCCTGCGTTACGTGATGAACCGAATCACGACCGCCGGTGCGCTCTACCTGGTCATCGTCGCGCTCATTCCTTCGTTGGCGATCATTCCGTTGCACATTTCCCAAGGACAGATGCCCTTCGGCGGCACGACCCTTCTGATTATCATCGGTGTCGGCCTGCAGACGGTGAAGGAAATCAACACTCAGCTGCAGCAGCATCACTACGAAGGATTCCTGAAATGACAGTTGTCATCCTCCTCGGCCCTCCCGGAGCTGGTAAGGGTACCCAGGCCGCGCGTATCGCCGAGCGCCTGAACATTCCCGCTATCTCCACCGGAGAGATCTTCCGCGCCAATATGTCTGAGGGCACGGAATTGGGTAAACGAGCCAAGGAATACATGGAACGTGGAGAGTTCGTTCCCGATTCGGTAACGAACCCCATGGTGAAGGTGCGCCTTTCCGCACCGGATACCGCTAACGGTTTCCTCCTTGACGGATACCCCCGCACTCTCGAGCAGGCGCACGTTCTGCGTGACATGCTTGCCGAACTCGGCGTGAGCTTGGATGTCGTCCTGGAGATTCAGGTAGACGAAGATGAGGTCGTGGCTCGCATGCTCAAGCGTGCAACCGAGCAGAACCGCTCCGATGACACTGAGCCCGTCATTCGTCACCGCCTTGAGATTTACCATGAGCTGACCGAACCCATGGCAACCTACTACGCCGATCAAGATCTGCTTCAGGTTGTTGATGGACGCGGTTCGATCGACGAAGTGAGCGAGCGTATTTTCGCCCTTCTCGACGGTCTCAACAAGTAAGCAACACGTACCCTGGCGCTGCTCAGCGCTGATACGGAACCGGGGCGCGGTGGTGAAAGCCATCGCGCCCCGGAGTTTCATCCAAAGGAAGCACAATGTCCCACATTGAATACAAGACCCTTGATCAGATCAAGTGGATGCGAGAAGCCGGGCTGGTTGTTGCGGAAATTCACCGAAGCCTGCGAGAAGCGGCACGTCCCGGCGTAACAACCGGTGAACTGGACGAGGTGAGCGCAGATGCGATCCGTCGTTGCGGTGCGCGCTCGAACTTCCTCAATTACTACGGCTATCCCGCAACGGTGTGTATTTCCCCCAATGACGTGATCGTTCACGGCATCCCCGGGAAGCGCAAGCTTGCTATTGGTGACATTGTGACCTTCGACTGCGGGGCATGGCTTGAACGAAGTGGCAAACAGTGGCACGGAGATGCGGCATTCTCAATGATCGTCGGAGATGAATTCACTTCTGATGAAGAGTTTGCGTGTTCATGGGTTCGTCGTCACCAAGGTCCGGGCGCAGGAAAACGCTGGGGGAGTGCAAACCCTTCAGCTCCTCAGAGTGAGGCGGGGGAAACCAGCGCGGACTCGGCAGGGGAAGTTTCAAAGCAGGGGAGCGTTGCGCGCAGGCGCGAGCTTGACCTCGTTACACGTGAGGCGCTGTGGGCGGCGCTCGCCTCGGTTGCTCGTGGAAAGCGCGTGAGCGCAGTTGGCGAGGCCGTCGAGCGCGTCGTTGCCGAGCGCGCGGAGGACCTCGGCTGGGAAGCGGGAATTATCGAGGACTTCACCGGACATGGGATTGGCACCGCGATGCACCAGGATCCGGAAGTTCTGAACTACCGCGTGCGTGGCCTGATGCCGAAGTTGCGTCCTGGAATGGTTCTGGCTGTTGAACCGATGCTGACCAGCGGCGATATTGAAAATGTCACCGAGAATGACGACTGGACAGTCCGTACAGTCGATGGCTCAGATGCCGCTCAATGGGAGCACACCATCGCGATTTTGGATGACGGCGTCGCGATCTTGAGTGCAGTTGACGGGGGAGTAGCAGGGCTCGCGCCCTTTGGTGTCACTCCTGTTCTGCTCGACTAGTCTCCCGCGCGTGTCTATGTTGATAGCTCGCAAGCATTAAGCGTGAGGCGATAGACACCGCATCCAGCTTTCCAAGAAGGGCCAAAATAGCGTAGGCTCGACCCTTGGACGTGTCTTTGGGGGCAGTATGCCTGTTTCCAAGGGCGATCCCGAACGGTCTCAGGCCGTTCGAATCCGAAAAAGTAGTAGAGGATAGACGGAGGATATGGCGAAGAAGGACGGCGTCATCGAAATCGAAGGCACGGTTATCGAAGCCTTGCCGAATGCGATGTTCCGCGTGGAATTGAGCAATGGACACATCGTGCTTGGCCACATTGCCGGCAAGATGCGTCAGCACTACATCCGCATTCTGCCCGAGGACCGAGTGGTCGTCGAGCTGAGCCCCTACGACCTCTCCCGAGGCCGTATCGTCTACCGCTACAAGTGACCCGACACAAACTGCCCGACGGGCAGTGGAGGTAACAACCATGAAGGTCAAGCCGAGTGTCAAGAAGATCTGTGACAAGTGCAAGGTGATTCGTCGCCACGGCAACGTCATGGTCATCTGTGACAACCCCAGGCACAAGCAGCGCCAGGGCTGAACCCTCGCTGTGATAACGCCGGAGTAATCCGGCAGCATCATTCCACACGCGCTTGCGCGACCCTCGGTTCGGAGGCCGGGGCCGGGTGGCTCACCCGGGAGGAGTGGTGACGACCTCCGATGAACAATTTGGAGCATAAACATGGCACGTATTGCCGGCGTCGACCTCCCTCGCGAAAAGCGTATGGAGATCGCGCTCACGTACATTTATGGAGTTGGACGCACCCGCGCCAAGGAGACCCTCGAGGCCACCGGCGTGAGCCCCGATCTTCGCGTGAAGGATGCCACCGAGGAAGACCTCGTCAAGCTTCGCGAATACATCGAGAACACCTTTAAGGTGGAAGGCGATTTGCGTCGTGAGGTCCAGGCAGACATCCGTCGCAAGATTGAGATCGGATCCTACCAGGGACTTCGTCACCGTCGTGGCCTGCCGGTCCACGGTCAGCGCACCAAGACCAATGCGCGTACCCGTAAGGGCCCCAAGCGCACCGTTGCAGGTAAGAAGAAGGCCAAGTAAGGCCGCTAAGTCCAGCGTGGACTTTTAACACACGACTTCGAAGGAACTGAAACACATGGCTGCAAAGACCACTCGTTCCGGCGCGGGACGCAAGCCGCGCCGCAGGATTTCAAAGAACGTCACTCACGGACACGCGTACATCAAGTCGACGTTCAACAACACTATCGTTTCCATTACCGACCCTACCGGTGCGGTGATCTCCTGGGCCTCCTCCGGCCAGGTGGGCTTCAAGGGTTCGCGTAAGTCGACCCCCTTCGCTGCTCAGCTTGCTGCCGAGGCCGCCGCGCGTCGCGCACAGGAACACGGCATGAAGAAGGTCGACGTCTTCGTGAAGGGTCCCGGCTCCGGCCGTGAGACCGCGATCCGTTCGCTTCAGGCTGCTGGCCTGGAGGTCGGCTCGATCCAGGACGTGACGCCCCAGGCATTCAACGGCGCTCGTCCCCCGAAGCGTCGTCGCGTCTGAGCCCCGGAGGGTGGAGATCCCACGGAAATCCACCCCCCACGTCTGGGCGGGATCACACAAGAATACGTGGCCTCGTCCTTACCTTTTCCCCGCAATGCGGGACCCCGATCCGGCGTCATATGGCGGGCGCCGGGAAGAAAGGACTAAGACGTGCTCATTGCAGAGCGACCCATCCTGACCGAAGAGAAGGTCAGCGAACTGCGCTCCCGTTTCATCCTGGAGCCCCTTGAGCCCGGTTTCGGCTACACGCTGGGTAACTCCCTGCGCCGAACCCTGCTCTCGTCGATCCCCGGCGCTGCCGTGACCTCCATCCGCATTGATGGTGTGCCTCACGAGTTCCGGACGATCGAGGGTGTGAAGGAAGACGTTGCCGAGATCATCCTGAACATCAAGCAGATCGTTCTCTCCTCCGAGAACGACGAGCCTGTTGTCATGTACCTGCGTAAGGCAGGCCCGGGAGAGGTCGTCGCAGGGGATATCACCCCTCCGGCCGGCGTCGAGATTCACAACCCCGATCTGCATCTGGCGACCCTTAATGAAAAGGGCAAGCTTGAGATCGAGCTGACCGTCGAGCGTGGCCGCGGCTACGTGTCGGCTGCTCAGAACAAGGATCCCCAGGCTGAAATTTCCCGCATCCCGATCGATTCGATCTACTCTCCCGTTGTCAAGGTGACCTACAAGGTTGAGGCAACTCGTGTTGAGCAGCGCACCGACTTCGATCGCCTGATCATCGATGTTGAGACCAAGCCGGCAATCACCCCGCGTGACGCCGTTGCCTCCGCTGGCAAGACCTTGGTTGAGCTCTTTGGTTTGATGCGTGAACTGAACGAGGAAGCCGAAGGCATTGAAGTCGGTCCCTCGACCACGGATGCCACCCTCGCTGCCGACCTCGCGCTGCCCATTGAGAACCTCGGCCTGCAGTCGCGTTCCTACAACGCGCTGCGTCGTCGCGGAATCCTCACTGTTGGCGAGCTCGTGGCTCACTCCGAGGCGGATCTGCTTGACATTCGCAACTTCGGTACGAAGTCGATTGAAGAAATCAAGGAAGCTCTTGCAACCCTTGGGATGACCCTGAAGGATTCTGTCCTGCCCTCCGGTGAGGTCAGCGAATCCGGTTCCATCCACTTCAGCGACGATCAGTCCATCTGACATGCTGCGTCCGATGGACGCATAAATTCCTAGGAGACAAAATGCCCACCCCCAAGAAGGGTGCTCGTCTGGGCGGAAGCCCGGCACACCAGAAGCTGATTCTGTCGAACCTGGCGGCTCAGCTCATCGAAC
>CALIZH010000087.1 GCA_938028585.1 uncultured Actinomyces sp. | reverse complement strand
CCTGTCACAATCCCCGGCACCGGGACTTTCGAACTCACCGGCATCACTCTTTCACGCTGGGGCAACTCGCCAGAAACGGTCACTTTCTGCTTCACCCCCGACCCCAATCTGCTCGACAACGCCAAAAAACACCTACCGCCAGGCCAAACACTCCCACCCCAAGACGAGAACTAGGAAAACCTCATACTGCGAGAGCGAATTATGCTTGAATCATGAATTCGTCCGCATTCTGGCCTTCATCCCTATCCCACGATTACGACATCGCACTCGTGGTAATTTTCATTGGCTTTCTGAGTATTGCAGCATTTAAGTACTTGATTTTGTGGGCCCTTAAAGAAACAGACTATTCCACCCAAAAGAAACAGAACATTGTCAATAAATGGGGGATCCTCCCCTACACCGCACTGAGTATCTACTCATTAGCGCACGCGAAAGCACTCTTGTTTTGTGCGTCAGAGTGCTCCTTTCGTCTATCCAATGTCGCTATCACGTTTTTCTTTCTCCCCACACTTATGACCATTGCCTACATCGTGACAGAGGTTTCTTTCGTCCAAAGCGCCATCATCTGGATTCTCGATAAAGTCATTCCCGGACGACGCACAACTCAGAATCAGGCGAAACCACGACATCGAAAATAGTGCGGACGTCTCAGTCCTCGAACTCCAAGAAGGGAAGAGATCACACAACAAGTTCACCACATCAAAAATTGCTGAGCGTACACTGAAAATATCCAACACATCCAGTAGTCGGTTTTAAGGATATCTTCCCGTGCACTCAATTTCTTCCGCCGATCTCGATTCAACAGATCCCATTCCCACCCCCTCACATGACCAGCAAGCAACGGCCTCACCCTGCCGAAAACGAAGAATCCTTGTCTTCTCCGGGACGGTCATCATCGCGATTGCAGCAAGCGGAGCTTATGCCTTTACCGCGCATTCGACTGCCGCGGCTGTGAAGGATATTCAAGCTCAATTAGTCGATGTGGATAATGACTTCACCACTGCCCGCGAGTCTGCTCAGGCTTCCATTGCGCTGGCCGGTGAATATGGCCTTGAGTCAGAGAACGTAACTGCCCTTAAAGCTGCTTACGCGGATTCGGATGCGACTGTTACCGCTCTGGCTGAGGCCCCCAACAATGCGAAGGCCAGTAACGAAAAGATCGAGTCACTGAAGAAGGTCCTCGATCAAGCTAAGACCTCCACTAACAAGCTCAACGCTGCTCTGGCCCCTATCGCAGGTGAACTCGACGATCTGACCATCAGGAAGCTTGATGAGGCTGTCAACAAGGCAGATCAGGCCGTGAATGAGGCGAAGAATCTCATGGGTGAAACCGATGGGAAAGTCAAGGACAATGCGACCCGCGACGGCCTACAGTCCACCATCGACGAGGCCGCTAAGACTATTGACGAAGCACGCGAAGCTGTGAAGAACCGCTCGCACGTGGGCGATGACCGCAAGTGGAACATCAATGAGGAAAAGAAGCTCACCGATTCCGTGAATGCTTTGGGTGAGAAGTCGAATCAGGTTCATGATTCGCATGGTCAGTGGGAAGCTGAACAGGCCGCTGCTGCTGCCTCGTCTCACGCTGCT
>CALIZH010000086.1 GCA_938028585.1 uncultured Actinomyces sp. | reverse complement strand
CCGCATGGCGCACGACCCCAAGCGCGCACCGACAGCACTGTCAGCCATGATCGGTGCGGCAGAGGAAACAACATCAGGCCTGCGGCCACTGCGTCATTTCCCCCTGAGCATCCCCGTGATTGCCAGCAATGACGCACGCTCAAAGACGCTCTTCGATAATGCTTACGGCACCGGTCAATCATGCTGGACAACTGTCCTTGACATCATTGACCCCGATGGCCTCGGCGCCCCAATTCCTGGGATGAAGGTCGGAATCATTGGCTATGGAGATGTCGGAAAGGGCTGCGCGCGCTTTGCTCGTGCCCTGGGGGCACGTGTCAGTGTCGTTGAGCTGGACCCCGTCCGCGCGCTCCAAGCACGCATGGATGGTTTCACCGTCGCTTCCCTCGGCGAGCTTGCCTCCACGGCGGGGCTTTTGATGTCCGCTACGGGAGAGCCCTCGACCATTCCCCTCAGTGCGCTTGAAGCTCTTCCCGAAGACGCGATCGTCACTGTCGCGGGCGGCGTGGTCGGTGAAGTTGAGGTCGAGCAGGCGCTGGCCGCGGGGTGGACCCTGAGCGAGGCGGGCGACCCCCATGTGCAAAGACTGGCCGATCCGAAGGGTAAGTCCCTGCGTCTTCTGGAAAAGGGTGAAGGCATCAACTACACAGCCGGCGAAGGAAACCCCATCGAGATCATGGACATGAGTTTCGGGGTTCAGGTTGCCGCCCTCACCGAGCTACTGACTCACGGAGACGAACTCGCACCCGGTCTCCATAACCTTCCCGTCCACGCTGATGATGCGGTATCTCGGGCTGCGCTTGATGCACTTCGTGGGACAGGCAATGCACAATAGTTCTATGACTTCGACGCTTTCCCAGGATGACGCAGAGATCCTCAGCCCACGCCCGCATTCCGACGTCGTCGAGGTCTACTCAGCTGGGCTCGTCATTCCGATCACGGCCCCATCCGTCTTGGACGGTGCTATTGCGGTTTCCGGCGGGCGAATCGAGCACGTCGGTTCGCGCGATTGGGTGCTCCACGCACTGGAGCAAGCTGGACGTTCTTTCGTCGAGTACCACGTGGACGGGGTACTCATGCCGGGCCTCGTCAACGCACACACCCACCTGCAGTACACGGGAATGGCGGAAGTTGGGGCAAAGCGTTACACGGGTTTCCCTTCCTGGGCGCAGGCTTTCGACGCGGTTTACGACCATACCGAATTCGATTGGAAGGCCGAAGCCGAGCGGGGTGCTCGCCTTTCGATCCGTTACGGGACAACCAGCGCTGCCGACGTTGTCACCGACCCCGAGGCCGCGAGCGCACTCCACGACTTGGGCCTGCACGGCGTCGCCTACTGGGAAGTCATGGGATGGTCGAATGAGGATTGGGCGGCTCGCGGTCCGGCAAGCGTCAACGCTTCCTTGGATGCGATGCCCACTCCCCCGCAGATCGGTATTTCCCCGCACGCCCCGTATTCCTTGGATGCGGAACCCCTTTTGGATCTTCCCGACCTCGCACGCCGGCGTAACCTCCGTCTGCACATCCACTTGGGAGAGTCCCATTCCGAGGCCGAGTGGAAAGAAGGCCGGACCGCGCAGTTGGACGATTTGTGGCGCAGTGGAGCGTCGACCTCCTTCACAGAGATGCGTTCCTTGGGTGGGGGTTTCTCAGCAACACAATTCGTTGATCAACTGGGTGTCTTGGGGCCTGATTGTCATGTGGCACATGGCGTCTACATGACCGCGGATGACCGACGTCGCCTACGTTCTCGCAATACTGCTGTTGCTTTGTGTCCGCGCTCGAATCGTGTCATCGGCTTGGATGCGCCTCCCGTTGCCGCCTACCTGAATGAGGGCAACTTGTTGGCCGTGGGCACGGACTCTCTGTCATCCTCACCCAGTTTGGATGTCATGGAGGACGTTGCGCTGCTTTATAGGATTGCGCGCGCTCAGGGATATTCGGAAAGCGATTTGGCTCGCCGTCTTCTGCATGCCGCAACCTTGGGCGGGGCCGTCGCATTGGGATTGTCGACGGGTTCTCAACGCGTGGGCCAGCTTCAGTCTGGCGCGGTCGCAGACATGGTGTTTTTCGATGTACCCGTAACGACGATTGTCGACACCATCGAAGAGCTCGTCCAAACCGGTGCTTCCCGCCAGATTGCGACGATTATTGACGGAAACTTTCGCTGGGTTGATCCGCGTTTCAGCGATATTTTTGAGGGAGAAGTGCAATGACTACTCTCAGCCCACTCGCTTCCACGCTTGTCAAGCAACTTGACCTTGCACCCCACCCCGAGGGCGGTCACTTCCGTCGAACCTGGACCGCACCCACGCATGTGGAAACACCTCGCGGCCAGCGAGCCACGGCCTCGGCAATCCTCTTTGTATTGGATCGCGACGAGGAGGCTGCTTGGCATCTGGTGCACTCCGATGAGCTGTGGATTTGGTCGGGCCCGGGAGCGCTGGAGATTCACTTGGGTGGAAATGGCGAGGCCCCAAGTTCCGAGCCGCAGATCGTGATCTTAGCCTCACCGGATGCTGGCAATGCAGAACTCTCCCCTTCTGAGCCTTCGAACCCCGTGCAATTCCTTGTCCCCGCCGGTTCGTGGCAGCGTACTTTTGCACGGGGCCAAGCAGCACTCGCAACATGCATTGTGTCACCCGAGTTCTCTTTCGAAGACTGGAAGCTTGCGGAAACAAATTCCTGAAGCTTTTCTAAGTGTCGACAATGGTCATAGCAATGCCGTAGCCTAAATGGCGTCCAGTAAGAACTGGAAGTATCACTATTGAAGGAGTCATCGTGGATCTGGAAAACCTGAAGAAGCAGGCCGAAGAAGGCTTTGAAGCTGCAAAGGATAAGGTCGGAGACGTCGTCGAGGCAGTTAAGGACAAGGTCGGAGACGTCGTCGAGGCAGTTAAGGACAAGGCCGAAGACGCGAAGGACAAGGCTGAAGACGCCGTCGACGCAGCTAAGGACAAGGCCGAAGACGCGAAGGACAAGGCTGAAGACGCCGTCGAGGCAGCTAAGGACGAGCTTGATAAGTGACCATTAGCGTCAAATAAATCAGAGGGCAGATCCCGTTGGATCTGCCCTCGGTTATTAGATCCATCATAGCGGGGATTCACGCTGACCATATCTCACATCTCAAGTTTGAGACTATCTCTTTCCATTACCGCGTAGTTGCCCTTAGCCTTAGAGCGTGGGTGCTTTACCCATGGGTTGACAAGCACTCAAAATTGTTCTGTCCCAATATCTTCATAGGGAGCACACGTGGTTCGTCCCAAGATCCGTTTCCGCAAGTCCGCACTCGTCGCAATCGCAGCAACTGCCGTCATGGCGCTGGGTGCATGCGCGGGCGGAACCACTTCCAGCAACACAACTTCCGCAACCGCCGATGCTAACGCAACCGGCGAAGCACTCCCCACCGTCACCAAGGGTAAGCTCACCATCGCCACCGGCGACCCCGCTTACAGCCCTTGGGTTCTCAACGACAACCCCGAATCCGGTGAAGGCTACGAGGCCGCAGTTGCCTACGCAGTCGCCGAGAAGCTGGGCTTCTCCAAGGACCAGGTCGTATGGAAGCGTACGACCTTCGATTCGGCAATCGCTCCTGGCGCAAAGGACTGGGACTTCAACATCCAGCAGTTCTCCATTACCGATGCTCGCAAGCAGGCAGTGGACTTCTCCAGCCCCTACTACACGACCTCCGAAGCAGTCGTCGCTGTGAAGGGTACCCCCGCTGCCGAGGCCAAGAGCCTCGAAGACCTGAAGAAGCTGAAGTTCGGCGTTCAGACCGGCACGACTTCTCAGAACTACGTGATGAACAAGCTCAAGCCCAGCACCGATCCGCTGATCTTCAACGGTTCCGCTGACGTGGTCCAGGCCCTCAAGGGCGGCCAGGTTGACGCAATCGTCGTGGACCTGCCCACCGCATTCAACGTCATCGCAACCCAGGTTGAGAACGGCACCGTGGTTGGCCAGTTCACCGCGAACGAGGATGGCAACAACTTCGGTCTGCTGCTTCCTAAGGGAAGCGCCCTGACCCCCGCGGTCACCAAGGCAGTCGACACGCTGCGCGATAACGGCACCCTGGCCGAACTTCAGAAGAAGTGGCTGGCCGACGCCGCATCCGCTCCGATCTTCGAGCAGTGATCTTCTTCTCCGGCTTGGGATTCGTCCCAAGCCGGAGAATTTTCATCCCCCTTGTCCTGATTGCTTCACGCATTCGAAACCCACGCAGAGGACCCCGTGCTCACCGATTCCCACTCAGCAGACCCAATGGCTGAATTCCCAGTCTCTGAGGTCGAGCGCCAGCGCCGTCGTTACCGGCGCGCGCGCACCACTCGCTCACTCTTGATCTCCGCGATCTCCACTCTGATCATCGCGGCACTCATCGTCGTCATCTTGGCCTCGTCTCCGGGGTGGAAGACAACCCAACAAACCTTCTTCAACTGGGAATACGCGAAGAGCTCCTTCCCCGCAGTCCTCTCCGGCATGTGGCTCAACATCCGCATGCTGCTGGTTGCAGCAACGGGCGTTGCGATCTTTGCAACCCTCCTTGCTGCCGCACGTACCTTGGGCGGACCGGTATTCTTCCCGATCCGTTTCCTTGCTGCCGCATACACGGACATCTTCCGTGGCGTGCCCTTCATTGTGGTCCTGTACATCATCGGTTTCGGTATTCCAGCTTTGAATCCCTCCCGGCGTATCGATGTGACGCTCCTGGGGACCATCGCCCTGGTCATCACCTACACCTCATACGTTTCCGAGGTTCTGCGTGCTGGCCTCGAATCGATCCACCCCTCACAGCGCTACGCAGCGCGTTCTCTGGGCTTGACCCACGGACAGACCATGCGTCACATCATCGTGCCGCAGGCAGTTCGTAAGGTCACCCCGGCTTTGATGAACGACTTCATTTCCATGCAAAAAGACGTGGGCCTGATTTCTGTTCTGGGCGCAACTGACGCAATCCGCGCAGCACAGGTTCAGCAGGCAACGACCTACAACTTCACCTCCTACGTGGTTGCGGGCCTCCTCTTCATCGTTTTGTCTTTCCCCTTCATTCGCCTGTCCGATTGGTACACGGCGCGACTACGTAAGCGCGAGCAGATGGGAGGCACCGTCTGATGAGCACGGAAACCACCACCCCCGACGAAAGCTTGGCAACCTCCGCGGAACACCCCGTCCTTTCTGTTCAGGGCGTCGTCAAGCGCTTCGGCTCCAACATTGTTTTGCGCCGCCTAGACCTTGACGTTCACCGTCACGAGGTCGTTGTACTCTTGGGAGCCTCGGGCTCGGGTAAGTCGACCCTCCTTCGCTGCGCCAATCTGCTTGAGCGCGTCGACGACGGCCAGATTTTCCTTTCCGGAATGGACATCACCGATCCCAGCGTCAACGCCGATAAGGTTCGCGCACAGATCGGTGTCGTCTTCCAGCACTACAACCTATTCCCACACATGTCAGTGATCGATAACGTGACACTGGCTGCGCGTAAGGTCCACGGATGGGCACCTGAACGCGCAACAAAGCGTGGAATGGAACTGCTAGCACGTATTGGTCTTGCTCAAAAAGCCGAAGAATACCCCGATCGGCTTTCGGGTGGTCAGCAGCAGCGCGTCGCTATTGTTCGCGCACTTGCAACCAATCCTGAGCTTCTTCTGCTTGATGAAATCACCTCAGCATTGGACCCCATGCTGGTTGGTGAAGTTCTTGACCTCGTTCGTGAAGTCAAGGATTCGGGTTCCACGATCCTCATGGCAACCCATGAAATCGGTTTCGCCCGTCAGGTAGCAGACCGCGTGGTGTTCTTGGAACGCGGAAAGATCGTTGAACAGGGTACCCCTGAGGAAGTCATCGATAATCCGAAGATGCCTCAGACTCAGGAATTCCTAGCTCGCGTCTTCCACTGAGCGTCCATATAGCATTGTGTCCCTCTTGTGGGCGGTTCCAAAGCCGCCTGCAAGAGGGACATTGTTTGAGCCCTCAGTTTCTCCCAGCCTCTACATCGGCCCAGAAGGCAGCACAAACATCCGCCAACGCAGCCGGATTTTCCAATTGCGCACTGTGTTTCGCGTCTGAGATCACCTCATAGCGCGCACCCAATAACGCGGCTTCTTCACGATGCATCTGCTCGGGCCAAACCGTGTCCCCCACTCCGTGAGCGATCAACACAGGAAGCCCACTTTGACGTAGGGGAAGCGATACATCTGGATAACGAGCCAAAATGAAGGCCGCTCCCATGAGCGAGTCCTCGCTGGTGACCATCGCGCGCTCAGCAATCAGCTCGTCCCGAGGATCACTGCTCAGGAACTGGGAAATGTACCATGCCGATAGCTTCTTTCCTGTTGTTGAGGATAAAAGACGCTGACGCAGGGGTGTCCAACGCATCGATTCAGGCGGCCGAGGGCCTGTAGAAAACAGTGTCACGGAACGGAATAGTTCAGGTGCAACCACTGCAGCTTGCCTGGCAATCACACCGCCAAATGAATGCCCCAGCAGGTGAATTGGTCGCTCGCTTGCACCCATCGCGCGCGCAACCTCAATCAGGTCACCGACAAAGTCAGCCAAGCGGTAATTCTCAACGCCTTCGGGCGCCGCAGAATCCGCCTGCCCGCGCTGCGAATAAGCGCAGGCACTTCGTCCGCGCTCGGCCAGATACGGCAGGAAAGGAGTGAAATCTTCCTTAGAGCCCGTAAAACCAGGAACGAGAAGCGCCGGAACAGGCTCCATCTGATCGCCAGCGTGAGGCCCCCCATGGGCGAGCGAGGCACTCTCCGCCTCGGGAGCTCCCCCGACGGCCTCGTCAATGAAAGCGGCAGTCAGCACTCCCACGGACGTAGGGATCCCCACACAGGTCACTCCCTGCGGAAGCTCCCCCGCAAAAGCTTCCTGCGGGACAGCACCGTGAATCTGCATTCCAACCCCCTAAAGGTGAAGCCGGCGAAAAACCGCCGGCCCCACACTACATCCCCTCAACGTATTCGTTGCAGGGGAACCATGCGATTACTCGAGCTCGAAAGCACCGGTGTACAGCTGGTAGTACACGCCCTTTTGAGCAATCAGTTCGTCGTGGCTTCCACGTTCAATAATACGGCCGTGATCCAGAACCATAATGGCGTCGGAGTTACGGACCGTTGACAGACGGTGTGCAATGACGAAGACCGTACGCCCCTCCATGAGGTTATCCATGCCATTCTGGACCAGCGACTCGGTACGCGTATCAATCGATGAGGTCGCTTCGTCCAAGATCATCGCCGGCGGATCGGCAACAGCTGCACGCGCAATAGACAGCAACTGTGCCTGCCCCTGCGAGAGGTTTGACCCATTGCCACTGAGCTCGGTCTGGTAGCCATCGGGAAGGCGCTCAATGAAGGAATGAGCATTCGCAAGCTTTGCTGCCGCGATACATTCCTCATCGGTCGCGTCCAATCGCCCAAAGCGGATGTTATCCATGACGGTACCGGTAAAGAGCTTCACATCCTGAAGCACGACGCCCAGCGAGCGACGCAGATCAGACTTGTGGATCTTCCTGATGTTGATGCCGTCGAAGCGGATCTTGCCGTCATCGATATCGTAGAAACGATTGATCAGGTTAGTGATGGTCGTCTTGCCTGCGCCTGTTGCACCAACAAACGCAATCTTTTGTCCAGGCTTTGCCCACAGGGAGATGTCGTGAAGAACCGTCTTCTTCCCGTCGTAGGAGAAGTCAACATCTTCCATGACCAGCTCGCCGCGAAGACGCGTGTAGGTGACCGTTCCATCGCTGTGCGGGTGACGCCATGCCCACACACCCGTGCGTTCTTCGGTGGGATGAACATCGCCATTCTCATCGACCCGTGCACGGACCAGGGTCACGTAGCCCTCGTCTTCTTCGCTCTCTTGTTCCATCAAGGCGAAGACTCGGGAAGCACCCGCAAGACCCAGGGCGATCATCGGGACCTGCATCGAGGCCTGTCCCAGCGTTTGTGTAAAGTTACGAACCATCCCCAGGAAGGAGACAACGACGCCAACGGTGATTGCGCCCATACCGGCGAAACCGAAATTCGGGGTCTGGAGCTCAACCATGATGCCGCCGATCAGGGCAACGGCAACATAAAGGATGTTTCCGATATTGCCCAGGGTTGGCATGAGCATATTGCCGTACTGATTCGCGCGTTCTGAATCGTTGAACAGCTGGTGGTTGTAGCTCAGGAAATCATGCTTAACAGCATCTTCGTGATTGAAGACTTTAATGACCTTTTGGCCATCCATCATCTCTTCGATGTAGCCCTCTTCTTCAGCCAGCGAGCGTTGCTGCGCAACCATAAACTTCGCTGAACCACCACCCATTTTCTTTGTCACGCCAAACATCGCGACAGTCGCCGCCGCAACAAGAAGAGTGAGCCACAGCGAGTAGCTGAGCATAGTGATTGTCAACGCAAGAATAGTAAGTGCGGACTGGATCAGGGTCGGGATCGATTGGCCAATAAGCTGACGAATCGCATCCGTATCGTTTGTGTAGGTCGACATGACCGCACCGTGAGGGTGCGTATCGAAGAACTTCAGCGGAAGCGTCTCCATGCGATCGAACATGTCGTCACGCATTTTCTTAAGCGTTCCCTGAGTGACAATCGCCATCAGGCGCGTGTAGATGAAAGCGCACAGAATACCCGAGCCAAAGATCATGCCCATGATGACAACTAGTCGCACTAGCTGCGACATCACGGCCGGGAGCCCCTGGCTCATACCGGGAATAATCACGGTATCAACGATCTGCTGGAGGAAGATCGCCCCAACTGCAGAAGCAATACCCGAAATCACAATACAGATTCCGACAACACTCAAGTGGATCTTGTAGTTTGCCCACAGATAGGTCATCAGCCTTCCGAAAGGACGCGGCACTCCGTCAAGCTTGTTGGGGTCTTTCATTCCCGAGGCAGCGCCCTCTTTTTGTTTTTGACTTTCCTCGCGCGCTTTCTCAGCTTGATCCTGCGGAAGCACCTCTACCGATGCGGGAGCGTGAGCGGCAATCTGATCTGCCTGTTCTTCTTCGTAGCGTTCAACCGACATTTCAGGCCACCTCGCTTTCATTTGTACTGTTTTGAGTGTCGTAAAGTTCGCGGTACTCGCCACCCAAGTCAAGGAGTTCCTCGTGAGTACCGTGCTCCTTGATACGCCCGTCATCCAAAACGATGATTTGATCGGCATGCTGGACTGAAGAAATGCGCTGCGCAACGATGATTGTTGTCGTATCCGGGATTTCCGTTTCGAAAGCCTGACGAATCAGTGAATCGGTTCGTGTATCAACCGCACTAGTTGAGTCATCAAGGATCAAGATCTTGGGCTTCTTCAGCAAGGCGCGTGCGATGCACAGACGCTGCTTTTGGCCACCCGAAAGGTTCGACCCGCCCCTTTCGATCATGGTGTCATAACCATCGGGGAACTGACGGACAAATTCGTCGGCCTGTGAAAGTTCGCAGGCGCGCACGATTTCTTCATCGGTTGCCTCAGAGTTACCCCAACGGAGGTTTTCCTTGATCGTTCCAGAGAAAAGAATGTTCTTCTGAAGGACAACGGACACCGCATCACGCAGGGGCTCGAGGCGGTAGTCACGCACATCGATCCCGCCAACGGTGACCCTGCCTTCCGTCACGTCATACAGTCGCGGAATCAACTGGATCAAGCTGGTCTTACCCGAACCCGTTCCACCAACAATGCCCAGAGTCGAGCCTGCGGGGATATCCAAAGTGATGTTTTCAAGCGCGGGACGTTCAGAGTCTTCGCGATACTTAAAGGTCACGCCTTCAAAGGTGATATCACCGGTGGGGACTTCACGGATTCCATATTCGGGTGATGTCAATGGAGATTCGTACTGAAGTACCTCAGCGATACGGTGTGCGGACTCTGCAGCGATCGTCACCATAACGAAAATAAAGGCCAACATCATCATGGCCGTGAGGATCTGAATACCGTAAGTGATCAGTGCTGACAGTTGACCGGTGGTCAATTCACTGCCGCCTGACGCCACAATCATCTGCGCACCAATGAAGTCCACCAGCATGATTGCACCGAAGATGAAAAGCATCATGACGGGCGTATTGAGCGCCAGAACCTTCTCCGCGAAGGTGAAGTCTGCGCGGACTTCTTCGGAACGTTTCCTGAAACGCGTCTTTTCGTAATCCTCGTTCACGAAGGACTTCACAACTCGGATACCTGCAATGTTCTCTTGGACCGAGTTATTCAGAGCATCGTACTTCTTAAAGATTCGCCGGAAAACCGGGAAAATGAAAATAATAATCCCGAACATGATTGCCGCTAGGAACGGCAGCATGATGAGAAAAATCAGGGACATGTGCCAGTTGATGCGAATTGTCATGACGATCGAGAAGACGATCATGAGCGGCACGCGGACGGCAACGCGAATAATCATGCCGTAGGCATTTTGAACGTTGGTCACGTCGGTCGTCATACGGGTTACCAAGGACGATGTTGAGAAACGATCAACATCACCGAAGGAGAAGTCCTGGACCTTAAAAAAGATGTCCTGGCGCAGATGTTTGGCTAAGCCCGCAGACGCTGTTGCGGCAAAACGTGCTGCAAGTACGCCACAAAGCAGTGACATCATGGCCATGACCAGCATAAAAACGCCAAGGCGGACAACTGGAGTGAGCGCACCACCCTGAAGGTGATCGACCAACGAGGCCATAACCAGTGGGAGGAAGCACTCGAGAATGACCTCTCCCGTGACAAACAGCGGTGTCAGAAGCGAAGCGCGACGATACTCACGCACACTTCTCAACAAAATACGAACAGTCGACATCTAGCGCTGGACCCCCGAAAAAACACTGCGTGTAATAGGAACCTACCCGTAGACCTTCAAAGGAATGCATCTTTGCGGCCGGGGTAGGCGGATTAATCATTTGATGTAGATCATCCCATGTTAGCCGCCTTTCCTAACGGCGGCGATACCATCTAGGCAATGACGCGATAGGTGAAATCAAAGGCTACACAAGCACAAAGTTTCATAGCTGATTCATAGCTTTAGCCCACATCAAGCACAGATTACGCCCGTAGATTTTCAGTATCAGACATAGGGGGTCGCAAGGCCCCGTCTCCTTTACCTGTTGAGGGACGCTGTTTAGAACGCATATTGTGTTGATGGGATGCACGTGGGGCCGGCTTTGCCGGCCCCACAGTGTTTATATATCCACACAAAGACCAAGAAAGACCTATCCGCGGACCTCACTGACGCTTGTGATCACACGTGTTCGGGGATACATCGAAACTGTAAATTCATCCTCGTAGGCGCAGTGCTTTCGAAGCTGTCTATATGCATGGGTATTCGTGTAGTTCGTACCGTCAGTGAACTTCACATTGATCTCTTCGCCCGTCTCCTTCAGCAAGGTGGCATGAGTGATAAATATGCGAACCTTTGAGCCTCTCTTTCGCATAACAGTTGAAGTCTCTTCTTTATGCGCCACGCAACGCACGCTGAGTTCCTCACTACCCGACACTGCATCTGCCACCACCTGAGCGGATAAGACAGACCCCATTCCAATAAGACCGCAGTCAATGGTTACCAGCGCAACACACATCGCCTTGGAGATCCTTGGAGACAAGCGACGCCGAAACCTCACCGCATCTTGCACACTTCCCTGTGCACAGCGTTTAATCACCGGAATCAACACGATCGCAACAACAATGGGCGTCGCGCACACCAGAGCCCAGCTCAGCAAAGCGAAAGACCATAATTTTGGAGACTCCAGATAGAAGAGTGGCCCCGCGATCACAGCGATGATGAAAACCCACAGGTGGACCGTAGCGCGCCGGCTCATTGAACGAAGCGACAGCGTTTTCACTTTTACTCCTGTCCGAGCGCCCTCTCCAATGCACTCAGCCCCATTGCCAACAACGCCGAATCGCTCTCATCCGCACGCGACATCGACTGGTTGATCAATTCTCGCCACGGCCCTTCGCGAAGCAGGCGGCCACCCTTCAAGACGATGATATGCGCATCGAGTGCCGCAGCATCTTCAATCTGGTGTGTCACCATGATGACAGTTCGCCCAAGGAATCGTTGCGCGATCAACTCACGCAGTCCACGTGCGGCCTCGACATCGAGCGCTGCCATCGGTTCATCGAGCAACAACACATCGGGAGCAACAACCAGTGCACGAGCCAAGGCGGTCCTCTGCGCTTGCCCACCAGACACCTGCGCCGGACGACGCTGGGCAAAAGGCGCCAACCCGACAGAGGCAAGGGCCTCCTGTGCGCGGGACTCGGCCTCGGCAGGGGAAATGCCGGTGCAACGCAGGGGGAAGGCAACATTGGCAAGCAGGCTCATGTGGGGGAACAAAACGGGCTTCTGTTCTAAGGTTGCAATCTTTGGCCGACGACCTGAGACACCATCCGACCACTCCCAGGTGCAGGTCATCTGTGGCGCATCGAGGGCACCAGAAAGCACCGACAAGAGCGTGCTCTTCCCTGCGCCATTGTGTCCCATCAACGCCGTGACGGCGCCGCCCTGGCAGGTGAGGTCAACATCGATGTGCCTCTCGGGAAGCGTTCCAGCAATCCGCACGCCGGGGGCAGGGACGCGCGGAAGCTGAGCCTGCGCGTCTGCCTTCTCATTCCCGAGGCCGTGGCTGGGCTGCGTAGCCAAGCGCGAGGCCGCGGGAACTTTCGCCTCGTCAGAGGAAGCATCGGGAGAAAGTGAAGAAGCTTGCCCCCCGCTCAGAAGGCGCGAATACCACCACTGCGAAAAGGCCGAAGCACCGCCAACCAAGACGAGTGCGACAAAGACCAAAATGACGGAGAGCATCAGGGCCATATCGGTTGATTCTTCGCGCTGAAGGTAGATTTCCAAAGGAAGAGTACGGGTTACTCCGGCAAGGGAACCCGCAAAAGTAATGGTTGCGCCGAACTCTCCCAGCGCGCGCGAGAAGGCCAGGGCCGTCGAAGATACCAGAGCTGGGATCATCAGTGGCAGGGTGACCGACCACAGCGTCCGAGAAGGCGATGCACCCAGCGCACTCGCAACGCGTTCCTCATTGAAACCGCGAGTACGCAATGCACCTTCAAGTGAAGAGACAAAGAAAGGAAGGGATACGAAGGTCTGCGCCATAATGACCGCGACCGTCGTGAAAGCAATATTGATGCCGAAGATTTGCAGATAGGCACCGATCAGGCCTCGGCGACCCCAGGTGATCAAGAGGGCCAAGCCCGCGACGACCGGAGGAAGAACCATGGGCAAAGTGACCATGGAGCGCAGGACTCGCGACCACCATGTATCGCGCGCCCTAGCACACACCAGCGCTAAAGGAAGCCCGACGATAATGCAAGCAAGGGTCGAGGCTAGGCAGGTGCGAAGCGAAAGCGCAAGGGCCTGGGAAGCCAGCGCTTGAGTGAATAGATGGGGAAATTGAACCCAATCAATGCGTATGAGAAGCGCGATGAACGGAACAAGAAGAAATAGAACAGCACAGGATGCGGGGAGTGCGATCCAACGCGGGATCCCCGCATGCCTGTGCTTGTTCGTCATGAGATGATTCCGAAACTACAGTGCGTAGTCGAAGGCGATTTCAGCCCTTATCCGCGGAAGTCGGTGCGGAGAAGCCATACTTCTTCAGCACTGCCTGCCCCTTTTCGGAAAGAACAGCGTCAATGAACTTCTGTCCGGCTTCCTTGTTCTTTGTGGAAACGGTCAGAGCGATGGGGTACGAGTTCACGACCTCATTCGCGCGGGCAATTTCGATGATTTCAACCTTATCGCCAGCAGCCTTGGCATCGGTTGCATAGACCAGACCGGCATCGGCTTCGCCGCTCTCAACCTTGGCGCGCACATCCGTCACCTTCTGCTCTTCAGAAACAGGGTTCAGGGTAACGCCAAGCTTATCGGCCAGCTGTTTGGTCGCATTGCCACAGGGGACGCCCTGCGCACAGACAACGAGCTTCTTGCCATCAAGAGAGGAATCAAGACCGGTAATCTTGGCGGGATTTCCCTTGGGAACAATCAGTGTCAGGACATTAGATGCGAAGGGCTTCGGAGTGTCGACGAGCTTCGCATCGGTTGCCTTGGTCATGTTCTTCTGGTCTGCAGAGGCGAAAACATCGGCAGGTGCGCCTTCCTTCATCTGATCAACCAGAGTCGATGATCCCTGGAAGTTAAAGGTCACCGTGATGTTCGGATCACTTTCCTTGAGGACCGTATCAGCGATCTCGGGGAATGCCTTGTTCAGCGACGCTGCCGCAAAAACGTTGAGTTCAACCGGTGCTGCAGCTTCTGTCGAAGCAGATGCCGAGGCGCTTGCAGACTTGTCTGCAGATGCACCGTTTCCGCCCGAGCAAGCGGTAAGCACAAGAAGGCTAGCCGCGGCTGCCACGACGATTCCTTTGTAGCGATTCACAGGTTTCCTCCGTTCGGCACCTGAAGAGAGACGTTTGTTGCCTTGATTTGAGCCATGGCGATGGAACCCACTTCGATTCCCAGCTCACGGACGCTTTCGGTCGAAATCAAAGAAACGACACGGTAGGGACCGCATTGCAGATCGACCTGGCTCATCACCGGATCGGAGTGGAGGGCAATAACCAAACCTTGGAGGTGGTTACGAACAGACTGAGTGCCCTGCCCAAGAGCAAGCTGATGAACATCCGGTTGGCTGTTAATTAAAGCCGCGACCGATGCTCCATCGATACGAAGCGGTCCTGAGTTCTCAGCGCTATCTGCACGAGTCACAAGCCCATCATCAAGCCAACGACGAACGGTGTCATCACTCACGCCAAGCAGAGTTGCAATAGTCGAAACTTTGTAATGAGGCATGAATTAATTTTAACGGATTTTGCCGTTTTTTGTAATTAATCGACAAAAATAGACAAATTTCTCCGTAGACGCGGAACAGCGTCGAATGAATTATTCGCCCGAGGCCTTTCGCACCGGGATATCCTCAAAGAAAACCTGGCAGCCGCAGCTATTGCCGAAGGGCACCAGAGTCATGCTCATACCACCATCACTGAGCTCTTCAACGATCTGACGAATAGCAGCACCATGCATCTTGCACACAATGCTTTGGATCTTATCGTTGCCGATATTGAGGTAGGGGCAGGATTGGATGGACAGACCACCATCTTCTGCATTTAACGCACGGAAACCGCGCGTTGAAAGGAAAACTCGAAGAAGCGAAAGTAGGGCTTCCTCGTCATCACGGGCGGCATCAAGCGCACCGGAAGAGCGGATGAGATCAACGTACTGTTGCCCCCAATTCCGCCCCATGATGTCAGCGAGCTGTTCGCCGCCATCCGAAGTTTGAGCCATTGCCGAGGCCGCGGCAAGAAGAAGTTCCGAAGACTGACGTTGAAGACGCGCTGCATCCCCGATGACCGCGATCTCGTAGTACATCGCGGGGCGGCCTCGCCCTTCGGGATTGTGAGTTCGACGCACAACTAAGCCCTGTTCGACCAAAGGAACAAGAGTCTCACGAACCGAGTTCTTATGGATTCCCAAACGATCTGCGATTTCAACAACGGTTGCTTCGCGACCAATATCGGTAAGGGTGTGCAGAACCTTACGCTGCGCCGGGGATGCGGTCGCCAACTGGGTGATCATGTATTCGATACCAATCGGACCGGCTTTCACCTCGCCGTTAGTCACAGCTACTCCTTGTCTTGAGGGACTTGGTTGACATTCTAGTGCACAGGCAACGACTAGCCGCCATTCGTTTCAAATGCTGGGGCCTGTATGCGCAGGTCAGCACATACAGGCCCCAGATCACATCAGCATAGATCAGGCACCCTGATAGGGGGCGTCATCCTCGGGGAAGCTCTGCGCCTTGGGGCCTGCAGCGCCACCTCGAACTGGCGTCCAGCCTCGTGCGGGACGAGAGGTAGAAGTCGCCGCTCGACGTGAGCGGTACACAACGTAAGGACGCGTCGGGTATGCCACCGGAGCCGAAACGACGTGAACCAGACGGGTGAAAGGCCACGCGGCAAAAAGGATAAGGGCAGCAATGATGTGCAGCTTGAACTGGAGCGGGACATCGGTCATCAAAGAGACATCAGGCTGGAGCGTGAAAATCGAACGGAACCACACCGCGATTGTCTCGCGGTAGTTGTAACCACCAGGCTTACCCAAGATCTGCGTCGTCAAAGTCGCCGCAGCTCCCAAGAGGATGGCGCAGGTCAAGAGAAGGTACATGAAGATGTCATTGCGGCTAGTTGCCAGACGCACCGACTTCTTGACAATACGTCGATACAAGAGGCCGAACAGACCAACCAGAGTCATCAGACCGGCAATACCACCACCGATGATGGCCACCATGTGGTAAGCATGCTCGCTTACGCCCATTGCCTCGGTCCAGGACTGCGGAATAACCAGGCCCATGACGTGGCCTGCAGCAACGCCCAAAATACCGAAGTGGAAAAGGGGCGATGACAGACGCAGGATGCGGCCTTCATTGAGCTGAGATGAACGCGAAGTCCACCCGTACTGATCGGTGCGATAGCGCCAAATCAACCCGCCGATGAGGAGGGTGAAAGAAATGTAGGGAAGCACTCCCCAGAGGAAAAGGTTCATGGCAATCCTTAGAGTTCGTTCTCACCCGCGGGCGAAACAAGGGAAGACGGAGTTTGGATAGTGGGCCACGGCAGTTCGCTTCGATCAGCCATGCCAACCATCTCGGTCGGGGGACCCTGACGGACCAGAGTCTGCATGCGAGCAAAAGTTGCGTCATCTACCTCGGGTAAAGCCATTCGCAAGGCAGCAACCACATGCGCCCAAGGCGAAGACAGGGAGAGCAATGCAGCGTGAAGGATCTCGACACCCTCGCGGTGCGAGGCCAGCATGGCCTCGACCAGCTCATGCTCTTCACCTTCTGTTCGCGCCGCCAACTCCAAAATATTGGGAAGGTAGTCGGGCAGCTGATCATTCTCTAGCTGCCAGCCAACGGCGGCGTAGAGGTCACGAACGATGGTCAGAGCAATACCGCGCTGGCGGGTGTCACCCGTAGCGTAGTAGGTCAGCTCCAAGCAGCAGCGACGCTTCTGGTCGAAGGTCTCAACGTAGGCCTCTTCGACCTCACGACGCGACTTGCCTCGTGCCCACTCAAGGAACTGCGAAAACTCCGCAGCGGCCTCGGCGCTGACGTGCCCCAAAGAGGAGTCAATCTGAGCGAGGATCTCATCCCATTCCTGCCCCGGGTAATCCAAAAGGGCAGCAGCGATCATGAAGGTTGCGGCGCGTGACTCCCGGCTCTGGTTCACAACTGGAACCGCAGGAGCCGGGTTACGCGTCGGAATGAAAGTCGCGGTCTTTTGACTCATTCGGGTCGCCGACCAATCGAGACGGGAACCTTACCGCCCTTGTGTGAACCGCAGCCGGACTCTGCACCTTCGCCCACCGGGCACAGGTACGGGGTCGGGGTACGCATTTCCTCGGGGTGCGAGGTCGGGATCACGTAGCGATCCTCGTACTTTGCGATCGAGAGCAGACGGTACATCGCCAGAACTTCTTCTTCGGTCATGCCCACGGACTCGGGGATCGAGGGATCCACGGCCTGGCCCATATTGACGTCACGCATGTAGGAACGCATGGCGGCAAGGCGGCGGAGCGACAGCTCAACCGGGCGGGTATCTCCAGCGCTGAACAGTCCTGCCAGGTATTCCAGCGGGATACGCATGGTGGACAGTGCGGTCAGCAGGATCTTGTGGTTTTCACCATCGGCACCCGACTTGGTCACCGCATCCACAACCGGGGAGAGCGGCGGGATGTACCACACCATGGGGAGGGTACGGA
>CALIZH010000085.1 GCA_938028585.1 uncultured Actinomyces sp. | reverse complement strand
GCTTATGCCACGCTACGCGCATAACCGAGCAAAATGGGCTAAGCGATCGTGACCTGCGGCGTCAGTCCTAGGCGCCCGGCGCAGTAGTCCGAGCCACAAGAGTATTCGTCGCCTGAGCAACCGGGCGCACAATCATCGAATCGATATTGACGTGACGTGGCCGCTCCAGGGTCCACACGATCGCCTCGGCGATGTCCTCAGCGATAAGCGGCTGGGCCACCCCCTCGTAGACGTGGTCGGCAGCTTCTTGGGAGCCTAGGCGATTGAGAGAAAATTCTTCAGTCCGCACCATACCTGGGGCAATTTCAATCACACGCACGGGTTCACCCACCAGTTCCTGGCGCAGGGTATTGGCAATAATGCGTTCAGCGTGTTTAGCTGCAACGTAACCGCCGCCTCCCGGATAGGTGTCATGGGCGGCGGTCGAGGTCAGAAAGACAAGGTCCCCTCCCCGCTCGCGCATCGAGGGGAGAAATGCGCGCGTGCAATGTAAAGCCGTGAGGACATTGTGCTCAAACATTGCGCTCCACCGTGCGGGATCTGCGTCGGCGACCCGATCAACACCGATAGCTCCGCCGGCGTTATTCACCAGCGCGTCAACGGGGCCGCCCTCCAAGACGCGCGCAGCCATCTCTTCTACCTGGGCCTGATCGCTAAGATCAGCTGCCCAATACTCGCAACCAATCTCATCAGCAAGGGCCTCTAGGCGCTCGCGGCGTCGGGCTACGGCAACGACCTGCCATCCATGTTCAGCCAGAAGACGGGCGGTTGCTTCCCCGATTCCACTGGAAGCTCCTGTGACAACGACACGGCGAGAGGTACTCATGGGGTAACAGTAATATCCCCGGGGGCGCATCGTCTGCGCGCCGCCCGGGGATACTCTTTAAATCTCAGCCTTCGGGAAGGCCGTAGGCCTTGTGAAGCAGCCAAATCGGGTGAACGACATTCGCACCCGTTGCAGTACGGATCTGCCAACGGCAGGTTTCGGTATCGCACGCTGCAAGCTCGACATTGACCTGCTTGACGAAGTCAAAGACGGGCTTTCCGACCGCCTGAGCGATCGCGTACTTTTCTTTCTTCATTCCGTAGGTTCCCGCAATACCACAGCACGGCTGCTGGGATTCCTTCACCGTCACACCGGGGATCAGGCTCATGAGCTCAACGGCGGGCATACCCAGTCCTTGAGACTTGAGCTGGCAGGGTGCGTGGTACGGAATGGTGACATCGATACGCTGCATATCCATGTCAAGTTCCCCGCGATCGTAAAGATCAATAAGGAACTCGCAGATATCCCAGGTACGTGAGGCAACATCGCGGAGCTCAGGGGTGTCCATTCCCAAAATATCGTGAGCTTCGTGACGGAGCATGCCACCGCAGGAACCTGAAGAGGAGATGATCGGCGCATCGCGGTTAGCCTTGCGCAAGTCATCCGTCAGGCGAGAGACATACTTTCGCGATTCGTCGTAGAGGCCATTGGACTGAAGAGCCAGACCACAGCAGCCGTGGTGCGGGACAAGGACTTCGTAGCCCAGGTGCTCCAAGACCAAGACGGAGTGGATCGAGGTTTCAACCTCAAAGTACTGGCCGGCGCATCCGTGGAAGAAGATGACCTGTCCCTTTGTGCCTGACTGAGGAAGCGGAGTGTGCTTCTTGAACCAGCTTTCAAAAGTGCGTCCATATGCACGAGGCATGGGAGCGTTACGGTCAACACCGATGACCTTTTCCATCGCGACACGAATCGGCTTCACATCCAGTGCCCAGTTTGCAATGGGTGCAAAAGGAGTCATGACGGAGCCGATCAGGCCGGTACGACCAATCAGCTGGTCACGAAGCGGGATCCCCTGCTTCTTCTTCATGTCGGTACGCGCATGGTGGATCATCTCAGTGACCTTCACTCCCTGCGGGCATACCAGCGAGCAGGTACCGCATGAGGAGCAGTAGTCAATCGAGTGGTCAACAATGTGACCATCTTTGCGATAGCGCTCAGATTGCGGTCCAGAGTACTTGGGGCCAGCGAATAGATCTGTCACGCGCATGACCGGGCATTGTGTTTCACAGATCGTGCACTTCACGCAGGCATCCAGGGTTGACCGAAGGCCGAATTCGCCTCCGTTAATCCCCAGAACGTCACTTTCTTCGACGCTGGGTGCCATTTCCAGGCTCATTGAAGTTCCTCCACAATCGAATCCGCTGCGCGCAGAGCGCTTGCCAGTGCAATTCCGTCACCGGACTTTTCCTTCCAACGGGTTGCACCGCTCAGGTTTCCGCCGGCCGCATACACATTGGTGTACACGGGGCCTGCGCCCGGAGTGCACACACGCATGTGCTCATCAACATCGAAGCCAACCTTGAAAAGAGGCTGTTCGCTTCCCCAAAAATCACCATTGAGCAAGGTGGTATCAACACCGGTCAGCGGAAGGCCCATCACGGTATCGCTGACGTTGCCGTAAGAATCAATCTCCAGAGCGCCGGACTCAAAACCACCGGCTGCAAGGATCAGAGTCTTTGTTTCAATGGTGCGCGGGTGTCCCGCGGTTGAAATGGTCACGCTGCGCAGTTGGTCGCCATCGGCCTCATACGAAACCAAAGACGATCCCAACATGACGCGGCAGTTTGCCTTCGCAATCTCGGTGAGCTCCTGGTTGAGGCGCATTCCGGGAACCGACGGCGGCTGCAAAATGATCTCGAAGACGGGGTGACCGAGCATGTCCTGGATGTCTTTCCAGGCAGTCGGATCATTGAGGCCTAGTACTGCAGGAAGACCAACCGTTTCACCGGGGCGAACGATCTGCTTGAGCAGTTCAACCAAGCGAACACGGTTTTCTTTCAGATCGAGCGCACGGGCAAAATTGGTTCCCGTCGTATCGCGTTCTTCGCCGCGTACGTCCAAATCGACGTAGGCAGAGCGCGCCGAAATCGGATTACCGTTTACATCCTTTTGCAAGCGCAGATTCTCTGCTGCCAGTGCCGGGTAGAAGTCCTTGAGTCGATTAAAACCGACGATCAGGAATTCCTGGCCGACCGGAATTCCAGCCTCCATCGAAGGCTGATACAACGCAGTGGGACGAAGAGCGCCCAGTGCAGTTGGGATGCGAACGTTATGGTCAAGCGATCCGACAAGGCGTTCAGGGCCAAGAAGTTCACGGATCCATTCGAAGGATTGAGCGACCGAATCCACGCCAAGTCGCGCGTAGGGGTGCTCAGGACGTTCATTGGCCAGGTTCTCAATCGCCTCGAGGGGATGCTGAACGAACTCGGGGGCATATCCAAGGGCATCGATTGTTCCCTGCCCCAGTTGAAGTCCGCCAATTCCCTTGGTGACAAGAGTGACCTTCGCTCCGCGTTGTGCCAGTCGGATGCTGGCAGCAAGACCGGCAAGGCCCGCTCCGATAACGACTGCGTCACGCATGAGTATGACCTTCCTTCTCTTCCCCAGCTGTGGGGTTTTCTTCCTCGCCTTCAAGGGCATCCCAGTATTCACATTCACGCGGAACCGCGTCGGGGGCGGTGGGCAAATGCTCGACGTCAAGGGTTCCTTCGTGGATCCAGTTATCCAAGGCAGCCTGGCGTGCCTGCTTTCCGAAGAGGATCGGCCACAAACCAATCCAACGGTTCTTCAGGAACAAACGAAGCAATTCGTTCGCACGAGGAGCGTCAATATCGCCACGCTCATGCGCAATTCCTGCACTGCGCTGCGAGCAGAAGCCGCCTTGGCAGGGTCCCATTCCCAAGCGAATCTGACGACGAACGTCGTCAAGCTGGCCGCCGGGGAGCACATCCATGGCGCGTTCGAGCATCTCGCGGGTGACCAATTCACACTCGCAGATAATCTCTTCGCTAGAAGGTGATTTTCCGTGGTGTTCGACTTCGTCGAGGCGGTGGCCGATGTAGTAGTTCGACTTTCCTTCTGCCTCGGGAACAGCTTCTTCCGCTGTGCGGCACGGACGATCCTCGCCCATCTGCTGACACATGATGTCAACGATGCGTTCTGCCATGAGGCGGTAGGTCGTGAGCTTACCGCCGGCAATCGTCAAGATGCCATCAACGCCGTCGCGACTCAGGTGGTCGACAACATGCATTCCACGTGCCATGTGGCGGGTATCCGACTCGGAGACACGACTGTCCTTAATCAGCGGCCGTGCACCTGCCCATGCGTGAAGAGCACGCGATTGGCGGAAGCCAGGAATCAATGCTTCACCAGCATCGAGCATTTGCTGAACTTGGTCGGCAAGAATCGGAAGTTTATCCGGATCTTCAGCCTTAAGGTCCGTCGTGCCAATGATGCACACCGGGTGGACCGGAACCAAGATGTCGCCATCTGCGGGCCAGATACAACGGTTAATGACCGTCTGAGAGAGGCGGTGGTTCATTGCGATCATGATGCCCGCACCGGGGACAACCTCAACGCCATGGCAGTCAGCAAGAGCAGCAATCTGTCCAGCCCAGGGACCGCCGCAGTTCAAAACGAAGGAGCAATCGATACGGATGTCTTCGCCGGTTCGTTCATCGCGCGCGAAAACCGCTTCGATGCGATCCTCCGATCGCTGAATTCCGGTTGCTCGCGTGTAGGTGAGGATCTCAGCACCGTAGGCAATAGCGGAGCGAGCTGCTCCCCATGTCATCCGCCACCCATCAACGGTTCCATCTTCAACCGCGAAAGCCCTCTTGAGGTGGGGGTCCAGTCGGGGTTCACGGCGCAGGGCCTCGGCGGGGGAAATCTCTTCTGCGGGAACGCGAGCCGCTCGCGCACGCTCGAGGAAGTGGTCGGCGTATTCCTCATCATCTGCGGATGTCGTGACGAAAAGGCCGCCTGTCCTTTCAACAGCATCGGCATTAATACGCGAGACAATTGCGTTCTCTTCGGCACATTCGGTCGCAGATTCTGGATCGGATGCGATGTAGCGTCCACCGGAATGGAGCAGGCCGTGGTAGCGACCTGAGGTTCCTTGAGCCATGTCGGCTCGGTCAAGAAGTATCGCGCGGAATCCGCGCATTGCAACATCGCGGACAACGCCGGCGCCGGTTGAGCCGCCGCCAATGACTACGACATCGGTCTCCATCGTCCTCATAGCGTTCGCTGTTCCTTAATTCTGTTTGAGCTTATGTACCACTTAAATCATTACTCTTTTCGAGTTTCTGCACATCCGCCCACACCGTTTTGCACATATGTGCAAACAGGGGTGTTTACCATGTAATCATTCGCAGGAAACTTAGGTATCCCTAAACATTAGGGGGTGCAATCGCAGGTCTGAGCAACGTACAGTGTCCCTATGACTGAGACCCAGAGCTACCGCCCTCAAGACGATTTCTACCGCTTCATCAACGGCCAATGGCTTGCCACTCACAAGATTCCTGCAGATCGCCCGATGGACGGCATTTTCAATCAGCTCCACGATCAATCGCAGCTGTGGGAAAAAGAGATTGCCGAGGATGCGAGCTCAGGCAAGATCCCGGGACACAATGCTGAATTAATTGCCCATCTCTACGGCACCTTCATGGACGAAGATGCTGTCGAGGCCGCAGGCTACTCCCCTATTGCAGGAAAGCTTGAGCGCCTGCGCAGCGTGAGTACACACCTCGAACTCGCACGCTTAATGGGGACTTTCCGCTACGAAGGAATTGGCGGCCTCTTCGGGAGCTATGTCGGCACCGATGCCCACAACTCCAGCCAACACCAATTGGATATCTACCAAAGCGGTATTTCACTTCCCGACGAGGCCTACTACCGCGAGGAACAGCATCGCCCAATCCTCGAGGCCTGGGAAACCTACGTTGCCACCCTTTTCACCCTTGTTGGAATTGATGAGGAGCAGGCGGCTGAACATGCTCACGCGGTGAAAGAGCTGGAAACACAGATTGCTTCCTTCCACCGAGATGCAGTCTCGAACCGCGACCCGCTCTTGGCTGATCACCCCATGACATGGAAGGAACTGTGCAGCTCTTATCCCTCATTCCCCTGGGAAGAATGGGCCACATCCGCGCATCTTCCCATCGATAAGGTCGATACTCTCAACGTCTCCCAGCCAGAATTCCTTGAACATGCAACCGCGCTCTGGTCTCAAACGGATCTTGAAACACTGAAGCTGTGGATGGAACATTCGCTCATTGATGAATACGCGATGCTGTTGTCGAGTGAGTTTATTGA
>CALIZH010000084.1 GCA_938028585.1 uncultured Actinomyces sp. | reverse complement strand
GGGGATCAAACTGAAAACGCATCACACCCGCTCCCTCTTAGGCCGTCCACAAGTCAACGCCGTGGGAGCGGCATTCCTGAACCAGGTTAGTCTTGAGCACGTCGTCACCCTGGAACGCGTCTTCCAGCACCACCAGACGACCAGGCTCAAGGGCGACCATGGCGCGTAGCTGTTCCAGGGTGGGCTTGACGTGCTCGTTCAGGTACGCGACCACCAGGCCCCCGGCCACACTGAATGCTTCCAGCCCGGCCACATCCACACGCTCAACCTGCTCCGTCAGGGAGAAACCAAGCTTGAGCAGCACCTCCGTCAGCAGAGCCTCGGGGCGGGCGTCATCATCCGCTGACTCGCTGATGCCAGCGAACAAGCCCTTGAGTTCTTCCTCGGACAGTGAGGAGTGGGCACGCCACGTCGCGAAGTTGGTGTCAACAAGCTTGTAAGCACGGAAGCCCACGTCCAAGCCCTCAGCACGCCCATCGAGCTTGGCAGACTCTTCCTCCAGAATCTTCGCTCCAGCACGACGGATACGCTCACGCGTAATCTCTGCGATGTTCGCGTAACCGGCTTTGCAGGCCTCAGACTTCTCATCGGTCGGCTCGGGCAACTGCACCGAAATACACCGACGATTACCACCGTCCTCCGCATTCAATTGCATCGTCGCATGTGCGGCAGTACCGGAACCAGCAAAAAAGTCGAGCACTATGGCATTGGTGGCAGATGCCGAGCCGTATCGAATCAACGTCTTGAGTAAGGTAGTCGGCTTCGGGTAGCTGAATATTTTCTTCTTCTTGAAGAGTGCGGCGATTTCATCGCTTCCCGATCTCGTTGTCCCGACATCGAGAAGGAGTGAACTTGGAGTTTTCGAATCGCCTTTGCTGACCCGTTCCGAAAGAAACAGTTTGCGTTTCGGTGCACCTGTACCAGTTCTACCGAAAGCAATTCGATCGTCCTCCATGAGCGCCTTCATATCCTCAGGATTAATTGCCCATGACCTGCCTTCTGGCGGATAGAAGTCTTCGCCAGTCTCTACGTTCCGCACGGGATAGTAGGTATTCCCGCCTGGTTTATTTGCATCAAGAGGAACTGGCTTCCATGGACCCCGATGATCATTATCAGTATTCTTGTATTCATCGCTGTCGAGCTCATCGCCAATAAAGGTGAGCCGTGAGCGTTTCCTCGAATAGACGAGAGTGTAGTTGTGGTTGTGCGAAATCTCCTGATCGTCGGAGATTGAAGTTCTCGCTCGCCATACAAAGTCGCCAACGTAATTATTCTCGCCAAAAATCTCGTCAAGGACTAAGCGCAACCTGGCGGTTTCATGCTCTCCGATGCTTACAAAGAGAACACCGTCCTCTCGCAACAAGTTTCTGGCCAGCTTGAGTCGCGGGTACATCATGTTCAGCCAGTTGGAGTGGAAACGCCCATCTGACTCCGAGTTAGTCGATAGCTTGCCGCCATCATCCGTCTGTCCAGTGATCTCAAGGTAGTTACCGATTGAGTCGGCGTAGTTGTCGGAGTAAACAAAATCATTGCCAGTGTTATACGGAGGATCGATGTAGATCATCTTGATCTTGCCGTAATAGTGCTTTTGGAGGATCTTGAGAACCTCGAGGTTGTCACCCTCAATGAATACATTTTGGGTGGTATCCCAATCGATAGAGTTCTGTTTATCCGGCATGAGTGTCGCAGTGGTTGGGGTCTGGGCAGCGCGGATCGCCTCGCGTTTGCCGGGCCATGTCAGGCCGAAGCGCTCATGCCCATCTTCGATGTCAATATCGAGAATCGTCTTGAGGGTATCCAGGTTGATCTTGCCATCGGCTACGATCTCGGGGAAGAGTTTGGCGAGCTGGGATGCTGCCTCTGTGGCGAAATTTGGTGTGGTGAAAGGGACTTCGTTGAGTTCTTTAGTCATTACTTCCTCCATGAGTAGTTTGAATGCCTTAGCTAGCGTGATGTATCGACTAGTTCAGTTGTGGCAGTATGGCTGAGCGTTGGCAGATGGATAACTTGGGACCCATCGGCAACATGTTCTTCGCTGAGAGTCGGCACGCACGCGGGGATGTGAAACCTTCACGAAGCCGTTGCCCCATGGCACGCCCGACGTGTCTATGACCATGGGGTAGTTGAACAACGTGCGCTTCTCGCGCTCACTCTTTGTACGCGCACGATACTCGTCCAGCAGGGCATCCAGTGCGGACTTCGAGGAGGTGTTTGGCGAGGTGTTTGTCGAGCCGGGGGTGGCTTCACCTGAAAAGCGTTCCCGAGCGTGGTGGGTGTCGGTGGAATCCGCTTCCATGCCGGGCAGAGCCATGAAGTCGT
>CALIZH010000083.1 GCA_938028585.1 uncultured Actinomyces sp. | reverse complement strand
CGGGGCATCTCGGTCAGCGCCGGTTGCGATGATGATCGCATCGTAGTGCGCGTGCAAGTCATCAATCGTGACGTCGCGGCCAATCTCAACATTGCCCAAAAGACGAATATCACCGCGCTGCAGGATCTTGTACAAGGCGACAATGATCTGCTTGATTCGCGGGTGATCGGGAGCAACACCGTAGCGGACCAGGCCGTAGGGGGCGGGAAGGCGTTCAAACAGGTCGATATTCACGTCCAAACCGGATTTGGACAAAATATCCGATGCATAGATGCCAGCAGGTCCAGCGCCGATGACGGCCACGTTGTAGGTGCTCACTCGTATCCTCTTCTCTGGCCACCAAGGAAGGCGACCCTAATCCTGTCCCAATCCTACAATTAGACGACCTGCAGGGCAGCTGAGAAGGTCAGGGCACGCCTCAAGAGGGGTGCGGCACAATCAGGCGACGCGATCCACCATCAGGTGGGCAAAAGAGATCAAAGCTTGCTTGGCTTCCCCATCGGGAAGGTCGGCAATGCACTCAAGAGAGCTATCGCACCACTGACGAGCAAGTTCCCGTGTCTGCGACACAACGTCATGCTCACGCAGGCGTTCAACCAGCGCAGCCAAAGCCTGATCGGAGGAAAGATCCCCATCCAGCATGGACAAAATCTTCTGCCCCTCGGGGTCCAGATTGCCATTTGACTGCGCGCGGCGAAGAAGAAGCACCGGAAGAGTATCCACGCCCTCGCGAAGATCAGTTCCCGGGGTCTTCCCCGAAGCGCCGGCCTCGGGCCCCAAATCAATGACATCGTCGGCGATCTGGAAAGCGACTCCCAAACGCTCACCAAACTGAGTGAGGGCGTCAATCGTCGCCTGATCTGCACCCGCATGCATCGCACCGAATGCCGCCGCAGATGCCACCAGAGAACCGGTCTTATCAGCCAGCACCTGGATGTAGAACTTCAGCGGGTCATCCCCGTCCTGGGGGCCGAAAGTTTCATTGAGCTGCCCCATGCACAGGCGCTCGAAAGTGATGGCGTGGTGGCGAACCGTATCATCGCCCAAAGTGGCAATCATGGCCGATGCACGTGCAAAGAGGATGTCTCCTGCAAGAATCGCGCGGTTATTGCCCCACAGGTGTTGAGCCGATGGAACCCCCCTGCGGGTGGGCGCAGAATCCATGACATCGTCGTGGTAGAGCGAGGCCAAGTGCGTCAGTTCGATACCCGTTGCTGCC
>CALIZH010000082.1 GCA_938028585.1 uncultured Actinomyces sp. | reverse complement strand
TATGCGAAGGTGAGGGCGCGCCCGGCGAACACGGAACGACCTTCTCGGTCATCTTGCCGGCGGCAAAATTATGACCTGCACAATTTATTAGAAAAGCGAATGACAGAATGGCATAAATTCGATATTCTTTAATCAATCGTTCAGCCCGCCTCAACCAATATGGTTGAGAGTGGGCTGGATCTTTATCAGCGAATGACGAGGATGTCTTCGATGTCAAAGGAACTGAAGCCGGCAACCACGATTAGCGAACAGATAGAAACATTACGCGAACGCGGCATGCAAGTTGATGAGCAGCTTGCGTGGCAATGGCTCTCAAATGTTAGCTATTACCGGCTCTCAGCGTACTGGTATCCAGCTCGGAAACTTGACGATGATGGTACACATCTCGATGAATTCGACAATGGAATCTCTTTCGCGGATGTAGTCGCATTGTATGAGGCCGATCGGAAGCTACGTACCCTTCTTTTCGATGCGATTGAGCGTATTGAAACGACAATGCGGACGAGAATCGGGGACTGTCTATGCATGACCGATCCGGTTTTCTATCAAAATTCTGCTAATTTTCGTCCGACCTTTCGACATAAGCAGTGGCTCGAAATTGCCGATAAACGGATTTCGCGTATGCGTATGCGTAGCGAAGCAATCCAACATTATTGTGATGTCTATAATTCTCAGTTTCCGTTTTGGGTATTGGCTGAGGTCCTTGATTTCAGTGATTTATCGCGAATGTTTGACGGGATGCGTGTTCGGGACCAACAAACGATTGCAGAGAGTCTGGGGATACGAATTAATCTGAATTCCTTGTCGCGGAATCAGCAGGAAAAAGCAAAGAAACAATCACCATTAGCACGGTGGCTCGAACAGTTTGCAATCATACGGAATACATGCGCACACCACGGTCGACTGTGGAATAAATCGTTTACCCCGGCTCCCACTTCGGCGTTAAAGTCGCAAACGAAATTCTCTGCGCTCCCAGCACGACAAAGTGAACGCATCTTTGGCGCGATTGTCGTCATGTCGCATCTTCTGAGAGTAACGTCTCCGGGAACTACATGGCCGGATAAAGTTTCGAGGCTTCTTGTTGAGGAATTTCTGCAGAACCCATTGGTGCGAACTCCGAGCCTCGGAATACCTCAAGAGTGGAACCGGACTTTTTAATCGTCCAGATCAGATTCAGTCAGGTAGCTGCGTAACCAGAAGTGAGTACTTCAGATCCTTGCTTCTCCTTAAAACTCCACCTGGAGTGCCTCGCGTGCACGGTAGCGCGCCTCGCCGGGATCAGCGGCCTCGACAACGGAAGCGGCAGCTAAGCGACACTGTGCCAGGCTGACCTGAGCA
>CALIZH010000081.1 GCA_938028585.1 uncultured Actinomyces sp. | reverse complement strand
AGAGCCTGTCATATCCCTTGAACTGGTGGCACGGGGCCGATGGTGTGAATTGGGAGAATGCGGTCGAGGTGTTTAGGGGATTCTGATACGAACCTTGTCCATTACAAATATTGCAGTAGAAATTCTGAACATTAGGCTTTCCATATGAGGAAAATATCCTCAATGGCCCCTTTTAAAACGCACTATCAGCGAAGACCCGGCATATCAGTATCACTTACTCCCGCTACATCCAAACTGCAAACGGACTAAGCACTCATTATGCCTAAACAAAATAAGACTTGATCCACCAATCATAATCACTACTCATCCCAGATATTTCCATACTCACTACCGAAAGCTACACCTCGCCTCAAGCCTCATCCTCTCTAAGGCACACTACCTTCCGGCGCTCCAATTCATTCCAGCAGTCCAATGAGCAACGAGTAAAAACTCAGACGAAAGAAACAACCCATCAGCTATCCCCACGCTAGCGCAAGAGAGCTTAGCCTCCATTAAGAGCCCTCAAAAAAATAAGGACTTCGCTATGGCCAGATCTACCCCAAGAACTACTTTGATGTTACATAGCTATACTTCGCGCCATCGTTTTCGTTCTTTTCGTGACACTGAGTGGCATAATGAGGTATACCAGAGACCAGATAAGTTACCATCTGGAGGCTAACAAGGCTGTGGCACTCGCACGCGAAATAAACATCGAGGAGTTCAATTCCCTACTCTCCACCATCAACAACGAGCTGCAAGTGAGCGGTAGCCTAAATCTACTCTCCGGGGCGGTCACTGCAGAGGAAGCATTTAGGCGAATTTTAAATTCACTCTTCGGCTGGTCGCTCACGAACGCAAACCAACACACTCAAAACGCTGCTGGATACGATCTTATAGATGAGAGCGCGCGAATTTTAATACAAGTCTCCACGAGTTGCACACGACAAAAAATTAGTTCAACACTTAAATCTAAGATCTTTGCGAAATTTCCAGAAGGCGATTACAGACTCAAGTTCCTTTTCGTAGGAAGACAGGATTCAAGCGTCAAATCAAAGTCGTTTAAGTCGCCTGATCAAATTCGCTTTAACCACAAGACCGACATTATTCTAACTAAAGATCTGGTACGCAGATTCTCATATTTAGACATCGCTCAACAAGAAGCAATACTCCACATCACCAGACAAGAACTCGGCATAAAGCTTAAGCTCTCTGAAGAAAAACTTTCAACATTATTCAAATCCGTCGAACGGACACTTGGAGCAAGATACAACCCTGCACTAACGATCTCAACGAGTGCCATGGAACATATTCACACCATTCTCTTTCCAGCACAAGTGGAAGAACAAATTGCAAATGCATCGCTCAAATGCATGGACACGCTGAGTCAAATCACGGACGAACTGAAAGAAAACGAGAACCAAACAATCACCGAACAATCGGCGCCCGCATCTTTACACTCCTTCTCCGCTTCCCTCTCCCCCCTATCCCAAAGAGAAGTCCCACTGAAAATTGAGGATATTTTCAAAGCAAAAGAGCAAGCAACACTAATCTCCAGCAGCATTCAACCACTACTTAGCGGAGCTGAGGACTGCAGGCAAATGCTCCTGCTCGATGGAAAGATTAAATCCGCAGCAAACTCTTTCAAAGCACAAATTGAAGAACTGCACTACAAGTTTCTACACAAAACGTTTATTGTCATCACCGGACCCGCAGGAGTTGGAAAATCCCATTACATTGCACACTTATGTAAAACTGCCATTGAGCACGACATTCCCGCCACACTGTTTCTTGGCCAAAGCTTTACCGAGGCAGCAGGCCCACTCGAGCAGATGGCTCGCTCCATTGATCCAGAATGCAGCGAATCCGAGTTTCTTGGGGAACTGAGCCGATGCGCAGAAG
>CALIZH010000080.1 GCA_938028585.1 uncultured Actinomyces sp. | reverse complement strand
TACTAATGCCGACTCCAAGGAGGGGAAGGACTCCAGCATGGAGAGCAGCAAGGGAACCGCAACATTGTAGGGAAGATTCGCCACCAGGTGCGTTGGCGCAGGCCAATCATCCTCAAAGTCTTTAAGGCCATTAATCTGAACGGCATCGCGATTGATAACGTGAAGGCGCTCTGCAGCCTCGGGCATCCGCTGCGCAACGGTCACGGGAAGCGCACGAGCAAGCACCGGATCGATCTCAATGGCTCGTACCTGTGCCCCCGCTTCAAGAAGTCCAAGGGTCAGCGAACCCAGCCCGGGCCCGACCTCAATGACTTGTGTTCCCTCGCCAATTCCCGCGTCGCGCACGATGCGCCGAACAGTACCGGCATCATGAACAAAGTTCTGTCCGAGCGTCTTGGTTGGGCGCACACCCAGCGCCTGGCAAATCGCATGCACTTCAATAGGGCCAAGCAGCCCGCTCTCGCTGGGCTGGGCATCACTAGGCACATTCGGCGTGGAATATCGACGGGGAGAAGTCACGCTCCCATCCTAAAGGATCAGTACCATCCGACGGAGTTTGAATGCCCCAGCGCAGAGCACGGTGTCCCATAGCGTCCGGCGATGTACCCCAAGCCCCACTTGATCTGCGTGACCGGGTTGGTTTGCCAATCCGAACCCGCCGAAGCCATCTTGCTTCCCGGCAGTGCCTGCGGAATGCCGTAGGCGCCGGAAGAGGAGTTCTTCGCGTAGGGATTCCAGTGGGACTCACGGTTCCACAGTGCGACCAAGCATTGGAATTCGGAGTCTCCCCATCCGCGAGCGCTCACCAGGGGTTTAGCCAAAGAACGAGGATCCTCACCCGAATAGGTCAAGGGAACATTGGCCGCGACCATCGCCTGGGCAACTTCAGCTGAGTTTCCACCCGCTGCAGTAATCTCCGAGGCCGTCGAGAGTGTTCCGAGCTTCGCGCGGTAACGGATTGATTTCGTTCCGTCAGCTTCGGTCTTTTCTTCCAGCGTTGCCTTGGGGTCCAGACCGGCTTCAATCAGCGCCTTGGGAGTAACTTCCTTGGTTCCGACCGAACGAATCTGCGCGGTAGGTTCGCGAGTGACCTTTGAATTCAGTGGTGCAGCATATGCTTCCCCACCATCGACGTTTTCGCTCCAGGTCAGTTCTTCAGATTCGCCTTCAACACCCTTCGTGGTGACTTGTTCTTCACCGACGAAAAGCTGATCGGAATCTTGACGGTGTTCATCGAAAGGAATCGGCACCTTTCGCGGCGCAAGCGCACGCGAGACCCTGTGAATATCGATGGTCAGGCCATCAGCGTTCTTAACCTCAACACGGTCCAGGGGTCCCAGGTTGATTTTTTCTTTATTCAAGATGGCTCTGGTATCCATGCCTTCACGCGCGGTGACCTGACGCGAGCTTCCGTCGACGTTAATGGTGACGGTGCGCGTCTGGGTGACCAGAGGAGTCAGGCTGGAACGCGAATAGGAACGGTCGACGGCAAGAACGGCTTTTGTCGAATCCGCACCCAGGCCTGAGAGCACACCTTCAGCTGAGGGCGCGGTCGACCACAGGGTTGTTCGGTCTCCGTTAATGGTCAGAGTGTAGGGCTTCGCCGTGCGCACGACGATGGTCTGTCCGTTTGCAACGTATTGCGAGGCGGCGGGCTGAACTTGGTCGTGTTCACCGAGCTCGATATCCGCTTGGCTCAGGACCCCTGAAACGGTGTGCGACCACGTTGAAACCGGGTAGGCGATGCCGTCAACTTCAAGGTTGACGGTTGAATGCGCACGGGCAATGCCCACTCCCGCAACCATAAACATGGCCAGGCTGGCTGCGCCTGCACCTGCTACAACGCGACGTTTCGTCGGTGCCCATGAAGCGGTGCGGCCGTGGCGAGCTGCGTTCACAGAAGTCCTAGTGCTCGAGCGCACGCGGGCCACTGGCCCCATCCGGAACGGGCCTGAAGCGCCTGTGCGCGCTGGGTTTGTTCTGCTGCCGAGGCCTCGGAGGGCAGTCCGGTGCCGCCCATTGCGCGCCACGTGGAAGCAGAGAATTGGTAGAGGCCATAGTAGCCGTTACCGGTATTCGTTGCGGGGTTGCCGCCCGATTCGCAGCGAGCCAGTGCTGCCCAGACTCCATCTCCGCTCACCGTTGCCGATGATGACGAGGCCGAGGACCCTGAGTTCGAAGAGGAGCTTGCTGAAGTGGTTTCCTTGGTGCCGACCTTGACGATCTGCTTGACCGGTTCGGTACGGTTTTCGCTCAGCATCTGGCTGACGACCTCTTGGCCATCACGACGCTCCACGTAGAAGCTGCGCTTGATGGAGCCGTCGGAGCCTTCCTGAACAACGCGCTTGGTTCCCTTGGCCAGGCTGGAGTCTTCTTGCTCCTCCACTTCCTTGGGCAAAGTTTCTTCGCGTTCTTCCGTGCCACGTTGAACTCGGGTGACCTTGAGGAATACGCCTTGGTCATCACTTGAGAAGGCCACACGGTCAAGGGGTGAAACCTGAACCCCTGCCTGCTCGAGCAGGTCCGAGGCGTGGGCGCCTTCGCGCGCGTCAACGGTGTGGGTTTGCCCATCAGCAATGACGCGGATATTCCCAGTTGCCGTCAGTGCAGGAAGGGTTGTGCGAGAAGTCGAGCGGTCAGCAGCGATTACCGCGCCGGTGGTGCCGACCTGGCTCATGAGGTTGTTGATATCCGTAGCGGTGGACCACGTGGGGGTTGAAACACCGTTGATATCGACCAAGTAGCGCTGCGCGCGGCGCACGACGACGGTTTGACCATTCGTCACGCCTTCTTGAAGGGAGGGCGCAACCAGATCATGGGGAGAAACTTCTACACCCGCAGTTGACAGAACGTCAGAGACCTTGCCCATAAATCCCGATACGGGGATGGAGACACCATCAACTTCCAGGGTGACATCTCTAAATGACGTGGCTACCGATGTCCCGGCGATACCGGTGACGGCAAATGCTGCAACTGCAGCGCTGGCAATGACTGCCTTGCGCGAGGGGTGGAAATTCACGTAACTCCAGACTTCGTAGGATTCGCCCTGGCAGCTTCATAGAAGCGCAACTCGCATGCGAGCCTGCGGCGAACGAACAGTTCACACGCTACAGGGTCCCGAATAGACCAAGCGAGCGTTAGTGATGGGGACCATAAACATTTACACCATTAACCCCATTCGTCACACGAGTAACAGAAATCCAGCTTCATGAGATGAGAGATTGATTGCTCAAATTGGCGTTTATTCAGTGGCGAACATTAGGATAAGGGCAGATTTCAACCGCTTCGATGAAGGGACCGTGAATGATGATGTCACATCACCGCGGGATTTGGGCGTTTGCTACGTGCGTGCTCTTGGGAGTATCCATGGCAGCTTGCGGCTCCGGATCCACAACGGGCGACGGCTCAGAGCCGAGCTTCGAGAAGACCGTCTTCTTTAGTACCGCACCAAATGACGGACTGCGTGACCTCAGCTCCGTCTCCCCTCAGCCCGAAGGCAAAGAAACTTTCAGCGCAGAGGACTCAAAGCTTTACCTTGGCAGCTACTCACTGCGTTTTGATGGCACATCAAAATCCATCATGGCCTACACCGACCAAGGCTCATTCCACTTCACTCTCTTAGGCGCATCGAAACTTCCTCAAACGACCAATGATGGAAAGTCAATCATCAAGATCGACTACAAGTTTGAGAACCATGCAACTGGCGCAAAGGAATCGCCCGATAACGCGCTGCGCTGGGTTTTCTACGCAAGCACATCACCGCTTCCCGGAACTGATGAGGCGAAGGCACTCCTAGCCGGTTCAGGCGATCGCAATGATGTCCCGATTTTTAAGCTTTCCGATGTGGATGCGCAGCTATTGAAGGCCCCCGATACCAGCCAATTTACCTCCGACGACCCGCAGGTGAAGGACGCTCAAGAACCCCAGGGATACAACGGTTTCCAGCCTGAGAATAAGAAGAAGACCTACTCTTCCCTTTTCGTCGCACAAGGAGATCCGAACTCGACCAAGTTCTCCTTAGCGATGTGCACAAACGGTAAGGGACTCACCCCGGACATCTACTGCCAGACCGTCCAACCTCTGGAGGCAACGATCAAATGACCTTCTCACGCTTTTTCACACGTACCATTGCGGCCTTGAGCATTGTCGCTCTTGCCTCTTTTGCACTCCCCTCCGTAGCTCGCGCTGATGATTCCGTCAATCAACTCAAGAAGAATGACCCCACCGCATTCGAATGGCTCGAAGGCGTGCAGGAAGTCAATCAGGGCGACAAACTCGTCATCCCCACCAAGGTCAAGCTCGCCGATTTTGAAAAGCGAAAGTCGGATGAGGCCGATAGTAAAGGTTCAAGGTTCGCAACCCCATTCGCAGTCTATTCCGACGCGGCATTGGATGTGGATCTAGGGTTTGAGCTCGGCACGTACGGAGCTTATGAAGGTATTTCAATCGCACCTTCGTGGATCACTCTGCGGTCGCAGTCACACGCAAGTCCCCTTGCAGACATCACTGGCTCTTCAGGCTGGGGTTTGCTCCCCATGTACTACCTTGTTCAATACAACGACTTGCAAACCGGCAAGCTTCTTGAACACCCGATTGTTCGCCGCATTCGCGTCAGCGATAAGGGCTTCCTTCCCCGCCCGCAAAACATCTCGGTGGACGAGGAAGACAACGGTACTTTCAGCATATCTTGGGACCCGGTTGAGGGTGCTGACTCCTACTACGTCGTCTTTCTTAATTCCACCGATAAGGACGGAAAGACGCGGTTAAACCCAAGGCTTGTTGGATCGACAAATCAGACCTCGTGGAATTCGGATCAGAGAGCTGATGACGAACCCCAACGAGATCGCACTCTCAACACCGCACTGGATGCATTCCTGACCGTCCAGGAAGATGCCAAAGGTAGCTCACGCGAGGGCTGGCTGACAGATCAGGAGCTCGACCGCATTCTTAACAGCAAGGGAAGGCAGGTCGCGGTAATCGCGAAGAAGAACGCGCAGATCTCGAAGATGTCGAATTTTATCGATATCGCAAATACCCTTGGAAATACGCCTATTCGTATTGCGTCCAACGCACAGCGACAGCTCGGTCTGGATCGCTGGCAATTCGATAATTTGAGTGAGCTTCCCGCTCAGATCCCGATGACGATGGCCGATGGGCACACTCGTATGCAGACTTTGATTGTCGATCCCGAAAAGAGCTGGGTTGAGAGCTCAAACCCGAAGACGGTCGAGCATCCTCAAGCAAAACTCCACGTCGTCTACCACATCGGAAATACTCGCTTCACCAGCTCCTACAGCGTCAAGAACTTCGATCCATCGACCTACACCGAGGATCTTAAGAAGATGAAGAAGGATCAGGAAGAGGCACATACCGGTTACTTTGGGTCCAATCTGACCTACACCAAGGAAGTCCAGAAGAAGGAATCCAAGGACAATGTGGCGCGCACCTTCCCAGATACTCCCGTGCAGGTGCTGGGGACAACGCCGCTGTCAAAGTACATCGCTGCGAACTTGATGATGGGGTATACAAATATCGACCTTTCACAGTTCCCAGAAGCAGAATCTGGCTCACGACTTAAAGAGGCATTGTACGAGGCAAAAGATCAAAACGGTCTGGTTCCCTTCATTATTGGCCAAAAATACTCGCCGACCGACAAGATTCTTCATGTCACTTTGGGAACTGAGGGCGCAACCGATCAGCATCTTGCACCCAAGGATTATTCGGGCCAGATCAATAGCAAGGCCGACCAAGTGGTCGCAGAGATCATCAAGCCAGGAATGGATGAGGAAACCAAGGTCCGAACCATTAACTCCTGGATGATTAACCATGCGACCTACAACTATGACGGGTTGGAAGGAAGCCATAAAGTCTGGCAGAAGACAGGCACTCTGACGCCTGAATACACCCCTGACCACGATTCGGGCGGTATTTTCTTCAAGGGAACAACCGTCTGCGAAGGCTACGCAAACGTCTTCCAGCTCCTGGCGACTAAGTCGGGTTTGAGTTCGGTTGTTGTGACCGGCGTTGTCACTCGAACGAATGGCGCTAAATCTGGACACGCATGGAACCAGGTGAAAGTTAACGGAACGTGGAAGACCGTTGATACCACGTGGAATGACGGTGGCGATTCCGGCGACCCCGCGGTTGAGACAAAGTACCTGATGATTCCAAATAACGATCCGCTTCTGACCAGGAACCGCGTTTGGAGGGATCCTGCACTGAAGAAGATCCTCTAAGGAGATTCGCTCCGTACATGAGTGGTGGGGCTTCCCGACAGGGAGGCCCCACCACTGTGTTTCAGCCTCAACTCATGTGCTCATGACCGACACGCGAACGTTCACGAGCGCCGCGCTATCCCGTTAGCCGAGTGCTTACCAGCTTCCGTAGACTCGCTCGGTATTCTCCGTCACGCGCTCACACGCTAGCTGCTCTGAAATACCCCAGAGCTCAGCCATAAAGCGCACCGAATATGCCATGACGTAAGAAGCATTGGGGCAGCCCCTCCACGGAACAGGGGTCAAATACGGAGCATCCGTTTCGACCAACACCAGTTCGGGCGGAAGGACCGCAAAGGCGCGGCGGAGCTCTTCATTCGCTGGATAGCTGATTGGCCCTGCGAAAGACGCATACCATCCATTCTGAGCCAAGACCTCGGCCATCTGCGCATCGCCAGAGAAACAATGGAAAACAATGCGCTGATCTGGAAGCGCACACTCACGCAGAAGGGCAATGGAGTCCTCATGAGCATCACGATCATGAATCTGCAGCGGCAAATCGTGGCGATCAGCCATTTCGATGTGCGCGCGGAAGGACTCTTTCTGGGCCTCGCGACCGGGATCAGCGGTGCGGAAGTAATCCAAGCCGCTCTCCCCCACGGCAACCACCAGCGGGTCACTCAAGCGTTCCTCTACCGCGGACAAGGCCTCGTCAAGGGGAATATGGTGCTCACGCACCTGCGGAATCAAACCATCGGGGGAAGGATCGGCACAGCCGGCATGCAAGGCGGCCTCGTTCGGGTGGATCGCAAGTGCTACGCGAACTCCCTCATGCGCACGGGCAAGCTCGAGCATCGGATCAAAAGTTGGCAGTTCACAGGCACTGGAGATCATTCGTGTCACGCCTACTTGGCGTGCACGCTCCAGTTGTTCTTCAAGGGGCATCTTCACCCCGTCCGCGCGCGGGATTTCACCTTCGTGGACGGGAAGATGCGTGTGGTTATCAATAACTGGCAGCGCTAAGGGATTGGGAGGATCCGGCCAGGGACGAGGCTTACGCTTACCCATCGCGCCTCCTCAGTGCTCCCACACGACGGACTCTCGCACCTGTTGTGCGGCCTCGTCCCCCAGAAGCTGGCGGACCAGCTCAAAACCGAGTTCTAAAGCAGTACCCGCTCCCCTACTGGTCACAATGTTCCCGTCAACGACGACGCACTCAGACTGAGCCTGCGCACCTCCCGCGCTCAGGGCATCCATGAAGCCAGGATTTGCAGTCGCGTGCTTACCCTGAAGAACTCCAAGTTCAGCCAGAATCGAGGGAGCTGCACAGATCGCAGCAGTCTTTTCTCCGCTCGAGGCGCGACGCGTCAATTCCTCGCGCACGCGCTCATTTGCCTTCAGCCCAAGCGTTCCAGGCATACCACCCGGTAGGAAGACAACGGTGTAGGACGCTAAATCCACATCTGCAAGCATGAGGTCGGAAACGAGCTTGACCCCATGCGAGCTGACAACGTGGCGCTCATTTTCAATCGAAATGAGATCCGCGCGGATCCCCGCTCGATACAGGGCGTCGACGACCGCAAGGGCTTCGACTTCCTCAAATCCGGTCGCAAGCAGGACAGCGACACTATCCGTCGTTGTCAGGGTATTGGGCGTTGGCATTTTTCCTCCTCAGGTACGCATCTGGATCATCTTCCAGAAACGCTGCATACCTTCAGGGTAACGCAGGCTTACGCCCGTCGACGTCGCAGCTACTCTGAACGAAGCGCCTCAACGGGATCTTGGCGAGAAGCTCGCGAAGCCGGAATCAAACCAGCAATCACGGTCAAGCCAACCGAAATCGCCACCAATACCAGGGCTGTCAGCGGGGAAAGCTGGGCAATGTTCTTCACCTGGAAACCCTGCTCGGCAATTGCATTGACCAAGCCGCAGATACCGTAGGTCACACCAACACCGATGATGCCTGCGATCAGTCCTTCGATGAATGTTTCCGCGTTGAAAACCGCAGAAACATTGCCCTTTGAAGCGCCGATCGAGCGAAGAATGCCGATTTCTTTCTTGCGTTCAAGAACCGAAATGTAGGTAATGATCGCGATCATGATCGAGGAAACAACCAGCGAGATCGATACGAATGCAATGAGTAGCCACGAGACCACGTTGACGATCTTCGTCACCGAACTCATGAGTACGCCCATGACATCGGTGTAGGTAATGACCTGGTCGGTCTTACCCGCACTTTCCTTGTCTGCGTTGTACTTGTCAAGGACAGCCTTGACGGAATCCTTGTCCTTGAAGGACTTCGGATAGATCGAGATGCTGCTGGGTGACTTTAGGTCGGCCCATCCCAGATCGCGCAGGTTAGTCTCAAGTGTGGGGACGTTCGTTGAGAACATCGTCGCCATCAACGCGGCAAGGGACTTCTCATCAAGATTCGACGAGAAGGCCGACGCCATGGCCTCGGGATCGAAGTGGAAGGCACTGCTCATATTCGTTGCGAATTGGCTCATTGTCGCACTGATCTGCTGGCCAATTGTCTCCGAAAGCTGAGTCATCATCTGGGTCATGGCAGTCGCCATGGTCTCTTGAAGAACCTGGCCGATCGCCGCAGATACTCCGCGCATCAGATTGCCACCAAGCTGGGCGGCGATCTGCGTCGAGATCTGGTTCGCAAGTTCTGTCGACACCTGAGAAGCAACCGACTCAAGCGCTGGGTCATTTCCAAGTGCTGCTTGCAGGTTTGTCATCAGTTTCTGACGATCAACAACCTGGTCGGAAGAAACGGCAGCATTGATCTGTTGGATCACCGAGGGCTGAGAGAAGTAGTCAGAAACCAGCGTGGCAAAGTCCGTGGAACCACCCGCGGCAATCTGGTTTTGCGCGTAGTCCTGGAAGCCCTGAAGGATCTGACTTGCCTGCGAACTTAAGTATGTTCCAGCGGTATCCTTCACGGCGCCATCCGCCAGCGTCTTACGGATAATCGCTGGGAAGTCAACGTTTTGCAGCTGCGGAACGCTCTTGCTCAGTTCGCCCAAGTTGAGCTTGGAGGGATCGATCTGCACGGCCGAACCATCAGCGGGAACGAGCTTCGAAAGATCGATATTCGACAAATCCATCCCTGACAAATCAAGGTTCGAGAAGTCAAGGCTGGACAGATCCATTCCGCTGAAATCTAGAGCGGAGAGGTCCATTTGCATGGCCGAGGGGTCGATAGAGAAGGCTGCGGAAAGCTTGTTTTGGTCAACAGTGAACAAGCTGGACATATCAAAACCGCTGGAACGATCTTTCGAGGAATCTGCCAGCTCTTGGAAAGTCTTACCCGTGAACACGTCGGTCTTCGGGTTTGCCCGCTGATCCTTGACGATCTGACTGTCCTCGGCCTCGCGAATAATCTGGTGGGTCAACTCAGGGGTATAAGCGATGCCCTGGCGCAGTGCTCCCCCATGCGAGGAATTCGGCTTCACAATCGCGCTAATGCGCAGCTCTTGGCCCTGGTCGATCAGTTTCTTCATGAATTCTTTATCGGAAGAGTGATCCGACCAGACCTTGTAGTTCTCATCCCACGTGTACTTTGCCGCCGCGTTGATGCGCTTGTACTTAATCCCCAAAATCTTGTCGTAATCGTACGAGGCCGCGGGGGCGTCGCTCGCCGAAGGTGAAGGACTCGGGGTGGCAGAGTTCTTCTCGCCGATGGTCCCCGAGTAGTACTGACGCATCAGTTCGTCGAATTCCTTGTGGTCTTTCAGACCCAGGACATACTCCATCAGGTTCGACATATTGCCGTCTTCATCAATGACAAGAACGACTTCAGACGCAGATGTTGGCCAGTGGCCGGCAAGAACATCGTAGGAGGAGGTGTAAAGCGAGGACTCCTGCGGCATTTGATAGAAGGCGTTGGTGGCCATCATCGAGGACATAGGACTTCCACGGAAGCCCGTTTCCATTCGACTCATCGCTTGGTCAGGGCTGACCTGAATATTGTCCTTTGAGGTATCTGCCTGGAAAATCTGCGGAGTCACATCGTAGTCGTATTCGATGGCATTGACGTAGGAGTTAACCTTTCCGCCGTTTCCATCGAGGAACGCCTTCAACGAGGCCAAGTCATTCGTCTTCGCATCGCGAATATTGTCTGCAAGAGTCCTCAGCTTGGAGACCCCGACTTTACCGTCGCTTGGCTTCTCACTGCTAGCAGCTTCGACTTGCGCAGACAGGGCACTGGACATGTCCATCCCGCTCTTTTGAATGGTCAGCGGGTATGCGCCCAGGGTTTCTTCTTCTGTCTGGGCGATGTAGGCATTCGTTCCGTTGGCCAGAGCCAAAATGGCGGCAATACCGATGATTCCAATAGACCCCGCGAAAGAGGTCATCAGGGTACGGCCCTTCTTCGTCATCAAGTTATTGAAGGATAGGGAAAGCGCGGTCAGGAATCCCATCGAGGTGCGGCGTACCGGCTTGGCCTCGCGAATTTCTTCGGTACCCGGGACGAAAGGACGCGAATCGGCGATCACTTCACCATCCGCGAGCTCGACAATGCGGGTCGCGTATTGGTGCGCAAGCTCCGGGTTGTGGGTCACCATGATGACCAGACGGTCTTGGGCAACGTCTCGCAGGAGGTCCATGACCTGGACACTGGTCTTTGAATCCAGAGCACCGGTCGGTTCATCAGCCAAGAGGATTTCAGGGTCATTGATGAGCGCTCGAGCAATAGCGACGCGCTGCATCTGGCCGCCAGAAAGCTGTGAGGGCTTCTTCCCGACGTGCTCGGCAAGCCCGACGCGTTCCAAGGCTTCCATCGCCCGCTTGCGGCGTTCGCCTCGAGAGACACCGGAGAGAGTCAGTGCCAACTCAACGTTGGACAAGATGGTCTGGTGCGGGATCAGGTTGTAGGACTGGAAAACGAAGCCAATGCGGTTGTTGCGGTAGGCGTCCCAATCGCGCGCCTTGTAGTCCTTCGTCGAGATTCCGTCGATGACCAGGTCACCACTTTGGAAGCGGTCCAGGCCGCCAACGACGTTGAGCATCGTCGTTTTACCCGAACCTGACTGGCCCAGAACTGCGACAAATTCGCTATCGCGGAAAGCAACCGAAACGTCATTGAGCGCAACCTGGCGCAGGTTTGCGGTTTCGTAGATCTTGACGATATTTCGCAGCTCAAGCACTGGGATTCCTTCGACCGTTATTTGCTGACCTTTTTAAGGCTAACAAAATGGCTGCGGGAGCGACATCGGGGATTCCCCTGGTTGACGGCTAGAAACCCCGGATCAGTGGGAATTCGATTGCCCCGAAACCAAAAGGATCTCTTCATTATCGAGGCGGGCGAGAGCTCCTTCTAGGGCTGCTGAAGAGAAGATCCCCTCATCACGAGCCTGAAGAAGAGCATCACGCTGAGCGTGAATCGCTTCAAGTGCCAGCTCGCGAATCTGATCGCGAGTGAAGGAACGCTCAACTTCCTCTTCGCTCATTTCCACGGGAGTGGCCTCGTTTTCCCCGTCGGTGTCAGGGAGAGGCTCGCTCACAGCCCCCGAAGAAGGAGAAGATTGCAGGTCGACAACATTGCCCAGACGGGACAGAGTTCGCGAGACTCCAGCAGACAAAAGTGTCTGAGCGTCAACTTCCTTGATTGCCTGGGCCAGAGCCGTATCCACGAGTGCGGAACTCATGACCTGTCGAAGTTCTTCGCGTTCTTCTTCACTGATATCGGCAGAGGCCATCTTGGGCTTGATCAAGCGGATCAGCCACGGCAGTGAAAGCCCTTGAATAACAAGCGCACCAGATGCGATGAAGAGAGCGATCGTCAAAAGGAACGAGCGCATGGGCGCTGCGGAGGAAATCGTTTGTGCCGCAGCAAGAGTGATGGCTCCGCGCATTCCGGACCAGATAATAACGCTGGCTTCACGCGGCCCAAGCGGCTCTTTTTCAAAGTAGTCGATATCGGAGCGACGAACAGCATGTTGGCGCTGACGTATTCGTAGACGGCTGCGCCACAGGTTCATGGTCCGAAGCCACTGTTCTTCACTGAGGTTTCGGCTTGCCAGAACCTCGCTGTCCACGGTGCAGGCCTGCGCCATTCGCTGCTCGAAGGCTTCGAGGCGCCCAGCCTCGGCCTCGTAGCGCCTCTTACGGTGCTTGCTGCGGTGGTCGAGCCAAGTGAGCATGAGTGCGATGAAGAGTGCACGGATCAGCATAATGAGACTGCCTGCAATGACGGCAATCACGGCGGCTCGTACCAATCCGCCGCCGTCTCCATCGGCGTCTTCAATGATGCCAAATGCCTGCAACCCCATTGCAAGGAAAATCCCACTCTCGAGCATGAGAGTCATGGTTGACCAATTTTGCTGCGAAAAACGCCTATTTTGCGCGGAAATCATGCCTGCGCGACGGCCGGAAACAACAAGACCGGCAACGACCGCGGCAACCAATCCAGAGCCGCCGACGTGCTCGGCAGGGATCGAAGCAATGAAAGGCATTGCGAAGGAAAAGACCGTATCTGTTGACGGATCTTTAATGATCGAACGGATCCGAACCCCAACCTCACCGACGACTAAACCGACAACAATGGCGATACCGAGGGCTACGAGGACGCGCCCCGTGAGCAGTGCGGGATTGAGAGCATCGTTGTCGGAGGCAAGACCCGCGTTCATCGCCGCAGCGAGAAGCATCAGTGAAGTGGCGTCGTTGAAGAGGCCTTCGCCCTCAAGCACTGTAATGATGCGGTGCGAGACGCCACTGCGCTTGGCGATGGTGATGGCGACCGCGTCGGTGGGAGATAAAACAGCTCCCAGCGCCACACCCCACGCCAGTGAAATCTGCGGAACCATCCAGTTGATGAGAAAGCCAATGGCAAATGAGGAGATCAACACCAGCGGAATAGCAAGCATTGCCACGGCTTGCATTTCTCGCCGGAAATCCATCGTTGGCATACGCACAGCCGCAGAGAAGAGCAGTGGAGGAAGCACGATCTCTAAGATGATGTGCGGCGCGATTTCGATGGCTCCAACCTGCGGGAGGAAACCGATTGCAAGTCCAACGCCGAGCAGGATCAGTGGTGATGCGACGCCAACTTTGGGGGCAATAAACTGCGAGGCCACAATAATGAGCATCCCCAGCAGCGCGATCATCAACGGTTCCATACATATAGTTTACGGGTGAGGCGTTCACATGTCCGAAGTGTGCACATTCGTCATCACTATGACAGTCTGAACCTATGCGTATCTTGCGTATTCCGAAGAACTCCACGCTGACGCTGTGTTCCTTCGCCAGTGAGCTTGGAACCATTACCTGCGCCGCTTCCAATGGGGCCCTGAGTGCACTATGGATGAGTGGGCAGCGCTTCTTTGGTTATCCTTTTGGGATTTCCGAGGCCGAGGCCTCCTCCTCCGTTCGTCTTTCCTCTGCAGGAGATATGCGCACGTGGACCTCAAACGGAAGCGCAGTCGGTGATACAAACACAGCCGTTTTAGAACAGGCCTATCAGTGGACGCAGGCTTTTCTCGCGGGCATGAACCCCGATCCTTCTACGATTCCCTTGGCGACCTTTGGAACAGATTTTCAGCTGTGCGTGTGGAATGCGCTTCTCGATATCCCCTACGGAGAATGCGTCACCTACGCGGATATCGCGCGAAAAGTCGGCTCACCGCGCGCCTACCAGGCGGTTG
>CALIZH010000079.1 GCA_938028585.1 uncultured Actinomyces sp. | reverse complement strand
TTGGAAAGCTCGGAAAGAACGAAGCCGACTTTGCTCGGGCGAAGCGTGACTGGATCCAACGTGAAAATGATTTACGTGGCGCTGGCTGGACAATCTATCGATTCTCGTGGCCAGACTATGAGGATCTGACGCAACTGAGGTCCTTGGTAAGTGAGCTGTTGGGGCCTTTCCAATCCGTGATTCCATCCTCGGCTCAGGGCCTGTGGGCGAAACCCACGTCGGCATGTGATGGACCGGAGCGTCGGTTCCATATGGCTGCCAATCGTTGGGGAACCGCGCGAGAGGATTACACCCGTTAGGGAAGATTCAACCTGATCGGGAACATTCAACCCGATCAGAAGAGGTTGAACCTTACCAATTGGGTGTAACACCTCATCGGTAACAAGTGAATACCTGGGCAGGTGCTGTTGTCGGCCACCATTGTCAGGAGCTGGGGGGCATTTATCCACAGTCCTTTGTTCGTGTCGTGTGTTTTCCACAGGGGCAGCCGTTCTAGGTGAGGTGCTTTCGCCGTGCTGCAATCATCCACATATGAGTGACAATCAGCTGACCGTAATTCGTTCATCGTCGGGCTGTCGAATTCCTCGCGATATGCAAGATACATGCGTGTATCTACACATCATGAAGGGGTGCTACGTACGCGTCGACGATGCTCAATTCCTGAGTTCGCGATGGGCTGTCTGGGAAGCCGTGTCACGAGCACGATTGTTGGCTGTGCAGCATGCGGGGAGTGAAGATCGTGTCTTCATCGGAGCCAGTGCGCTCGTTGCTCGAGGTATTCCGTTGTGGGAAGCGAACCCCGATGTTTGCGTGTGGACTCCTTCGCGGCGTGGGCACAAATTGCTGCGCGCAGTCCAAGCGGAGGCTGTTCGGGTGCCTGCTGTCTCGGTCCGGTGGAGCGTCGTGCCACCCAATGCGCCGGAGCTTGAGCAAGTAGAGGGCATCACCGTCGAAGGAATCGTTGATGCTGGAGTGCGCATGGCTCTCTTCTCTGAACACTTAAGTGCCTTCGTGGCACTGTGTATGCTGCTCAATCGACAGTCGCAATTTTCAGTGTTTACGCAGGACGTGGACCGGCAACGTTCGGATGGTCTGCGGGCCAATATGCTGGCAAGGCTCGAAGAACGCGCGACAGGCAAAGAAACTATCCCCTTCCGGAGAGCTAAACGCCTGATTGTTGCCGCTGACCCGGGCTGCGAGAACCCTGCTGAGGCCGCTCTTCTGTGGGTGGTGAAGTCGGTGAGTGCCTTCGAGGTCGTGACCCAGTTCGAGATCGTCGTCAACGGGAGGCGTTATTTTGCGGACATCGCTATTCCGGGACTCATGATCATCTTCGAGTTCGATGGGATTG
>CALIZH010000078.1 GCA_938028585.1 uncultured Actinomyces sp. | reverse complement strand
CGGTGGCGAACGGCGGCGTCTGGACTTTGCCATGGCGATCTGGGGTGAACCAGATCTTATCGTGCTTGATGAACCGACTACCGGACTGGATCCTCAATCACGTCGAACCATGTGGGAAATTATTCGTGAGTTGAACACCAACGGATCGACGGTCTTGCTTACCACGCACTATCTGGAGGAGGCTCAGAGCCTGGCCGAGCATGTGACAATCCTCAACCGGGGCCGCGTGGCTATCGCGGGGCCCATGTCTGAAGTCCTTGCTTCGCTCCCGTCTCGGATCAGCTTTTCAGTCCACACTGGATCAGCTGAAATCTCCGAGCTGGAACGGCTCCTCCATGGGGAGCTCAAAGAGTCCAGAAGTCATGGGGAGATAGCGATTACTATCCGAACGCCTCTCCTCCAGTCGGATGTTGGCGTTGTCATAGATTGGTCGCGTGCCCACAACCTTGTCATTGGGCAGCTTCGCTGCGCACCTGCGTCCCTTGAAGAAGTCTTCTTTGATCTATCAACCGCTGATGCTCCTGATATTAGGAAGGCAGAATAATGACCAAAATGATGGCAAAAGAGACCACTATGAGTCAATATCAGCGAGATGCGGGCAAGAGCTCCATCCAGCTCTTTCGGGCTCTTGCCGCTGCAGAGATCTGGGTGTTCCTCCGTCAACCCGTGATGATCGCGCTCACCCTCTTACTCCCCGCAGGGCTGCTTGCAATTACGGCTCTTGCAGAGGCTTCCTTTAGCCCACAGGCGTGGGCGCAGATTGCGGGCAGAGATCTCGTTGCAGTCCAGTGCATCACCGTCTATTTTGTTGCACTGAACACGCTTACCGCGCGACGGCACACGCTGGCGCTCAAGCGCCTAAGGACGACCGCTTTGCCAAGCGTTGGAATTGTCGCCGGTCTACTCGTGCCGCCTCTTCTGGTTGGGGCGTTCCAGGTAGTCGTAGTATTCACCGGGTTGGTTGTCCTCGGAGCACCACTGCCGCAGAGTCCACTGCTCATTGGGGTGTCAGTGCTGCTCGGAATGATAATTGCGACGCTGGCAGGCGTGGTAACGAGTGGGTTAACCGCCACACCTGAAAAGGCGCAGTGGACGATGATGCCATTCTTCGTTGCCGTAATGGGTGCTATTTCCGTGCTTCCCTCTGTCGATCCTAGTATCATCAATGCATTGCTAGCGGTGCCTTTGACAGCCAATGGGCACCTGGTCACCACAGGGTGGTATGTAGGAACAGTCAATACCAATGAAGTCATAGTTGACGTGGTTTTCATGGTAGTATGGGTCGTGATTTTGTCTCTGATTAGTTGGAAGACCTTCCGGTGGGAGCGACGACACTGATCTAGAAGAAAGCAGAGCACTTCAGCAACGAGAGAATGTAAGTGTGTATGAGAAGTAAGTAGATGCGCCCATGAGCCAAGTTATCCAGAAGACCAGGCTCAACCGCTTTCATGCTATATCTTCCTACGTGCATTCTATGCATGTTCTTCTAGCAGCGGGGACAGTTATCGCCCCGGCGGTAGCCTTAATAGCGGATCCACCTCCAGTATTTATGTGGGTGGGAATGATGCTTGCTGTACTGTACATCAGTATCGGCGCATCGTTGCTGGTGGTCGCGGAGTACAATCCCTATCATCGCCTCACACGTTGGCTTTACACGCCAAAGGCGCGGAAAATTATGCGCCTTGGGGTATTTATAGCTGCGCTAATTGCCATGATCCTGGCTTCCGTGACCAACCTACCCCTTATCGCAACGGCTGTGCCTTTAGCCTGGGCGCTAACGACAGTGTGTTATGGATCATTTTGGAATGGTGTCGTACGTCTGTTCATTGTGACAATCGGCATTGGGTTGGCATCATTACTCATCCATACTGTCATCGGTGATGAGTGGGAGCCACTGGCACTGGTGATCGCGGCACTCCTCGCTCTGGGTATCCTCGGGCAAGACTCGATTTACATTCTGGCGATCCAGCTTGATGACCTGCGTACGCGGGAGGCTGAACGGGCAATCATCACCGAGCGGCAGCGTTTCGCGAGCGATCTTCACGATATCCAGGGTCAACATCTAAGTCTCATCACCGTAGAGTCCGAACTGGTCATGCGTCTTATTGAGCGGGCATAGTACTCCGCCGCTGCCCATCATGCTGATCGCATCCATAGCATCACAATCGAGGCTCTCGATGAGATGCACCGCGTCGTTTATGCGAATCGTGAGGTTCATTTAGATGACGAGATTACCAATGCAATCAGAGTGCTCCGATCTGCTGGCATCTCCGTCAACCGGGATACAAAGCATGTACAGGACCTTAGCAATGAAGTTGATAATCTGCTCGGGCTGACTGTCAGAGAGAGCATCACGAACATTCTCAAACATACGCAAGCGCAAACCTGTTTGATCTCGACTCAGCAGGAGCGTCGTAACGGGAAGGACGGCATTGTGCTTATCGTCGCAGACTCAGGCAACAAGCCCACGCCACTAACCTCAGCCGACGTTAGTTCGGGCACCGGGTTGAAAATGCTTACAGAGCGGTACCACAGACTCGGAGGTACACTCTATTTCATCGTTCAAGATAACGGTTCTCGGCTAACCGGATGGCTTCCTTACCTGAACGGAGACATGGAATGAGCGCAATCAGCGTGGTTCTTGCGGACGACGAACTCCTTCTCAGGGAAGCAATTATGACTCTGCTCTGCCTGAATGATGATATCGAGGTCGTCGGCACTGCACAGGATGGGAAAGAAGCAATAGAGGTAATCACGCGGCTTCGCCCCGACATCGCCGTGCTTGACCTTGAGATGCCTAAGCTCGATGGTCTTGAGGTGGCCGCAGCCATCCTTGAAGCATCCGAGAACACCCGGGTCGTTTTACTCACCAGATTCGCTCGTCCGGCGGTGTTGCGGCGCGCACTCAGTATAGGGGTGCTTGCGTTTGTTACGAAAGCGACTTCAGTTAAAGAGCTTCCGCACATTCTACGCACGGTTCATGCTGGCGGTCGTTATGTAGACGGTTCAGTTGCTGCCTCGGCACTCTCCGAAAGCGACTGTCCTCTGACAACTCGTGAGATTGATGTGCTCCGAGAAGCCTTGGACGGAGCAACTATCAGCGTTATCGCGGAACGCACTCATCTTGCTCAAGGCACCGTGCGGAACTACCTGTCGAGTGCCATGGCCAAGCTCGGAGCCCCTACTAGAGTTTCAGCCGCCAAGATAGCCTGGCGCGAAGGCTGGATCTGAGTGTACAGGATATCTCATTTAGCGACGACGCCACTTTGGGATGCCTGCGACGAATCGGACGGCAAAGTAGATGACGGTTGCTGCGAGCAGAAGCCAGCGCCACGACTCAGCGAGACGGTCTGGGAAAACAACAAAGAGCAATAAAACAACTACCCCTGTCTGAATAATCACAGTAAGTAGTTCGCGTCCCATTGTCGATGCTGGACCCAGGTTCATCATGTCTGCAGCAAAACTGCGCTGAGCGGGAGAGTAGTGAGTATGTTCGTCATTTGTCCATTTAGTCATAGGTCAACTATGTCATCCACGTGATATCACCGAATAGTCACAGGAGTCACATAATGAATGACATTTGTCATCACTGCTGTGACAGGGAAGAACACGGAGGCTTATTCAAAATTCTCTCAACCGTAAAAACAACAACCTGCTCAATCACCGATCGTAAACAGTTAATTCGCCGGTTATTCTTCTTCCATAGCCTTTATCGGTCAATGTCGTGGCTGAGTCTAACAGCCCGTTTAAACCATGAGATCTGAAGGTAAAGGCATTATGTCTAGTTGGTGGGGCT
>CALIZH010000077.1 GCA_938028585.1 uncultured Actinomyces sp. | reverse complement strand
ATGATTGCAATCATCCCCGAAATTGATATCCCCGGACACGTCAATGCCGCTCTCCACGCGATTGAAGGACTCAACCCCGATGGGGTCTGTCCGCCCCTTTACGAAGGAACGGAAGTCGGCTTCTCGACTCTCTCAACCAAGGCGCCCGCGACCCAAGCCTTCCTCGAGGCCGTCGTCGAAACCCTTGCTCCCTTCTCTCCTGCGGGAATCCACATCGGTGGGGATGAGTCCTTCTCGACCGCAGAAGGTGACTACCCGATCATCGTTGGCAGCCAGATCGAACGCATCCATGCACTGGGCAAGCGCGCTGTGGCGTGGGAAGAAGCAGCGGATCTTCTGGGTGAAGGCGATCTTGTTCAGGTCTGGCATGATGACCTCGAGGGCGACTCTATCGCTCGTGCAGTCGCGCGTGGCGTGCGTGCAGTCATGTCTCCCGGCCCGAAAGCCTACTTCGATATGAAGGAATACCCAGAACAGAAGCTCGGGATCACGTGGGCCGGAATCCTTCCTTTGAAGAAAGCCTGGGATTGGGATCCCGAGAGCATCTGCGAGGGCGTGGACCGCAAGGGAATTGAAGGCGTCGAGGCCTGCTTGTGGAGTGAAACCCTGCGCCGAGAGAAGGACGTCTGGGAGATGCTGCTTCCGCGCCTAGCGGGTCTTGCTGAGGTTGCCTGGGCGGGAGGCCCCCGTGGAAGCTGGGAAGACTTCCAAGAACGTTTGGCGGGCCTCGAAGGCCTGTGGCGAGGCCGCGGCTGGTACGTCAAATAAATAGAGCGCAGATGAAAAGCCCTCCCACGCGCAAGCGGGGGAGGGCTGCGTGCTACCGCATCGCAGGAAACAAGATGGGCAGCGAATCCTTCGTTGAGTTTTAAGCCTGTGCGTAGAGGCGCATCAGACGTTCAACTTCTTCTTGAACCAGATGAGTTGCAGGGCCGACATACTTTCGCGGATCAACAATCTTCGGGTTTTCATCAAGAATCTGACGAACGCCCTGGGTGAAGACGACATTCAAGTGTGTCGATACGTTGATCTTGGTCATTCCGGCTTGAATTGCCGCAACCATGCCGTCGTCGGGAACGCCGGAAGAGCCGTGCAAAACCAGCGGGACAGGGACGAGTTCGTGGATTGCAGCAATCAGCTGATTGTCCAAAACTGCCTCGCGAGTTGCCATCGCGTGAGAAGAACCGACAGCAACAGCAAGCAGATCAACACCGGTATCCGCAACAAACTGGGCTGCATCTTCAGGATTGGTACGTGCCGAAGGGTCGTGGACACCGTTCTTTCCACCAACTTCACCCAGTTCGGCCTCGACGCTGACACCGTGCTCATGAGCGAAAGTGGTGATCTCAGCGGTAGTCTCACGGTTCTGCGCATCTGGAAGCTTTGAACCGTCGTACATGATCGAGGTAAAACCGAGCTCAACAGCCTCACGGCACAAATCGGTGGATTCAGCGTGATCAAGGTGAACGGAAACGGGAACGGTGGAGGCCTCGGCAAGCTCGATAAGCGCGCGCCCCAGGGGACGCAGGCGACCACCGTGATACTTCACGGCATTTTGGGACAGCTGGAGAACCAAAGGCAAACCGGTGTTTTCGGCGGCATCGACAAATGCTTCAGCGTGATCAAGAAGGACCACGTTAAAAGCCGCAAGGCCAACCTTGCGGGCGGCGCAATCGCGTGCAAGTACAGCGGTATCAGCAAGCATAGCGACCTACTTTCTTAACAAATTAGGACAGGCGAACAGGAGAAATGCGGGAAAGAAGCTCCTCGCGAAGGGGAAGATCAATCTCCCCGGCAACGGGCATCGTCACCGCGGCGGCAGAGGTTGCGACGGCCTCGGCAATGGCAGTAGGAATCTGTGACTCAAGGTCGTCCCCAGCCTGAGCAAGCGAGCGAGCGAGGGATGCAACGCAGGCATCGCCGGCACCGGTGGGATTGCCCTGAAGGACAACTCCGGCCTCGGCGTGCCAATGGCTCTCGCGAGAGAAGAGGTCCATTCCCTCTTCACCTCGCGATACGCACACCCAGCTCGGTCCCTGCTCGATAAGGGCACGCGCGCCCTCTTCGATGGAGGACGCACCCGTAGCTTCGAGGAGCTCCAAGTGATTGGGCTTGAGGACATCGGCCCACGCTGC
>CALIZH010000076.1 GCA_938028585.1 uncultured Actinomyces sp. | reverse complement strand
GCGCGCTGCGAGGAGTTCGCCTTCGCGCTGGGCCAGGTGGGCGTCACGGTGTAACGGGTGGGGGCGGTCTTCGTTGGAAGACCGCCCCCACTATCGCGCCGCGTGACGATACCGCGTTAGTGCGCCAAGTTGCTGCGCCGTGTTACTGGGCGCCGCCGTCCCAGCCGGGCCGCAGGGTAAAGGACTCAATCTTTCGCACGTGCCCCGACAGCGGGCTCCACGTCTTGATGTATCCCTCCAGCTTGGTCGTTGTCAGAACCTTCCGGCGCTCTCCCCCGTCCCACGGTAGATAGATGAGGTTGACCCGGCGCCCTTGCAAGTCATCGTCGAGGGCGTAGACGCCCGTCTTAGTCACTTGGAACAACACTGGTGGGTAATTGCCCGGCTCCCTGTACGAGAACAGGTGACGGCCCTGGCCACTGTCCAAGTCGACCGCAAACGCATGACCGTCCGCACTGATGAACCTGTACTCGCGCCCCACCTGGATCCCCACATAGCGATCGATATTGGGGTCTCTCCCCAATTCGATGGGATTTCCCTGCTCGTCGAGCACGGGAATAACCGTGCGCTGCCCCGTCGACAGGTCCCATCGCTGGAGAACCAGGGTTCCCTCAGGTTCAGACACTTTTGCCCTCTTTGTGGAGTCAGGATCGGCCACTTGGATGCCCGGCACAGTGATCACATCCCCCTCGCAGGCAAACATCTTCTGCCCCGACCCCAACACATTGTTCTCGGGCGCTACGCCAAGGATCTGGGGAGTACCGCCGTCAAGATCAGTCAGCTGAACGACGACAGACAGAACCTCCGGCTGGTCACCATCACCGCCCGATTGTGCGGCGTAGGCCTCAAAGGCCTCTGATGCCTTCGCACGCGGGAGCTGCTTCGTGTCAACGATCGACACAATCCGTCCCCCGCACTGGCCCATGTCTCCGCGCGTTCCTTCAGTTTCCACAGTCGTCATACTGCCATCAGGTTCGATCGTATCGATCAGAAGCCCCTTATCGGACCAGGAAGAAACAACGACAATTCGTCCATCCGGCAGCAGGTAACGCCCATATTCCGCAATCCTCGAATGGTCACGGTCCACCACACGGGTCCCGTCTTCCGTGGTCAGGTACTCTTGCTCCCACGAACCGTATGAAATCCCGCTGTCAAGCCACGCGAGACGGGCTACTGAATCATCGCGACGGAGCGCGCCTTCGAGATTGCCTTGAGCATCGAGAAGCATGACCCAGCTGTCGTGAATCGGTGCTTCCAGGCCAGACACCGATTCTGCGTGACCTATTCGAAGAGCGATAACAGCGTCACCCGTACTCAGCTCATCCACCGACGAACTGATCAGGTAGCCCTTCGGAATGCAGCTCCACATGAGCAACCCAAGCGCGAAGGCAAGCGCGAGGAGACCCCACGGGCGGGAACGCTTCCGCTTCGCCGAACCACCTCCCTCTCGCTGAGGCGCATTCGTCTCGTGCTGTTCATCGCTGCGAGTGCTCATGGTCGTCTCCGTCCTCATCGTTGCGGCGAAGGGCGCGGCCACGCCCACCCCCGATTTTAGAGCACGAGGCCGAGGCTGCCCCGGCCTCGTCCCGTTGCCCGAACGAGCCGGGCCTCGTCCCCGTTCCGATCAGGCAAGCGCGATGCCGATAGGATGACGCCATGACGATTACGGCGGCAGCAGACGGTTCTTCCCTCGGCAATCCCGGGCCCGCGGGGTGGGCCTGGTACGTGG
>CALIZH010000075.1 GCA_938028585.1 uncultured Actinomyces sp. | reverse complement strand
CTCAACTAATTAATTGAGTCTGGCTTCAGCTGGGGGCGCCTCTTTGGAGGCGCCCCCACTTTTGTCTTCTCAGGGCTATTCCCCTTGAGACACGAAAAAACTAAACTATCGAGTACCGGGATTCCCCGAGTTCAATGGAGGCTCGCCATGTCCACAATTCCTGCCACGAAATCAAAGACAACAACCCACATCGGGACTGCGATTTCCTTCGTCATTGCGGCCTCGCTCGTCATCTTTTCGTTGATCACCGGTACAGCAACCGTCATCTGGGTGTGTATCTTGGGCGTCCCGACACTTGCGTGGGCAATTTATCGACGCTCCTGGCTTGCAGCAGTGCTTGGACTGATTGAAGTCTTCTGGATCTTCATTGTCCTTGCACTGGGAGACCTGATCTACGGAAGCGCAATCTAGCCGCGGAGAAACTTAGTTTCGCCCGAGCTTCTCCGCCAATTCCCGCGCACCCCACTGACCGGGCGCGCTCTCGCGGCCACTCACGGCCACGAAAGAGGCGACTCCTCCATCTTCAGGTTGAGTCGCACGCGTCTGGCGGCCACACTCACCCATCGCTAAGAGGATTGACGGGGCCGACACGTACTCAGCCGCCCACCTCTGGACCAATTCAACATTGAGCGCGTCACGCTCCGAATTGGCCAAAACCGCAAGCTTTGCAACATCTGCGCCCAAGGCCGCCATAGTTTCCAAAAGCTCTCGCATGATCTCCGATTCGGGAGTCACCTCAAAGTCATGGAAAGACATGACGACCTTCGCGCCCGCTGCGTGGGCCTTCTCGGTCAGTGTTGGTGCGGCCGGAGCCATTTCCACGTCTACCGCATCCATTCCACACTCGGCCAGTAGCTCAACGATCTGGCCATAAACCGGCGTTGAAACTTCAGCCTTTCCGCCCTGAGCAACTGTGCGGACAGTAGCCAAAACGGGCACATCCGAAGCCCCCAAGATCTTTGCTGCAGACCTCGAAATTTCTTCGCGGGCCTGGTCACTCAGTTCCTCACCTGAAAGCCCCGTAAGAACATCCAGGTAGTCCACGCGCCACTCGAACATATCGTGCGGCTCAGATGAGGCGGCCTCGATCTGTTCAACAACTCCACGTACGTCACCCGCCATCAGGGGAACAATGAAAACTACCGGCTGCCCGCCACCCAGAAGCACTCGGCCTCGTGGAGGAATAGCACCCGCGGGGTCAAGCAACCCAGCGCCCACACCCGAAGGCACTGCACCGTAGGCCTCGCCCAAATCACTGCGTCCAATAACAACAGGTTCCATGACGTCCCCTCTGCTCAGCAGCCCTTTAGTAGCCAACTTCTGCATGATGAATCGACGCCCGTTCGGCGTCGGTCAAGTATCGGTGTTCCAACCAGCCATCGGGTAGGTGCGGGGTCTTCTCTCCCCCGGCGCGCCCACGAGGCCCGCGCGCGGCCTCGGGAAAATCTTGGTCGAGGTCCAAGTCAGCTAGGCGCTCGCTAAGTTCATCGAGAGTAGAGACCATCCCCAGCGCGTGGCGCTGCGGCCCTCCAACCTTAAAACCGCGCAGGTACCAGCCGATGTGCTTGCGCATTTCTCGCATCGCGCGGTCCTCGTCGCCTTCTTCTTCCACGCACCAGCGCGCGTGGGTTTCGATGATGGCGGCAACCTCGCGAAGTGAAGGGGCCGCGAAGGCCGGCCGCCCGTGGTAGGCGGCGACGATATCGCGGAAAATCCACGGCCGCCCCTGCGCGCCTCGTCCGACGGAAATGCCATCACACCCGGTCTGGCGCATCATCGCGATCGCATCAGCGGCCTCGAAGACGTCACCATTACCGAAGACCGGAATATCCAGGGCTTCCTTGACGCGCGCAATGTAATCCCAATGCGCTTGGCCCGCGTAGTGCTGAGTTTGGGTGCGAGCGTGTACGGTTACGGCCGCCGCACCAAGTTCTTGGGCGATCTGCGCGGCTTCAAGGCCAGTTTCGTGCTCGCTATCGATTCCCATGCGGATTTTTACCGTCACCGGGATCTCGCGGCCACGTGCATCCCCGCTCACGCGTGCTTGCGTGACAACGGCGCGTAGCAGGTCGGTGTAGAGGTCGCGTTTCCAGGGAAGCGCCGCTCCCCCGCCCTTGCGCGTCACTTTGGGTACGGGACAACCGAAGTTGAGGTCGATATGGTCGGCGTACTCGCCGTCGATCATGATCTGGGTTGCGCGCGCCATAACCTGCGGGTTCACGCCGTACAGCTGCACGGAGTGCACGCGCTCGGCGGGATCTGGGCGAATCATCGCCATCGTGCGCGCATTGCCCTCGACAAGGGCTCGCGAGGTCACCATCTCCATGACGTACAGACCCGCTGGTGCGTCAACGTGGGGCGTCAGTTCTTCGCCCGCGCCGCTTTCTTTCCCAATTTCCGAGGCCTCGGCTGGGCGAGCGCTTTCAGTTGCGCCGGGAAGAGCAGCCGGGCTGGGCGTGCCAGTCAAGGGCGATGGCCCACCCAAGGCCTCTTCACCGAACATGCGGCACAGGCGACGGAAGGGGGCATCGGTCACTCCGGCCATTGGGGCCAGGACGACGGGAGTAAACAGCCGCAGTGGCCCAACCTGCAAGCAGGCTGGGCCACTAGCGTGAGACTGCGAGGTCACTCAGCAAACTCCCAAGCGCTCAATCAGGTAGGACTTGACCTGGTCGAGCGGGATACGGACCTGCTCCATCGAGTCACGCTCACGAATGGTGACGGCGTGATCCTCAACGGAATCAAAGTCGTAGGTGATGCAGAAGGGCGTACCAATTTCATCCTGGCGACGGTAGCGACGGCCAACAGCACCGGCATCGTCGTACTCGATG
>CALIZH010000074.1 GCA_938028585.1 uncultured Actinomyces sp. | reverse complement strand
AGTACGACATCATTAAAGGGATCTTGCACACGGTCACTTACGACTCATCGCCCGCTTTGTCTGCTTCACAGCGTCTTTCGCAGTACGCGACGGTGCTTGACTTCGTCCTCTCCGATGAAGACGTCACCAAACGGTACAACGACCAGGTACTTGCCTTGGCCAAAGCCTACGCACTGGTCGCTTCCCGACCGGAGGCAGAAGCGATCGGTGACGATGTTCGGCTGTTTACCGATGTACGCGCGGCAGCACTAAAGATCCTTAACCCCGATGCTGGCAAGAGCCGTGTCGGGACTGGGAATATTGATTCTGTGCTCGCGCAGCTAGTTAACGAATCTGTCACTGCTGATCAAGTTGTTGATGTCTACCAGTTTGCCGGAATGGAACGTCCCGAGCTATCCCTGCTCTCCGATGAGTTTCTCGAAACTATCGGAAAAAATGGGAAACCTAATCTCCAGCTCGGTCTGCTGCGACGTCTACTTAACGATCAGATCCGCACATTGCAACGAACGAATCTCGTCCAGTCACGTAAGTTTTCTGAGATGCTTACCGAGGCCGTTAAACGCTACACGAATCGTTCGCTTACCACTGCAGAAATTATCGCTGAGCTCGTGGCGCTTGCTAAGGAAATGCGCGACGACCAGAAACGCGCAGCCGAACTCGGTCTTACTGACGCGGAGGTGGCGCTCTACGACGCGATCATTCAAAACGACTCCGCCATCATGGAAATGGGTGACGAAACTCTTAAGACCATTGCCCGTGAACTCGTCGATACAATTCGCCGTTCAGCAACGATCGACTGGACGTTGAAAGAATCCGTGCGTGCTCGTATGCGTTCACGAATCAAACGGCTTCTCGCGAAGTACAAGTATCCGCCGGACAAGCAGGAAGAAGCCGTCAAGCTGATCATTGAACAGGCAGAACACCTCGCCAATGGAGAAGAAGACATCTAAGACAAGCCCCCAGCACTGCTTCAGAAAGCGCGCAAACAGAAATCGTAGAAAGAGGTAGGTTATGGCTTCGTCAGCGCTGCACCGCGAGTTGCGGGTTCCATCGCGCACACAAGTGTCCTATGAACTGCTTAGCCAATTGGTGACCAATCATGTTCGCGAGCAGGCCGACCTAGATTTCAAACGAACGCTATACCATCCCAAAAATGAGAAGGAGAAAGAAGAACTCATCAAGGATGTTTGCGCGATGGCCAACAGTGGCGGCGGCTGGATCATCTGCGGCATCGCAGAAGAGAACAGTGCGGCGGCAGACATCATCGGCGTGAATCTGGACGTCACCGACGAAACTAAAGTCCACCAGATGCTCGAAGGGATCCGCCTATTTCTGTTGACATTCGCGTCTACCACGATCAGATCGCACAGAAAACCTCGTCGCCATCCATGTGCCAAATTCACCAGCAATGCCTCACCTCGTGTAAATAGCTGGAGACAATAAAACTCGGACGTTCAAAGTCCCCATAAGGAAAGGACCAGGAACGGTCTGGCTCGACGAGCGCCGAATTCGTGACTTGTATCGCCAGAGTTTCAATCTAGTTGAAGAAGAAACAGCAAAGAACGACCAGCAGCTTCTCAAACTGGCAGAACAAGCTTCCGAAGAGTTCCCCGGCGTCGCGTTGATCTTGCTTTTAACGCCTCAAGAACCACTCGCCACTAAATTAGAAAAGCAACAAGTCCAAGTCGCACTAAGCAACGTAAAACTTGATCGATTCGCCACTAGCCAAGGATTCTCCTTCCTTGAAAACCTCTATCATGTTTTAGAAGTGCGTGATCGTAGATATGTCAGTCGCCAAAAAATCAACCGGCTCCACGCATTCCTTGAGGTGGGCTTTGACGCATCCGTCGCTGTGCTAATACAGCTCGCAGTCTCCGAAGAAACCAGCGAATCGCAAGGTTCTCGTCTCTACACCACTGAGGCAGACGAGGCTGCCCAGAACGTTGTGGAATTGGCTCTCATCGAGGCGTATAACTGCGCCAGCCAGCTAGCACAACAGCTCAATCCCGTTTCAGATTCGCAAATCAAAATTCAACTTATCGGTCACAAGAATGACCCTATCTACATCTGTAAGAACGAAGGTTCTTGGGCTGGAAGTTTGCTGCGCCCACGAGATGAGTCCGCACCGATCAAGCACTTCAGAACTATCCAACACGAACTTGAAGCAAACCCGCTTACGGCTCAAGAACACGAAACACTCACAGAGTTAATCCTCGAAACGCTCAGTCAAGCCGGTATTGAAACGCTCCGTGTCCTCCAACCACTAGCTGAAAGCGACGACACCCCCTAACCAGGTACCCGCTAACGCAAGTCCACCCGCAGACCTCCTTGGCTTCAAACGGACGCCACCCCCAGTGGGCGTTACAGCGATGACCGCCGGATCGCCGAACCTCCAGCACCCAAGCGAACCGCCCCGAAAACAACAAAACCCCTTGCTCAACAGGGGTTCAAGGGCTCAAGCGGCTTTTTTCATTTTCGACGTCTAAGTCTCCAAATTTGCTGGGATCCGGGTGTATTCCGGATTCCAGCTATTTTGTTGGAGCACACAACAGGAGTCGAGGTCAGCGGGGGTTGTTTCCGGATATGAGTTTTTCTTACTTACCGGCCTCGCCACCGGCTCACCATTGCAGACAGTTTGCGGCCGATGGTGCCAGATTTCTGCGATGATTCCACTTTTTCTGTGAGGGCCTGGTAGACCATGTCCCAGGGGATGTACTCACGCACGATCCGGCATTGTGAGCGGTGCGGGGCCGACGATGCAGCAGTGGCGGCTTGCTGCACTAAAGAGGCGGGGACGCCGGCGGCTTCAGCCAGCCAGATGAGCCCCTCG
>CALIZH010000073.1 GCA_938028585.1 uncultured Actinomyces sp. | reverse complement strand
CGGCAGCTTCAGGCGCGGCGGCGGCATCCGGGGGCGGAAGCGGATTCGTGAACCGCTCGATGTCAGGCACCGCGGCGACGCGGGTCGGACCAATCGAATGGACGCTCACCCCGGCCTTCGCCAGGGCGGCAGCCAGATCGGGCGCGAACGAGGCCGACTCACTTTGGGCAAAAAGGGTGCCCAACTGTGGGTAGTCCGTCATGAGAATCCCGCCGACGGTGGGAATCAGGTCGATAGCAGTGGCCATCTCGTTCTCACCGGCGTTGGGATCGAGGTTGATGGCGTAGTTCATGAGGCCCGCGCTGGATCTGGCGGGCGCGACCAAGCCGACGTTGTCGTCGGCGCTGGTGGGCGGGGCGGTCGCCGTGGCCACGCTCATCGATAGAGCGAGGGCCGCGGCGAGGCCAATGCGTGCAATAGTGCGGCGCATAGTTCCTCAACTTTCGATTGTCACTGCGCGCGGACAACTTCGTCCACGCAGTAACCATGATCCACAGGTTTGTCAATACACACAAATCACAGGGGCAAGTCATCCACATACAAGTGTTTACGCCGAAATACAAGCCAAATAATTACATGCATAATTCTTACACAATCACCACATGCCAAAACATAAACACCCAAACCGTGACCATATGCCATATAAGCATCTGCACCTGCTTGACACCGCCTACTGCTCTCCCATATCCGGCTCTTCATAGTTGGGTGTGGGTGGAAGCCCCTAAGCCTCCCGCGATGAGGGTCTTCCATGAGCGTTGATGCATCAGAGTTCCTCATTTCTGTACGGATGGGGACGCGTCTCCGGGGCTTTCCGGACGGCACGCCGTTGCTCCATCGCCTCAAGGTTTGTCACTAACCTCATAGCGCGTTTAACAATTTAAGAATTCTTGACCTTTTGGTGAAGGAATGGAGAGGTTGACACATGAGCGGCACCCACCTCACTCCCCCACACCCCTATCCACACACCCTCCATTGATAGACCATAATCGACCCACCAATCAATTAGACAGTTTGAAAAGTTGAAAAATACCAAGAGATTAATTTGATTGTCAGAACAAGGAGTCTCCGCTATTTATCTTGTATTTTTTGATTTGCCAGACAACTTGACAGTTGTGCATCACCTATCCAAACAGTCGTGTTACGGTCGGAGACAGCAATCACAAAGCAGTGACAAGAGACGCCTCAACCAACACCTACCAACAGAAGGCCAGGACACACAGCCAATCAAAGCACACCCCAACCCCCAACAGATTTATTAAAGCAACAACCAGCACAACGAGCACACAACAAACAGACAGGAGCATTAGCATGGCACAATTTGGACAAGATCAACGAGATGTGGGCACGCTATCAATCAGCGACATTGACACAAACGGAACCTATACACTTGATTTCATACCAAACCTAGACAAAGTACCTGACCATCTAGACCGAGTCAAGATCCCAGAAAAGGTTACACTGGCCCACGTAAATCCCGAACAACAACGCATAATGATCTACCCAATCAACACACTCTCAGACAATCACAATTTTCTAAAACCGAAATATAGCAAAATTCGCACGATCATTCTCGAAGGTACCACCTACCCCAGTTTCGAAGGATGGTACGATTCCGATTTTGACTCCCCCTCTTTGGAGAATCCAATCGAAGTATTACTAGACTACCTTCCAAAAGGCTTTGTTAGAGACTACCGCTACGGCCTCGGATTAACACAAGAAGGAAATTTCATCATTAATGAGATCGCGAATACAACTAATGTCGACACAATCGCATTCAACGACAGTGAAGAAATCGATATCAGAGACACTGTCTTGCACTTTGGCTTGAGCAAATATCACGACATAATTGATGAGATTAAGCGAATTGCCGGAAGAGGACAAAGAGCGGCTAAGCGAGTAAAACAGAACTTTGCATATAATACGCTAGCCCCCCTCCTCAAACTTGAACCTAAAGAGTGCTCTTTGGGAAGACTTCCCGACTCAAAACAAATTACACTCGCTGCTGCCGACCATGTCGAGAACGTTAGAATCAAAAGCGACGACACCCCATTCCCGAGCAGCGACTTTTCATCCGATTTACGAAAACTCAAGGCGCGCTCACCAGAAGTACTTCCAGAATTGCGCAGAAACGTCGAACTCGTATCACTCGAACAGCTTATCTCAAACTTCGAAGCCTATCTTAAAGGTAGACACCAAGAGAAGCACTGGCAGAAATTTTTCAAGAAAAATCTATTTGCACTTCAGCAGGTTTTTGGCATGCCAACAACATTGTTTCGGGACGAAGTTACAGTAGGCGGCCGGGATTTTACTGGCAGCGGCGACAAAATAGTTGACTTCATGTTCAAAAACACACTTACCGACAATATCGCTTTAGTTGAGATAAAACGACCAGATATGCACCTATTACATCCAAAAGAGTACCGAAAAGGCGTATACGGCCCACACAAGGATCTAAACGATGCCATTACGCAAGCATTGGACCAATGCTTTCACCTCCAGTCTGAACTGCCTACTCTTAAAAACAACGCGCGACAATACGATTTAGAGTCGTATAATATCCGCTGCATTGTCATAGCAGGCCGAACCCCCTCCGACGATAACGACAAAAAGAAATCCTTAGAGCTTTTTCGTAACAATTTACGCTCAGTTACTATCGTCACCTACGACGAGATCTTGGAAAGTCTCAAGACTCTGCACCATTTCCTTTCAAATGAAGATAACCAGGAGAAGTAACCAACAGATTTCGACTCACATCAGCAACTTTCAACTTACAGAAAGACCAGAGTATCCATCGAATAGATTCAATTTTTGGCCGATATAGGAGATCGTTCACGCAAACCCGCGTCCCTCTTCGACGGGTGCCGCCTATCCTCTTCCTTCCAGCAGGGCATCCAGGCACGGTAGCCGTCGGCGGGCGGGGTGGGTGAGTTGGGCTCGAAGCCGAGCTCCTCGGGAGTCTCGGGGATGCGGTCGACGAGGAAGTACTTGTCCTTGTCATCGCAGTGCTCGCGCACGA
>CALIZH010000072.1 GCA_938028585.1 uncultured Actinomyces sp. | reverse complement strand
AATCATCAGGTGCGAGCCACACAAGTTCAGAACAATCAATATGGTCGACAGAGAGCAATTCAGAAGCACCAACGACAACCTGGTTGAGCTGAGGCTTCGTCTCAACGACATAACGAGGCCGCCCGTCGGCAGCTGGGTTGCCCAAGTTCAATCCTCGTCGCTGACCAACCGTGAAATTCCAGTAGCCATCGTGACGACCCACAACGTGGCCCTCAGTATCAACAATGTCGCCAGGGTTGCTCCCCAGGTGTGAACGTAGGAAGCCCTGCGTATCTCCATCAGGAATGAAGCAGATATCGTAAGAATCCGGCTTATTTGACACTCCGAGCCCCATTCTTTCCGCTTCGGAACGCACCCATGCTTTCGATGGAGCATCTCCCAAAGGGAAAATCACACGTGGAAGTTCTTCGGGTCCCATAATTGCAAGCACATAGGACTGATCTTTTGCCTCGTCACGTCCTCGATGGAGCTGCGGACCCGAATCTGTCTGAACAATACGCGCGTAGTGGCCGGTACAAACCGCGTCAAATCCCAGTGCTCGAGCACGCTGGGCAAGCTCCCTAAACTTGACGAATTCGTTGCAACGAACACAGGGATTCGGGGTGTGCCCCGCCTTGTACTGCTCAACGAAGTCAGTGATGACCGTTTGCTCAAATTCTTCCGCAAGATCCCATACATAAAATGGAATACCCATGATTTCGGCAGCACGAGCAGCATCAGCAGCATCTTCAACCGAACAGCAGCCGCGCGAACCCAAACGGCATTCTTGGGGTTGAGACGATAGGGCCATATGCACTCCAACGACCTCGTGTCCGGCCTCTACAGCCTTCGCTGCCGCGACTGCAGAGTCCACTCCACCCGATAGAGCCGCAAGAACCCTCATGCATCCATCCTGTCTCGTTCATCCAATGCCTGTCCCGCTCGGATTGCGACGGGAAGTGCGCGAAGAAAAGCATCAATATCTTCTACGGTAGTTTCCATTCCCGTGGAAACCCGCAGCACACCAAGTGCTTGATTTTCACTGTAGCCAAGGGCCATCACCACACGCGAAGGCCGAGTCACTCCAGCATGACATGCCGAACCGGCCGACACGTCTACGCCTGCCATATCCATAGCCAAGAGAACTGCCTCGGGATGGTGGGTCGGGATCAATAAGTGAATAATCGCTGCCGAGGCCGTGGCTGGGTCAACACTTAAACGCACCCCCTGAGGGAGGCCGGAAATAAGACGCTCACGGAGTTTCTGCGCACGTTGGACACGCTCGAGGCGATGCTCCACCGCAAATTCAAGGGCAGTTGCGAGCGCGCAGGCTCCTGCAACATCGGGGGTTCCAGAACGGATTCCGCGTTCGTGTCCCCCACCGGGCCGGTCAGTGACCATCTTGATGCCCCGACGGACGATCAGTGCACCCGTACCAACAGGAGCACCGACTTTATGACCACCGATCGACAATAGGTCTAAGCCTGACTGAGCAAAATTAACGTCGCAGTAGCCGATTGCTTGAGCGGCATCCGAATGCAGAAGAGGCGCTTGTTCCGTCTGCGCGTCGTGAACAAAGCTGGCAAATTCGCCCACTGGTTCAATGGTTCCAAGCTCAGAACACACCCACGTCATTGACATTAATGCCGCACGTTCAAAGTCTGCTGGCCCTAAATCCGAATACTCCACACGCCCCGAAGAATTCACCGCAAAGATCCGGGGCGTAAAGCCCTCTCGACGCAGGACTTCGCCCTGCTCACTGACCGCGTCATGCTCGACCGGAGACATCCAAACATCGACGCGTCCGGCGTCGGCCCTGCGCATCCCCCGAGAGGCAGCAACAAGCGCCAGCGCATCTGATTCTGTCGCACCCGAGGTAAAAACAACCTCCGCGCGAGATGCGCCCACAGCTGCGCCTACACGTTCACGCGCGTCCTCCAGCAAACGCTTAGCGGAACGTCCGCCAGCATGAAGAGCCGCGGGGTTTCCAGGACGCCGACTGAGAGCGTCTTGGGCGTCAAGCCAGGCCTGACGAACTCCGGGTGCCAGGGGTGTGGAACCGGCGTGATCAAGATAGTGCGACACGGGTGTCTTTCAGTTGTCCTGGGGCTCATTCGCGCGCCACGCGCGAATATGCTCCAGCGCTTGGGGAATAATTTCGTACAGATCTCCGACAACTCCGAAATCAGCAATTTCGAAGATCGGAGCATCTGGATCATCACAGACTGCAACGATCGTTCCCGAGGACATCATTCCAATCGTGTGATGAATTGCACCTGAAACACCAAGAGAGATATAGAGCTTGGGAGCAATCGTCGCGCCGGTTTGGCCGATTTGCGCGCTGCGCTTCGCCCAGCCTTCATCAACAGCATCACGCGTTGCACCGATGCCAGCACCCAAAGCATCGGCAAGATCTTCGACCAAACTCCAATCCTGCCCTGCGCCTCGGCCACCAACTACAACGACCTGAGCTTCAGTCACCTTCGGGCGACCATCTCCACTTTGGTACGCACGCTCGTGAACCCTGGTGGTCTTATCACTCAAGGACAGCACAATAGGCTCAGCCACCTTGCACTGGCCTTCAACCTCTTCAGGGACGAGGCCGCGCGAACGCAGACACACGCAGGCAGGTGCAGCCGTAGCAAGAACTTCTCCCCTCCACGAGCCACCAAGAGCATCCGTCGTCGCGCGCAAACGATCCTCTTCAACGTGAATCTCGACGGCCTCGGCAATGGCGCACCCACCCAAAATTACGGCAAGGGAAGCGGCACACTCACGGTCAAGGAAACGCGTGGCGAAGAAAATCGGTGCTCCGGGGAGATTCAGGCTTCGGTACGCAGATTCCAGCGAAGGAAGCAAAGCCGATGTTGTCAGCGCGGCCTCGGGGCAGATCACCGGGATCACAGAGGACACACCAATTCGCCCCAACTCCCCTCCAAGGCAATCGTGGACCTCGGGGCACAAGACGATCGCATGCAGCTCTTCGAAGCACCCGCGAGCCTGGGCGATGATGTCCTTGTGACGGGCGTCAATTGTTCCTTCAGAGGAGGCCAGGTCAAGAACGAGGACCGCAGAGTTCAATAAAGCCTTCACTTCAACTTCTCCTCAATGAATTCCGCAAGACGCTTGCCGCCATCACCGGTATCGGGGAATACCTCACCTGATCCGCCACGAAGATGTTCCTCGATAAATTCCATACGAAGAGGCATCGCATCGAGTCCAGAAGCCAAGACAGATGAGAGCACTCCGCTGGGATCACACTCGGCAATGTCATCAAGTTCGGCACGAACTAAGGGCTTCATCCGAGCAGCCTTGAGGTCCTTAAAACCGGGGAAACGCGGTTCGTTCAGCTGATCTGAAACAGAAATGACAGCAGGGAAAGGCGCTTCGAGAGATTCATCGACACCATCAACACTTCGCGAGGCACTCAGCCGTGAGTGCTCGACATCAACAGTTAACTCTCGAGCCTGTGAAACCAAAGGAAGGCCAAGGACCGCCGCGAGCGCCGCGGGAAGCATCGAAGTCATCGAATCCGCCGCTGCCATCCCGGCGATGATCAGATCGAAAGGCTCCTCATCCGCCAGCACCGTCAGCAAAGCCGCGAGCGCACGTGCTGAAACAGTGACATCTGCACCCTCAAGTTTGGGATCAGAGAGCAGATAAGCACTATCGGCACCAAGTGCCAGCGCACGAATCAGTGCATCACTGGCATCTTCTGGCCCCATGCTCACCGCAACGACTTCACCTCCGTGAGTGCGCACAAGATCAGCCGCAGCTTCCACTGCGTGTTCGTCGCCTTCATTTAGGACATCGTCTTCACCACGCACTAAACGTAAGTCTTCAAAACGCCGGTCCGAGCTTGTATCAGGAACCTGTTTGACCAGAACTGCAATCCTCATGTATCCAGAGTGCCATATCGGTGCTGATACGCGCAGCTCTATGTGTGCCACCGGACGGATACGACTATGATGTTCTCAGTTCTGACATGAAAAAAAGGGGCGGCAATGTCACAACAGGCGAATTACGTCTACCACGCCGTTACGCAACCTCATCCTCACTATCGCCAACTGGGCGTCACCGTTTCTGGATCAGGTCTCAACATTGCTGTGGTATCGACACGTGCTACCCAGGTTGACTTCTGCGTCATCGACCCGGATACCGGGTTTGAGCAGCGCTATCGTCTTCTTGGCCCCGATCATGGCATCTGGCATGGACGTATCGAAGGTTTTGGCCTTGGAACCCACTACGGTTTCCGTGCGGAAGGCCCTTGGGACCCCGATGCCGGCCTGTTCTTTAACGAGAACAAGCTTCTGGTCGATCCCTATGGCCGTGGCCTCGCAGGTGCTGTCGACATTCGTCCCGAGGTCTACGCGCACCAAGTCGATGAGGATTTTTACCCGGTCTCTTACCCGCTGGAGCCTTCAACAACTGATTCGGCGCCTTTTAACGCTCATAGCGTGGTTGTTGACACCTCATTTCGCATTACCCCACAGCCAAAGGTTCCTTTGGATGAGACCGTTATCTACGAGTTACATGTCAAAGGCTTCACGCAGAATATGTCGGAGGTTCCCCCCAATCTGCGAGGGACCTATGCGGGTCTTGCTCATCCCGCATCCGTTCGTTATCTCAAAGAGTTGGGAGTGACCTCTGTCGAGCTTCTCCCGATCCACGCAAAGTCTGATGAACCTTTCTTAGTCGAGCGCGGCTTGACGAATTATTGGGGATACTCCACCCTCTCCTTCTTTAGCCCTGAACCTTCCTATGCCAGCGCCGCCGCTCGCGCACGAGGCCCACAGGCCGTGATTGACGAATTCCGCGGGATGGTCTCAATCCTCCATGAGGCCGGGATTGAAGTGATCCTTGACGTGGTCTATAACCACACCTGCGAGAGCGGAGACACCGGTCCGACGCTGTCATTCCGCGGGCTTGATTCCCCTCTGTACTACAGGCGAACCGACGCCTACCCCTCACAGATCATCGATACGACGGGGTGCGGCAACACACTGAATACCGATCACCCCCAGGTGATTTCTCTTATCTTGGATTCACTACGCTACTGGGTAGCCAGCATGGGAATTGATGGATTCCGCTTTGATCTCGCTGCGACTATCGGGCGTTTTTCAACCGGTTTTACTCCCCTGCATCCTCTGCTCATTGCGATGGGGGCAGATCCCCTTCTTCGCGAGACCAAGCTCATCGCAGAGCCTTGGGACGTTGGTTTAGGCGGGTGGCAGACCGGTAATTTCCCCGATCCTTTCTGCGAGTGGAATGACCGTTTCCGCGATTCCGTTCGGAGCTTCTGGCTTTCTGACTTGCGAGAGATTACTGCGGGCCGGCCGGCTAGTGGAGCCAATGAGCTCGCAACTCGTCTTTCGGGTTCTCAAGATCTCTTTGGCCACGGCGTTGGATACCTTCGCGGACCTGGAGCATCTGTCAATTTTGTGACGGCACATGACGGCTTTACTTTGGCCGACCTTACGGCATTTGACCATAAGCACAACTTGGCAAACCTGGAAGAAAACCGAGACGGTTCGGATAACAACCACTCGTGGAACCACGGTCTTGAGGGAGCTTTGGCGGCGCCAATTCTTGGTGCTGACCCCGATGTCCGTGATATCACCGGCTTTGTTGAAGACATTGTCCCCGCGCGCCAGCGCTCACAACGCAATCTTCTTGCCACGCTCCTTGTTTCCTCTGGAACGCCCATGTTGGTTGCGGGTGATGAGTTTTCGCGCACGCAATTTGGTAATAACAACGCCTACTGTCAAGATTCGCCCATTTCGTGGATCGACTGGGACCTCTCTGAACTCCAAAAGGAACAGCTCGAGATCGTCCGTTGGCTTCTTGCATTGCGCCGAGCGCATCCTGCACTGCGGCCAATGAAGTTTTTCTCCGGATCCGAGCCCCATGGTGATACGCTTCCTGACCTCTCGTGGTATGACGCAAGTGGGGTTCCCATGCGTGACGACGTTTGGACATCGCCCGATTCACGTGTATTCCAAATGCTACGTTCAGGCACCCCCTATCGTTCTCGCGATGCTCTTGTCCTCTTCAACGGAACGACAGCGGACCGCAATGTTCTTCTTCCCCGAGGCCGAGGGGTCCAGTGGGTGCACGTTTTCGATAGTGCATGGAGCCAGATCGACGACGGCGGTGTTACCTCTATGAACGATGCGGTGACCTTGCCGCATACTCTCGATTACAAGGCTTCGGATGCAACAGTTTCCATGGATCCTTTCAGCATGCATATCTACCTCTCATCCGTGGACTCTTCGCCCGCGCAGTGATCACGCTAAACTGAGCTGGTGACTACCAGCGAAGAAACTCTCGAGCAATCCACCTCTGATGCTTCCCTCGCGCGCTCTCTTGCACGTTCGAAGGAAATTGACGAGGCAATCGACCAAGATCCCACGCGTTTTCGCGTGCTTACTGGCGACCGCCCAACTGGACGCCTACACCTCGGTCACTACTTCGGTACCCTGCGAAACCGTGTTCTCCTTCAAGAACGCGGAGTCGATACGTGGGTGCTTGTAGCTGACTATCAGGTCATCACAGACCGCGACGCTGTCGGCCCCATTCAAGAGCGCGTCCTTGGCTTGGTTACTGATTACCTTGCAGTTGGATTAGATCCGGAGAAGACAACGATCTTCAACCATTCGTCGATTCCTGCACTGAACCAACTCATGCTTCCTTTCCTTTCCCTGGTCACCGAGGCCGAGCTGCACCGTAACCCCACGGTTAAGGCAGAGTTGGAAGCGACCGACGGCCGTGCAATGACCGGTTTGATGTTGACCTACCCGGTGCACCAGGCCTGTGACATCCTCTTCTGCAAGGCGAATATCGTTCCTGTTGGCCAAGACCAGCTCCCTCACATTGAACAGACTCGCCTGATTGCTCAGCGCTTCGATAAGCGTTACGGTCGCGTCGACCCCAAGCGAGCCGTATTCCCCCGTCCTGATGCGCTTCTTTCAGAGACTCCCCTGCTCTTGGGAACGGACGGAACGAAGATGTCGAAGTCTCGCGGCAACACGATCGAATTGGCAATGACCGCAGATGAGACTGCAAAAATCTTAAAGCGCGCAAAGACTGATTCAGATCGTCACATCACCTTCGACCCTGAGAACCGTCCCGAGGTAGCCAATTTACTGATGCTTGCATCTTTGGCCACAGGCGAGGATCCGGTAGCTATCGCCGAGCGTATCGGTGATGGCGGCGGCGGTGCGCTCAAGGCAACCGTTACAGAGGCTCTCAACGAAATGCTTGCACCAATCCGTGCACGTCGTGCCGAGCTAGCGGCTGATCCGGGGTATCTGCTCTCAATCCTGCGCCAAGGCAATGAGAAGGCAAACGAACGTGCAGAAAAGACCTTGAACGAGGTCCGAGAAGCGATGCACATGGTCTACTGAGCTTTTTGAAACGCTCAAGGTGGTGGTTACTTCTGAGGAAGTAACCACCACCTTTTTGGACCCTTCAGAGCCTTTTCGCTTCCTGAGTATGTCGATCGTCACAGTATCCATTAGGCTTGAGTATGTGAACGAGACACTACTTCCACGCATCCCGGCCACTGAAGTTTTTCCCGTCGTTGAGGACGGGAATTTGCCGGCTAAAGCAACGGTTTTTGAGGCATTTCCTATCCGAGCAACCGTCTTCAGAGAGGGCCATGATGCCTATGCTGCCGAGGCAGTTCTCATTCGCCCCGGTGGCTCCATCCATTCACGCGCCCTCATGTATGACATTGCTCCCGGCCTCGACCGCTACGAAGCGTGGCTGATGCCAGACGCGGTTGGCAAGTGGAGCTTCCGCATCGATACATGGTCAGACCCCTACGCCACATGGCGTCACGATGCATCAGTGAAGATTGGGGCCGAGGTCGACGTCGAACTCATGCTCGAAGAAGGCGCACTCTTGATGGAACGCGCTGCACGCGGAGAGGCATTGAACAATCCTTCTCAAAAGCAACCAAGTCGAGCAGGTATTGAAACTCTACTTGCTGCCGCACAGGCCCTACGCGATACCACTCAAACTCCCCAACGTCGTCTCTCCGCTGGCCTGGCTGCTCCGGTGCGCGCAGTCTTCCGTAATTTCCCACTCCGCGACCTCTACGGGTCAACCCGTAGTTTCCCTCTCTACGTTGCGCGAAACCGTGCCCTCGCAGGTGCGTGGTATGAGATCTTCCCACGTTCGCACGGCGCTTTCCAGGATAAGAAAGGACGCTGGGTATCGGGAACCTTGCGTACCGCGACCGAGGCTCTGCCCCGTATTGCGTCTATGGGCTTCAACGTCGTCTATTTGACGCCAATTCACCCGATCGGTTTAACCAATCGAAAGGGAAAGAATAACTCTCTGGTTGCTCACAGAGGTGAACCCGGCAGCCCCTACGGCATTGGTTCAGCGGAGGGCGGCCACGATGCTATTCACCCTGAGCTGGGCGATTTCGATGATTTTGATTATTTCGTTGCGCAGTCAAAAGAGCTGGGCTTAGAGGTTGCACTGGATATCGCACTTCAGTGTTCCCCCGACCACCCGTGGGTCAGCGAGCATCCAGAATGGTTCACCCAACGCGCAGATGGCTCGATCGCCTACGCAGAGAACCCACCGAAGAAATATCAGGACATCTATCCCCTGAACTTCGATCGAGATCCAGAGGGAATCTACGCAGCGATTCGTGACATGCTCGAATTGTGGATTTCCCACGGGGTGACGATCTTCCGTGTCGATAATCCGCACACAAAACCCATTCCTTTCTGGGAACGGCTCCTAGAAGAAATCCATACTCGTCATCCGGAAGTTATTTTCCTTGCCGAGGCTTTCACCCGCCCCGCAATGATGCGTACCTTGGGCGCGGTTGGCTTTGACCAGTCCTACACCTATTTCGCGTGGAGAACCGAAAAGCAAGAAATCGAAGAGTATCTTCAGGAGCTCGCACACGACACTGCGCACCTTATTCGTCCGACCTTCTGGCCGACGACGCACGATATTCTCACTCATCAGATGACTTCTGGGGGAAGTGCAATCTTCGCAATTCGCGCGATGCTGGCCGCACTCGGAGCACCCTCATGGGGAATCTACTCGGGATACGAGTGGGTTGAGAATATTCAACGCGAGGGTGCCGAGGAACCCAACGATAACGAGAAGTATGAATTCCGGCCTCGTGATCCAAAGCTTGCCCAGGAGACGGGAATCCCGACTCTACTCACACTTCTCAATAGCGCTCGTGAACGCCACCCAGCACTGCGCCAGCTTCACGATCTTCGCATCCACCCCACGACCTCGGAGAAGATCCTGTGCTTCTCCAAGCATGTCCCCGCACGTTTCTCACCGACCGGATTGCCCGATACAGTCATCGTCGTGATCTCCTTGGACCCGGAAAACACGGTTGAAGGAGAAATCGATATTGATTTGAGCGGACTCTCCTTGGGGACATCATCGGCAAACTTTACCGTGGTCGATGAGCTCGACGGACAGCGTTACTCCTGGTCACGCACCAATTGGGTACGCCTGTCCCCCTGGGATCGATTGGGTCATGTCATGGCCATCGAAACCGAGTAATTATTAGAAATTATTTAAACGTGAGATGATGAACACATGGAACCTCAAGCGACAGCAGTGGCCACAGACGTCCTCGATGCGGTAGCCGAAGGGCGCTATCCTCTCCCCCACGATGTGCTGGGAGCACACCTCAATGACGGTGTTGTCACGATCCGCAGCGTTCACCATCTGGCCGATTCGGTCGAGGTGCTCACTCAGGACCATACCTACCCGGCAACCCACGAACACGGAGGTGTTTGGGTATGTGTCTTCGCTGCAGAAGACATTCCCGACTACCGACTGCGCGTGACCTACGGCGATCATTCGCAGGTCGTTGATGACCCCTACAGGTTCCTCCCAACCGTTGGTGAAATGGATACCTATCTGATCTCCGAAGGACGCCATGAGCGCCTCTGGGAGGTCTTGGGTGCCCACCTCATGCATTTTGATGGTGTCATGGGACCTGTCGATGGTGTCGCCTTCGCAGTGTGGGCCCCTAACGCGCAGGCCGTGCGCGTTGTCGGTGACTTCAATTTCTGGGATGGCACCGGACACGCCATGCGCACAATGGGTGCTTCCGGAGTGTGGGAACTCTTCATTCCCGGCGTTGGTGTCGGCGCCCGCTACAAGTTCGAAATCCAAGGACCATCAGGAAACTGGTTCCAAAAAGCAGACCCCATGGCTCGGGCAACGGAAATTCCCCCGGCCACGGCCTCGGTCGTCACCGATGTCTTCCACACATGGAACGACGAAGACTGGCTTCGCGCACGTGAGGATGTCAACCCTCACAACGGCCCCATGTCGATTTACGAGGTTCACGCAGGCTCTTGGAAGCAGGATCTGGGTTACCGCGGTTTGGCCGATGAGTTAATCCCCTACGTCAAGAAGATGGGGTTCACCCACGTCGAATTTATGCCTCTTGCTGAGCATCCCTTCGGCGGGTCTTGGGGTTACCAAGTCACTTCCTATTACGCACCGACCTCGCGTTATGGCACTCCCGACGATTTCCGTTACCTTGTGGACCGTCTCCACCAAGAAGGTATCGGAGTGATCTTGGACTGGGTACCGGCGCACTTCCCCAAGGACGATTGGGCACTGGCGCGCTTTGACGGTACTCCGCTCTATGAAGATCCTGATCCGCTGCGCGGTGAGCATCCCGATTGGGGCACCTACGTCTTTAATTTCGGCCGCATTGAAGTGCGAAACTTCTTGGTCGCAAACGCACTGTATTGGCTTGATCAATTCCACATCGACGGCCTACGCGTTGATGCCGTTGCCTCCATGCTCTATCTGGATTATTCGCGTAAGGACGGTCAGTGGCGTCCAAACCAATACGGCGGGCGTGAGAATCTTGAGGCGATTTCTTTCCTTCAGGAAGCAACTGCGACCTCCTACCGCCTGCATCCTGGAATTGTCATGATTGCCGAAGAATCGACCGCATGGCCCGGAGTTACCGCTCCGACCTCTGGCGGCGGCCTAGGCTTTGGAATGAAATGGAACATGGGGTGGATGAATGACACCCTGCGCTATCTCTCTGAAGATCCTGTCAATCGTCGTTGGCATCACGGTGAGCTGACCTTCTCACTGGTTTACGCCTTCTCAGAGAACTACGTGCTGCCTCTGTCTCATGACGAGGTCGTTCACGGCAAGGGCGCACTTGTCTCCAAGATGCCCGGTGATCACTGGCAACAGATGGCTGGTTTACGTTCACTCTTCGCCTACCAGTGGTCGCATCCCGGTAAGCAGCTGATCTTCATGGGTCAGGAATTTGCACAGGAACAAGAGTGGAATGAAAGCTACTCCCTGGATTGGTGGCTCTACGATCGACCCGACCATGCCGGAATGGCAGCTTTGGTTGCGCGCCTCAACGAGCTCTACCGCAGCCACTCAGCACTGTGGAATGACACCTACACAGGTTTCGAATGGATTGACGCCTCCGATGGCGATCACAACCTGATCTCTTATATCCGTAAATCCGAGGCCACTAGCGGCCACCGCGCTCAGGATGAGCTTGTGTGCGTGGTGAACTTCGCTGGCAACCCCCACGAAGGCTACCGTATTGGCCTGCCTCACGCGGGAACCTGGCAAGAGGTCGTCAATACGGATGATCCACAATATGGTGGTTCAGGAGTCGTTAATATCGGCGAGCTCGTTGCTGAAGAGATCCCCTGGAATGGACGCCCCTACTCGGTTGAGCTTCGCGTTCCTCCTCTGGGTGCTCTCTGGCTGGCACCTCAGCACTGAACTTCTGAGCACTAAGGGGTGTGGGGAACAGATGAAAATCTGTTCCCCACACCCCTAATCAGCTGCCTGTTAACAGCTTCTAGATCATCAACAGCGCAGACAAACGCCGTCTTGCAGCCTTAACCTCAGGGGTATTCCCCGCAATTCGGAAAAGATCCAGCAGCCTGACACGGTAATCCTCACGCTGATCCTCCGGGCTGTCCTCGATAAGGCGCAGAAGGACATTAAATGCTTCTGCAGTCTTTCCCTCATTGAAGAGCGCATCTGCCTGTGCGGAGGGATCACCGTTTTCCTGAGCCTCACGCAGCTTGAAATTAATCCGCGCGCGGTGATTCTTTGCTTCTTCATCGCGGGGATTGTGTTCAATAATCTTCTCCCAAGCAGCCTGCGCAGCTTCAAGATCTCCACGTTCTTCAGCTTCAAGGGCGGGGATATGCTCCTCTGGGATGGGTTTTGCAATATCGGATCCGCTCACAGCAATCCGACCGGTCACCCCCATCTGTCCAGCAGCCTTCAGCAAATCCTCGATAACAGGGGCAATCTGTTCCTTAGCAGCAACACCTTGGAAGAGAGGAACAGGACGCGCGCCGACAAGAGCGACCGTAGTCGGAAGCACCTGTACTTGGAATGCCTGTGCAACTCGCGGGGCCTGTTGGACATCAACCTCAACAAGCTGGAAGGCACCCGCCTTTTCACGTGCGAGCTCTTCGAGGGTAGCCAGAAGCTGTTTAGATTCAAGAGATTGAGCAGCCCAAAGAACGAGGACGACCGGAACCTTTTGAGAATTCGCGGCAATGGCCTCGAAAGAGGAATCATCGCAGGAATCAATCAGCGGAATGCTGATGCCACCGGCACCACCTTCTCGGTTTGTCTGCTGAGAAGCATTGGTGCCTCCCTGTCCTGCGGCGGAAGCGGCTGCACTGAGGTCGAGTGCACCGTGCGAATCTGCAGGTTGAGGATTGTGAGCATCATTATTCATGAAGAAGATCTCCTTAACGTTGATCAGGGTTCCCGGCGCCATCATCCTTGACGACCGAGCCAAGTGCGCGTTCCGCGCCAACAGCGCTAATCAGCTGCGAATCCGAACCGGCCTTGGGGATGTGCAGGAGCACGGTCACAATGTAGGTTGCTGTCGCCTTCCCCTTGACCGTATCGTCATCACCTTCTGCCAATGCAGCAGTTGTTCCCCCGAGGCGCATAGTCGAACGAGCAACAGTGCGCTGATAGGTCTGAGTATAGGTGAATGAAGCGGCAACAAGAGCTGAACCATCGACCAGTTCGACACCGACAATCGGGAAATCAGCCGAGAGATCAGCATGAGCCTGAACATTTCCTGCAGCCTGAACCGCATCATTCAAGCTCTTTGCATCCTGCAAGTAGCGACGAGCAAAATCATCACCCGCATACTGATCGTTACCGGCATTGCCAGAATTCAGCATGTCCACATAGCCCTGGAGCGCTTCCTTCGGGGTCTTCACGAATCCCTGAGCATCAGGACCAAGTGCCGCAGAGCCCTTCTCCACGTTATCCAACTGGAATTGAGCTCCACCAAGCGCGCGTGCCCATCCGACGAGCTTATACTTCGATCGCGCATCATCTTGGACTGCGAATGCGAGCACAGGAAGAGATGCCTGATCAGGGCTGGAAACATTCACAATAACGCGCGGCCACTGATCCGAATTTGTCACTGCAACCGAACCCTGGTTGACGACAAGCTTAGGAACCTCAGTATTCGTTGCTTTAGCAGCAGCATACTGGTCACTACGCATACGCAATGCTCCGCCCTCAAGTCGAGGTTCAAGAGCAGCAGCGTCACGTGTCGCATCAGCAGTATTGATGGTGTCCTGAATGGATCCAAGAACACGCTCAATGCGCGCTGAGTCTAGGTTCGGAGAGGCGGAAGAAGGCTGGGAAGTCACCTCAGGAGCAACTAGATCACGGCTGCTACATGCCCCAAGAACAAGTGCAGGCACGCACAGAACTGGGAGGATACGTCGTATTCTCATCGTCACTGTCCCTTCTGTCCGCGTTGCTTCGGTGAAATCCAGCTCCCCATGATCGAGCCCCACGAGCGCTTTTCTTCGGATCCATCACTGGTGGATACTTCTTCTTCCTTCTCCACCTGAGGAATCAAGCCTGTATCGAATTCCTGGCCACCAATCACCAAGCGTCCTTCACCTTTTTCGCGTGCCTGACGCAGCGCGCGGCGCGAAGGAAGAACTGCACCCGGGCGAATACCGGACAAATCAATAATTCCCGTATCTGTTGATTCGCGAGCAGGTGGGTCTACTTCAGCATCATGATAGGCAATGCCGTGGCGACCGCGACGCGGCTCAGAGTCCGAAGATTCATCCCGATCGGTCACAGAAGTTTCATCAACTTCAAAGCTCTCTTCTACGGCACGGTCCTCTGAGGATTCGTCTTCTGGCGTTTCCTCGTCAAGCTCAGCGACCTCAGTGAAAGCATCTTGGGCCGTTACGTCATCAGGCGTTTCCCCGCCCTCGATTGAGTCGCTGTACTCTTCAGGCTCGTCGATGTTGGCTTGAAGAGTTTCGTTTTCCTCTTCAGAAGACTCAGAGTTATCAGTGGTTTCAAAGAAGGTGGGATCTACCTGTTGAGATGCCCCTTCTTCTGCTTCATCTTCCTTACGCTTTTCTTCTTCAGAATCCACCTGACGTTCACGCCAAAGAACAAGGCCGACCAAGGCAGCGGCAATGAGAAGACAGATGAATGTAATAACGCCAGCAGTGATTGCTAGAACATTCGCATGCGGCGTCTGCCAGGTCATAGTAACTGTCAAATCAGAGGGGGTCGTTCCATCCGAAGTAATAACCAATGAACGCCCTGCTGCGACATCACGAAGCGTCATTGTCGCGGTCGAGGGAGCGGTCGCCTCGTCAAGCCACATATCTCCACCGGCAGCCGACAGAGTTGGAGTCGCGCTGGGAGAAGGCGAAGGCTGAGCATTCTGATCAGGGTTTTGTGGAGCCTCGCTGGAAGGCGACGGCGAGGGAGACGGCGACGAGGTTGCCGATGCCGCAGAGTCATGTCCCTCGGTCAAAAGATTCTCACGGTTCGCCGAGATGCCAGTAATTTCCGCATAGGACAGATCGGAAACCCATGCACGAACATCTGCGGCTGTACCCAGCGCCATCGTCACTTGCTTTCCCGAGGCAGAAGCCGCGGTAACGGTGACTTCACCCCCTTCGAGTTGGAAGAGACCCTCACGGGTGATGACGACCGGCTGCTGGGGGGTAACAGTCGCACTAATTTGTTGGGTCGGCTTCCACACAGTCAAAGCCAATACCGCGACAATCGCAGCAATCACCGCAACTGCACATGCTGCAGCTGCTCCTGAAAATCTTCTGAGCTGGTCCACTCGGAGTCTCCTATTAATGGGATAGTGTCAACCTCTAGTTAGTAACTCTACGGGCAAACAACACGAGTGCATACTGGAGGTGTCTCACGCCACGTGCACGTAGCCAATCACGCTCATTATGCCGGGCGAAGACCACGTTTCCAACAGTTCAGGTGCCAGTGTCGCCGAGCGCGAACTCCCTGATCCAACCCATAGGCACGTTCTTCAGGCCATGCAACGACGTGTGCGCTGCCAATGGCAATTGTTTGCAGGCACGCGGGGCAGGTATAGGGCTTCGAAGAAGAACGAAGATATTGAACCTGATAGTACTCACCATCGGGCCCAATTTCGCTGCGCGCAAGTGAGGCGAGAGCCGACATCTGTAACGGCCGGCTCTCGCCCCACGGACGCTTACGAGATCGCTTTCCTCTCACTCAACTACTGTGCCACGGCGAACTACGCGACGCACATTGAGCTCGGAATCCACCTCGACAATATCTGCAAATTTTCCAACCTCAAGGCTGCCCACTCGCGGATCGCCCAAGATCTTAGCGCCTTGAGCCGATGCCATGTAGACAGCGTCCACCAGAGGAATTCCACCCAAAGTCGTTGCCACGCGAACACAATCAAGAAGGTGCGCAGTGCCACCGGCAATAGAATCGCCCTGAGCCAGGCGCGCGATACCGTCACGAACGACAACATCTTGAGGACCAAGCGTGTAGGAACCATCAGGCATACCGGCGGCAGCCATCGCATCCGTAATCAGCACAACGTGATCGCGACCGACAAGTTCGTAGACATCACGAACAAGAAGTGGATCAACGTGGACGTTATCGCAAATCAGCTCTGCAACCGCACCACCACGGGCTGCATCTGAAAGAAATTCCGCGATCGGACCGGTGTCGCGATGGTGCAGCGGACGCATGCCGTTGAAAAGGTGTGTAATCGTTGCACGAGGGCCGCGAGTGGTCGAAGAATGTGCGAAATGCTCACGTGAGTATTCCAAGGCTTGACGCGCAAAGGTCGAGTTCGAATCCGTATGCCCCCACGAAGGAATAGCACCCCCATCGATCAGCGCTTCAGCAACAGAACCTTCTCCAAATGCGCGGGGCTTTTCCGGAGCAAGCGTCATTGAAAGTGCATATCCCTTGCATTCATCAATGAGTTCGCGGGTGAGATCGGGATCCGGATCAACAATGTAGGTCGGATCCTGGGCGCCACAACGCGCATGGGATACGAAGGGCCCCTCGAAGTGAATACCCGCAATTTCATCCTTTTCGGCAAGCGAAGCTAGGGTACGAGCACGTGCTTTCAAGGTATCAGCATCAGCGGTGACGCACGAAGCAACCAAAGAAGTCGTACCGTGACGCCTGTGTTCCATGACGGCTTGCATCGCGGCCTCGGGAGTCGTTGCATTCGGGAAAGACTCCCCACCGCCTCCGTGACAGTGCACATCGACAAGTCCCGGAAGGAAAGTAGAGCCACTTGATTCCGGAAGCTCGCCAGAAAAATCAGATGCCGGGCAAATATGAGAGATAAATTGGCCTTCAACGGTGATGATGCCATCTTCAATGATGGAATCTTTCAGGACGATGCGGCCTCGCATAACTTGTGAATCCATACGAATATTTTCGCACATTTTCAGCTGCGCGATCACTTATTTGCCGCTCAAATACTCACCGATTTCTTCAGCTTTTTCCAGCAGAGCTTGATCATATTCGTCTCGCACCGAGTCTAGAAACGCATATCCTTTGCGCGGATCCTGTACCGCAATCACCCGGCCGTCTTTGATAACAATCGGCCGAAACATCCCATTCTTTGCGGGGCAAATTGCCCGCTCTGCCTCCTGCGTTGCCAAGCTAGTGCGGTCTGCATATCCCACATGGATTTCATCGAAAGACGGGCAAGAAAACAGCGCTCGAGCAGCATCTCCGCAGCGGCTCAACAGCGAGTCAAGATCGGCACGTTGATATCCAGATTCACCGAGAACGATAGGACGGTCACTTCTTAATCGCACCGCACGTTCCAGCGCAGCCCGAGACTCACGTTTCGTTAGTGATGTCCAACGAGAAAAATCCTCGACACTGACGGGACCATGCCCCCACGCATAGCGACGCGCAAGCTCCGCCAGCGCGGCCTCGTGATCGGCTTCTCCCTGGGCGACCCCTTCAGCAACGGGCAAAGGCCTCGCGTCACAAAAAAGGAAGGAATTACCCCTCCTAGGACCGCCAACTAGGAAACCCTCAATATGCAACGCAAGGAAAAGATTACGACGGTCAAGGAAAGTCCCCTTCTCCCCCGCTCGCAGGGCTGCCTCGCGTTGCGGACGCGTACCCGTTCGGATCCCTTCCTGCTCCCAGGCCGCGCAGAGTTCTTCACGACTTTGAGGTCCCGCCGAGGCAATGCTCGAATACGCAATCTGCGCAGCTTCTTCAATACGCGCGCGAGTCAATCCCTCTTCATCAAACGAGCGCATCCATGCGCGATACCGATGCCGAAGCACCTGACGCAGCCAATGGTGATCCTTCGCGCTGGTGACATGAATTGTTCCGCGCATTGGCCACGAACGTACGAGCTCAGCAGACTCAAAGGCCTCATTAATTGCACCAATAGAAGGCGTTTTGACGCGTAGATTAATCGCCCACGGAATCGAAGAAGGAAGTTGCGCCTGCAAAGCGAGCATATTGTCGACCGCAGCAATGGGATTATCCGCAGCCGTTTCCTCGACGAGGCCTTGGCTAATAATGCGTGCCAGGCTCAGACTGAGTGCAGCTTGAGTCATTAGAAGAGACGGGAATCGGGATCGTCAAAACCTCGCATGGCGTCATAATCGAGAATAAGGCAATCAATTCCACGATCTTCGGCCAAGGTACGGGCCTGCCGCGTAATCTCTTGAGCTGCAAAGATCCCTCTAATTCCGTCAAGCAAAGGATCGCGACCCAAAAGGGACAGATAGCGCGTTAACTGATCAACGCCGTCCATTCCTCCGCGCCTTTTAACCTCGATTGCAACGGGCAGCCCCTGCGGATCACGGACAAGCAGGTCAACTGGACCAACAGGAGTGGGATACTCGCGACGTACCAGTTCCCAACCTTCGCCCAGTACCTGCGGCACCTGCTCCGCCAAGAGTTCTTGAAGGTGGGTTTCAACACCGTCTTTGACGAGTCCCGGATCGATACCAAACTCTTCAGTGACGTCACTGATGATCTCGTGAATGCGAATAACTAGTCGGTCATCAGTCTTATCAGATTGGACCTGCCAAACCTGGGTCACACCATCCATCTCTTCCCCTTCTTCGGGGATTTCAGTGGTGACTGTGCAGGGAGCATTCATCCAATTCAGCGGTTTATATGAACCACCATCAGAGTGGATCAGTACAGAGCCATCCGCCTTGTGCATAATGAGGCGAATTGCGCGGTCAAGGTGCGCACTGAGGCGGCCTGAGTAATCGACCGTGCATGAAGCGATAAGAACGCGCAAAAGCTTACCTTTCGGGAACTGGCAGTGTCGTGGGAATAAAACTAGAGCGTAGAGCCATGTTCGATTGCGGGAGGCTCGGATTCTCCCCAGGACACAAGCCCGTTATAGGTCAGTGGTTCAACTGCGATGTCCAGAAAAACATCCCCTGATGTCAAGCGGACCTCAACCATTGATCCATCGGTTGAGCGTTGCAGGGGAAGGGAGACTTCAAGTCCATGTCGGGGAAGGACAACATGCGGTTTCAATGAAGGGGCAACCAAGCGATACCAACACAGGCGGTCGCCCTGATATTGACCGATTCCTGACATCCATCCGGAATGCGAATCAAGTCGCGCCCACGCCCGAAAAGCACCATCTTGTTGATCGAGATGACGCGCGCGCAGATTCAGAAGCAGCCATCCGACGAAAAGGGCAAGGAGGAGCATCACGATAATGTTCAGCACAACCATGAAAACCTCCTGAAGAAAATGAGGGTGTGCGGACAGTTTAAGCCCGCACACCGCTCACTCACATCTGGGAGGCGTGTTCCACGACAATCGTAATAAAGTCGGAATCTACTGAAGCCAGACCTTTATCGATATCGAAGTCAACAACTCCTTGCTCAGTCGTGATACTCACACGTCCAGGAACAAGACCCGCAAGAACTGGCTGTCGTCCCGGAAGTACACCGATGGAGCCATCCATTGCCGGAAAGCTGACCTGAGATGCACTACCGTGCCAAAGCCTGCCTTCGTGTGAAACGATCTCGACCTGCAACTTATCGGTGGCAGGCACGTCAGTTATCCTTCTCGATCTCGTGCCAACGACGTTCAAGATCGTCGATGCCACCAATGTTGTAGAAGGCCTGCTCCGGGACCTGATCGTAGTAGCCCTCAGCAATGCGCTTGAAGGCCTCGATGGTTTCTGAAAGCGGAACAGTCGAGCCCTCAACACCGGTGAACTTCTCAGCCATGTAGGTGTTCTGCGAAAGGAACTGCTCAATGCGACGTGCGCGCGCAACGGTGACCTTGTCTTCTTCAGACAATTCATCAACGCCCAAAATCGCGATGATGTCTTGCAGTTCCTTGTTCTTCTGCAAGATCGCCTTTACGTGAGTAGCAGTGTCGTAGTGCTCACGACCGACCAGTGCCGGGTCAAGGATTCGAGACGTCGATGCCAATGGATCAACGGCGGGGTAAATACCGCGTGATGCAATTTCACGCGACAACTCAGTCGTTGCGTCCAAGTGGGCGAAGGTCGTCGCAGGTGCCGGGTCGGTGTAGTCGTCTGCGGGAACATAAATTGCCTGCAGAGACGTAATCGAGTGGCCTCCAGCAGAGGTAATACGTTCCTGAAGCTGTCCCATTTCATCAGCGAGGTTCGGCTGATAACCAACAGCAGAAGGCATACGCCCCAGAAGCGTCGAAACCTCTGAACCGGCCTGGGTGAAGCGGAAGATGTTGTCAATGAAGAGCAGCACGTCCTGATGCTGAACATCGCGGAAGTACTCTGCCATGGTCAAACCGGTCAGCGCGATACGAAGACGGGTCCCCGGCGGCTCATCCATCTGTCCGAAGACCAGTGCCGTCTTATCGAAGACACCAGCCTCTTCCATTTCGTGAATCAGGTCGTTACCTTCACGGGTACGCTCACCAACACCAGCGAAAACCGAAACGCCACCGTGGTTCTGAGCAACACGCTGAATCATTTCCTGAATCAGAACGGTCTTGCCCACGCCTGCGCCACCGAAGAGGCCAATCTTGCCACCCTGAACATATGGGGTGAGCAAATCGATAACCTTGATGCCCGTTTCGAACATCTTCGTGCGAGCCTCAAGCTGGTCGAATGCCGGAGGCTGGCGGTGAATGGGCCAGCGCTCGGTGATTTCCAGATGTTCACCGGGCTTAAGGTTCAAGACCTCACCGGTGACGTTGAAAACGTGACCCTTCGTGATGTCACCTACCGGAACCGAGATCGGAGCACCGGTATCGGTGACAACCGAGCCGCGAACCATACCGTCGGTCGGCTTGAGCGAAATCGCACGAATCAGGTTGTCACCGAGGTGCTGAGCAACCTCAAGAGTGATCGTCTGAACGCCGGATTCACCTTCGCTCTGCCCGGAAAGATTCACATCAACGTGCAATGCGTTGTACAAGGGAGGAATTGCGTCCGGCGGGAACTCAACATCGACAACCGGTCCGACAACACGTGCGACCCGTCCCTGTCCCGTTGAAGTAGTAGTCATTTCTATTTTCTCCATGTGCACGGGCCTCAGCCCTGGACCAATGCGTCGGCACCGCCCACGATTTCAGTGATCTCTTGAGTGATCTCCGCCTGACGGGCCGAATTCGCCAGACGCGTGTATTTCGTAATGAGCTCTTCTGCGTTATCCGTTGCCGTATGCATTGCGCGCTGGCGCGAAGCCAACTCTGATGCGGCAGCTTGCAAAAGAACATTTCGGATCCTGCTCGAGACATACAGCGGAAGCAGGGTGTCAAGAACTTCTTCGGGTGAAGGAATGAACTCGTACTCGGGGAAGAGCTCGGCATTCACCTTGTGCTCACCGCGTTCCTCATCGCGTTCACGATCCCCTTCAGGAGCATCGACAACGGAAAGAGGAATCATGCGTCGAACCTCAGGAACCTGACTCATCATCGACTTAAACCGCGTGTAGACCAAATGAACTTCGCACACGCCAGTCATAGGATCCGAATCGGTAAAGCGCTCAAGAAGTTCACGAGCGATCTGATTGCTGATCTCCTGGGAAGGTGAATCGGACTCCCCTTCCCACGAATCTTCGATCTCCACGCCCCGGAAACGGAAGTACGCCTGGGCACGTCGACCATAGGTGTACAGGACCGGGACTTTTCCTTCTTCTTCGAGGCGTTCAACAAGACGTTCGGCCTCGCGAAGGATCGTTGCAGAGTAGGCTCCGGCCATCCCTCGATCGGAAGCAACCACAAGGACCGCGACACGTGGCGTATCGTGACGCTCACGAGTCAGCGGGTGGTCAAGGTCAGTATGGATAGCGACAGCGGCAACTGCCTGAGTCAGAGCCTTCTCATAGGGTCCAAGTTCAGTCGCTGCCCGACGCGCAGCACCAATTCGCGATGCCGCGATCATTTCCATCGCACGAAAGACCTTAGCCAGCGTCTGCGTAGATGCAATCCGCTGTTTATAGATCCTTTGTTGTCCGCCCATACTCAGGCCTCAGACACTACCGGGCGCGAACGAACGATTTCTTCCTGAGAACGCTCGGCCTGCACCTCAGCGTCATCAAGCGAGACCGGTGATGCCTTCGCACTCACCCATTGACCATGGAAGGTCTCAACTGCAGCGCGCAAGGCTTCTTCGGTTTCCTTCGAGAGCTCACCGGTGGCGGCGATCTCATCAAGCACCGTGGAGTTTGCACGCAAGTAGTCCAGCAGGCCGCTTTCGAAGGAGAGGACTTCGCTCACCTCGAGGTCGTCGAGGTAACCATTCGTTCCAGCCCAGATAGACGCAACCTGGTCCTGAACCACATAGGGCGAGTTTTGCGGCTGCTTGAGAAGCTCCATGAGACGCTCACCGCGCGTGAGCTGACGACGTGTTGCAGCATCAAGATCAGAAGCAAACATCGCGAAGGCTGCCATCGAACGGTACTGAGCAAGCGTGAGCTTCAAGGTACCGGCGACCTTCTTCATCGCCTTAATCTGAGCAGCGCCACCGACACGAGACACCGAAATACCGACATCAACAGCTGGGCGCTGGTTCGAGTTGAAGAGGTCAGACTGAAGGAAGATCTGACCATCGGTAATCGAAATAACGTTGGTCGGAATGTACGCGGAAACGTCATTTGCCTTGGTTTCGATAATCGGCAGACCGGTCATCGATCCCCCACCGAGCTCGTCGGAGAGCTTCGCACAGCGTTCCAGCAAGCGAGAGTGCAAGTAGAAAACGTCACCGGGGTACGCTTCACGCCCCGGCGGACGGCGCAGAAGAAGCGAAACTGCGCGGTAGGCCTCGGCCTGCTTAGAAAGGTCATCGAAAACGATGAGGACGTGCTTGCCCTGGTACATCCAGTGCTGGCCAATTGCGCTACCCGTGTAGGGAGCCATGTACTTGTAGCCCGCGGGATCCGAGGCAGGAGAAGCAACGATCGTCGTGTACTCCATTGCTCCGGCATCCTCTAGAGTCGAGCGAACCGAAGCGATCGTCGACCCCTTCTGACCGATGGCGACATAGATGCATCGAACCTGCTTGTTGACATCGCCGGAAAGCCAGTTGTCACGCTGGTTAATGATCGTGTCCAAGGCGATTGCGGTCTTACCGGTTTGACGGTCACCAATGATGAGCTGACGCTGACCACGACCAATCGGGATCATCGAGTCGATCGCCTTCAGGCCGGTCTGCAGCGGCTCATGAACCGACTTACGCATCATGACACCAGGAGCCTGAAGTTCCAGCGCTCGTCGACCTTCCAGGTCGGTGATATCACCGAGGCCATCGATGGGGCGGCCAAGCGGGTCAACGGTGCGACCGAGGTAGCCATCGCCAACGGGCACTGAGAGCACTTCACCGGTGCGGTAAACGGGCTGCCCTTCTTCAATGGAGGAGAAATCTCCAAGGACAACGGTACCGATTTCACGTTGTTCAAGGTTCATGGCAAGCCCCAGCGTCCCGTCCTCGAAACGCAAGAGTTCGTTTGCCATAGTTCCGGGAAGCCCTTCAACGTGGGCAATACCGTCAGCAGTTTCGGTAACATGACCGACTTCATCGGTCGCAACCTGTGCAGGTTGATACGATTCCACGAAAGAGTCGAGCGCCGCCCGTACTTCCTCGGGGCTAATGGACAGATCAGCCATTGAGCATTCCTTCTATCTATTCCTCAGACACATCGGGCTTAACCGACGATCGAACGTTTGAGAGCGCCAACTCGCGTGGCCAGTGACGCATCGACTCGCTCCGTCCCCATTCGGATGACGAGGCCGCCGAGCAGTTCAGGGCGCAGCGTGTAGGTTGCCGAAACGGGGCTGGCCAGCTTGGCCTCAAGAATCTTCTCGAGACGCATCTTCTGGTCGTCGCTCAGCTCGTGTGCCGACTCAACGAATACGAAGCGTCGACCGGAGAGCTTTGCGGCGCGAACAGCCAATTCCCGCAGCTTTCCCAAGAGATGACCATGCGAGGTTCGTCCCACGCATCGGCGCAAAAGACGCAGACTCGGCTGGCCAAGAACACTCTGGAACACCGACTGGGCAAGATCTGCGCGTCCCTTCGGAGAAAGGGCAGACAGGTCAGAGAGTTCATTTCTGAGATCGCGATGTGACTGAAGGAAAACAGAAACCGCAACAAGCTGAGCTTCTGTTTCTTCCAATACCCCATCAAATTGCGCGCTGAGCAGCACTGCATCGCAGCCTGCTTCTTCGACAGCGTGCACGATGTCACGCGGACGGGACCAGTGACCCGCTACCAGGTCATGCAGACACTGAATCGAGACAGCAGATACAACCGGAGCGAAAAGACGATCAACAAGAGCGTCTTTATCACTCTGTTCTCGCGAGGGGTCAGTGAGTGCACGTTGGACGGAAGAATTCGTACGCAAAAAGTCTGCGACGCCGAAAAGATCTTCTGCTACCTTCATACGCTCATCGCCCGCCTGCGCAAGACGTTCGCGTAACAACTCAGGAGTCATCAGTTCACACCACCAATGGGAACTTCTTCAGCCTCGAGTTCATCCAAGAAGCGATCCACAACGCGAGCAGTGAGATCAGTATTCTCCAGATGCTCACCCACAAGCTTCTCTGCGAGCTCGCTAGCAAGCAAACCAACATCGCTACGCAGGCTAATCTGCGCGGCCTGCCGCTCGGCAAGAATCTGACGCTGAGCGGCATCTTGCACGCGCTGAGCCTCTACCTGCGCATCAAGACGTGCCTGTGCGACGATCTGCTGGGCCTGAGCACGTGCATCTTCACGGATCTGGTGAGCCTCAGCCTGAGCATCACGAAGCATCTCATCTTTCTTACGCGAAGCAAGAGAGAGATCTTCACGAGCTTTCTCAGCGTTATCGAGGCCTTCCTGAATGGCGTCGCGCCGCTGGTCGATCATCGAGTAGATCCGCGGCAACGCGTACAGACCGACGACCAAGAGGATGACCAGGAGAATCAGCGCTGACCAGAAAATCTCATAGAGAGGAGGCAGAACAACGCCGATTCCTCCGACCGATCCCTCGGACATAGGAACAAGCTGTGCGAACATCAGACGATGAAGGGCAGAACGAAGCCGATCAGGCCAAGAGCCTCAGCAAGTGCTGCACCAATAATCATGTTGGTGAAGAGCCTACCGGCGATCTCAGGCTGGCGTGCGGTTGCTTCCTGGGTCTTTCCCACGAGGAGGCCAATACCAATACCAGGGCCAATCGCAGCCAGGCCGTAGCCGATGTAGGCAAGGGATCCGGTCATTTTTCTTTCCTTTTCCTTTGGTGAATCAGTCGAAAGCGCAAGAAGCCTTTAGTGTTCTTCGACTGAAAGCTTGATGTAGACCGCTGTCAGCATGGCGAAAATGTACGCCTGCAAGACAGCGACGAAAATTTCGAAGAGCGTCGCCGCAACCGCACCAGCTCCGGTTAAGAGGGCACCAGTCTGTTTCATACCGGCAGCGATGAGTAGATTCGACGTTCCAAAATAGGTCAGTGCAAGAAGCAGGTGCCCTGAAATCATGTTGCACAGAAGACGAATAGCCAAGGTTGCGGGACGAACAATAAAAGTCGAGAAGAACTCGATGGGGGTGATGAGGAAGTAGATCGGCCAGGGCAATCCCTTGGGGAAAAGCTGCGACTTGAAGAAATGGAAGAAGCCGTACTGTTTAATTCCGGCACCCACGAATGAAACGTAGGCGATGATGGCGAAAACAATCGGCACAGCCATCACAGAGGAAGCTGCGATATTCATCCCGGGGATAATTCCCTGGATATTCATAAAAAGGACGCCGAAGAAAACAACACCGATAAAGGCAGCCCAACGACGGCCTCGGCCTTCACCCAGCATCGCGACGGAAATACCATTGCGAACAAACTCGGCTGCCATTTCGAGGAGGACCTGTCCCCGCCCCGGCATGAGCTTGACGCTGCGCGCACCGAGCCAGAAAACCAAGCACAGTGTAATTCCGGCGACCACGCGCACCAGTGTCAGCCGATTGAATTGGAAGAGCGTCCCCTCACCAAAAAATGCATCGGGGAAGAAATCATGGATACCGGGAGCGTGGGGCGCCTGCGTAACAGCGGGAATACATGTTGCAGCAGCAATCAGCGCGACAATACCGATGAGAACCTTGTACCACAAAGGCATAGCGTAGCTGCGCTGTGTGGCCTTCTCTTCGCCGAGAACTGTCGATTCCACGTGCTCCACTTCCTCACTAGGGTCAACCTGACCCAGTCTAGCCCAGCTAACCAGGGATCGATAACTTATTCCTGCGAATTTTGTCCCTGCGTCAACGACGGCGACTAATCAGCATCTGCAATCACTGGTTCTTCCTCAACCGGAACCTCACGAATTATGCGTGATAAAACAACCCCAAGACCACCAAAAACGACAAAGTGCTCACAAATTAGAACAAGTCCGGTGACAATCGCAGATGTCCCCAAGGCTTTGCTCAGGAACAGCCCGCCGATCAAGACGGCAAATGTTCCGAACATATGGACCCAAATCCAGACCGGCCGGGCAACAGCGTCGCTTCGAATCATGACACCCAGGCACACATGCGTAACAGCGCCCAATGCCAGCATGAGTACAGGAAGAAGCAAGCTACGCAGACCGTATCCGACGCATGCCTGCCACACACCGACAATCAGGGCTCCGGCAGCAATAACACCCCACAGGCGGCACATGACCAGCTGAATATCCTTCCGATGTGCCTGCAAAGAATCACTCATGCATTTTCCTTGGAACTCTCGAGAGAAGTTGGTGCAATCTGATCCTGCCGCGCACTCCGACGTGCGCGCGTAAAAGCGGGGAATTCTGAAGCGGTAAGCCAAACCCCCAAGGCCAGTGCCGGAAGTGCACACAGTGCAACACGCTTCCAGTCATGGACAAGAATTGCGACCGGCGGAAAGGCCACTAGTGCTGTCCACATCCACAAGATTGCGACAACGCCTCGGTGCGAGTGTCCCCTAGCAAGCAGACGATCATGGAAGTGCGAGCGATCCGCATGGAAGGGGCTCTTCCCCCTGAGCATTCGTCGAATCGTGGTGACGACAAGATCTCCAATGGGTACGCAGATGACCGAAATGGGAAGCAATAGTGGAAGGAAGGAAACCAACAGCTGCTGTCCACCTAAAACAGAAGGGTCAACCTGGCCCGTAACGATGATTCCTGCAGCGGCCAGAACCAAGCCCATTGTCTCAGAGCCCCCACCCATCATGATTGAGGATGGGTGGAAGTTGAACCACAAGAAGCCCAAACAGACTCCGACCAAGGTAATGACCGCCAAAGATGCAGTCGTAGCGTATGAAGCCGCCCCCATGATCCGCGTGAGCACATAGGAATAGACGAAGAATGCCGCAGCTCCGATGCCAACAACACCAGCGGCCAAACCATCCAGACCGTCAATGAAGTTCACCGCATTCATAATTCCGACGATCAGGAAAACGGTAAGCATCAAGGAGAGGCGCGAGGAGCCAATGGTGACGCCAAAAATTGGGAAACTTACCAATTGCACGCCGTTGAAGGCCATCGATCCTGCGATCAGAATCTGTCCGGAAAGTTTCGTCAGCCAGTCCAATTCCACAACATCATCGACGACGCCGAGAATGCACATTGCGAGTGCTCCCACGACAACAGCCCAGGCAGCATTCGTTTCGAAGAGAGGCGCCATATAGGGAATTCGGGCACTGATGAGCATCGTGATCACCAGAGCAATGGTGATCGCGATTCCTCCAAGTCGAGGAATCGGAGAGGATTGGATATCTCTGCTGCGCAGCTTGGGGACAATCCCCCAACGCAGGCATGCCCAGCGGACCAGCGGTGTCAGCAGCACAGTGAGTGCGCCGGCCACGACCATCAGCAGGACATAAACCTTCACGGCGTCGATGTCTCCTCCCTCAGCGAGCTAGGGGCTGGTAGTCCAGCACCCTGGCAATATCTTCTACGCTCAGTGCTCCTTCGCGAAGTACGCGAGCCTGTCCGTGTGCACAATCGATAATTGTGGACGGTTGTGCGCTCTGGGTCGGCCCCGAATTCACGTAGTAGTCTACCGTGCCACGGAAGTATCCGAGCGCTTCATCAATATTTGTCGCAGGAGGTTCTCCCGTTAGATTGGCTGAGGTCACTGCCATCGGCCCCACGGCCTCGAGCAGCTCACACACTTGCGGATGATTGGGCATGCGAAGCGCGACTGTGCCGTGAGTTTTTCCCAGATCCCAGTTCACACTGGGGTTTGCACGCACAATCAGAGTGAGTGCACCCGGCCAGAAGGCTTTCATCAGCCCAATGGCATCGTCGTCAAGGTCAATTGAGACGCTTTGTGCCTGCTCAACAGAGGCGACAAGTACAGGAGGAGGCATTGTCTCTCCGCGGCCTTTCGCCGCAAGAAGACGACGAACCCCCTGGTGATCATCGGCGGATACACCGATTCCATACACGGTATCAGTTGGCAGGACAACCAAGGCGCCCTCGTCGATCTGGCTTTTAAGCAGGTCGAGTTCCTCCTTTGCCCAGCCATGAGCGCACTCAAAAATATGTTCCACTGTGAATTACTTTCTCTGTGTTTTCCAAGCGATAAGGAAGCGCTCAACCCCGCTTAGATCTTTGCGGGTATGCACCTGAGTAAATCCGTTCGTCACCGCGATTTGCCGAAGCGTTTGTGCCTGCGAGGGAGAGTGCTCCATAGCCAGCATCCCTCCGCTAACAAGAAGATCATGCGAACGTTCAATAATCCGGCGAGGAATCTCAGTACCGTCGTCTCCCCCACCGTAGAGGGCGCGCTCGGGGTCCCGCTGTGCCTCAATTTGTGTCGGCGCTTCCTGAGCCGGCACATAGGGCGGGTTTGTCACGACCAATGCGGTTTTTCCGTTGAGCTCGCGGATAGTGTCGGGGGCCGTTGCGTCCCCCTTGACGAGGCGAAGCCTGGCTTTCGGATATCGAGCGAGGTTGCGCTCGGCGTAGGCAAAAGCATCTGAGTCAATTTCGACAGCGGTTACCTGATGCCCAGTTTCAGTGGAAAGTGCAAGTGCGATCGCTGCAGACCCGGTACACAGATCAACCCATTCACCATCAGGAAATGCTCCGGAGCGCGCCAGCTCCTCAACATGTTCGACAAGCATCTCGGTTTCGGGCCGGACAGTGAAGACCCCTTCACCACCTGAAAGAACAAGGCCTCTGAAATACATTTCACCAGTCACATGGCTTCGCGGGTGGCGAAGAGCGCGTTGGGTGACTGCGGCGCGGTAGGCGGCCTCGTTGGTCGGAGGAACCTCGCGGGGGGCAAATAGCAAAGAATCGACGCCCAAGGCCCACGTCAAGAGGTAGCGCGCCTCGGCTACTGGAGTCGCTCCCCCTTCATCGCCTTCAAGGGTGCTCAGGCGGGACGCACCCCACGCGATCAGCTCAGCTTGCGAACTCATACATGTGCATCGGCGGAGGCGAGACGTTCGGCCTCATCTGCGCTTTGAAGAGATTCAATAACCGGGTCAAGCGCACCATCAAGCACCTGATCAAGGTTGTAAGCCTTGAAACCACTGCGGTGATCAGCAATGCGATTCTCGGGGAAGTTGTACGTACGAACACGTTCCGAGCGGTCAACAGTACGAACCTGAGAAAGGCGCTGTGCCGAGGCCTCAGCCTCACGCTTGGCTTTTGCTTCAGCTGCTAAGCGCGAAGCAAGAACGCGAAGCGCGGCCTCTTTATTTTGAAGCTGAGACTTCTCATTTTGCATGGAGACGACGATGCCCGATGGAAGGTGGGTAATGCGGACAGCTGAATCGGTGGTATTCACCGACTGCCCACCCGGACCTGAGGAACGATAGACATCAATTCGCAAATCATTGGGGTCAATGACAATCTCATCATCGACTTCAAGTTCGGGCATGACGAAAACGCCCGCAGCACTGGTATGCACACGCCCCTGCGACTCGGTAACGGGAACTCGCTGTACTCGGTGCACTCCCCCTTCATACTTCAGGTGTGCCCACACGCCTTCATCTGGTGCGGGGTTACCAGATGCTCTAATCGCAAGGGTGACTTCTTTGAAACCACCTAGCTCGGTGTAAGTGGAGGAAAGTTCAGTGGTCTTCCACCCCTTCGAATCCGCGTAGCGCAGATACATCCGGGCAAGATCTGCGGCAAAGAGTGCGGATTCTTCACCGCCTTCACCTGCTTTGATTTCCAAGATGACATCACAGGCATCATCGGGATCCCTGGGTGCAAGGATAGACAGAAGATGTTCGTGAGCGATTCGCTCTGCTTCTTCCAATGCGGGAATTTCCTCTGCGAAAGAGGAATCGTCTTCGGCAAGCTCCCTCGCGGCCTCGAGATCTCCCTGCGCGTGCTCGAGCTGATCTGCAGCGGCTTTAATGCGCGAAAGCTCCGCGTAACGACGAGAGACTTGCTTGAGAAGCTTGGGGGAAGAAAGGACCTCCGGATCAGACATTCGAGTTTCAAGCTGCGCGTGTTCGTCAAGTAGCGCGTCCAATGCGGAGAATTCTTCTCCAAGAGCACTCATGTCTGATCCTTCCTGCGGGAGTAGTTCAAGGGTAGCTGTTTAAACACATCGGCGCCGACGACCATAAGTCGTCGGCGCCGAGTAAAAGCTCACTTGGAGGGGCGTACGCGCTTTCCGTAACGCGCCTCGAAACGGGCGACACGACCGCCGGTGTCGAGGATCTTCTGCTTGCCGGTGTAGAACGGGTGGCAAGCGGAGCAAACGTCCACGCGCATCTCGCCAGAGGTGATGGTGGAACGGGTGTGGAAGGTGTTGCCGCAGGTGCAGGTCACAACGGTATCCACATATTCGGGGTGAATGCCCTTCTTCATGGAAAATCTCCTGGATCGTTTGGTGCTCCGGGTCCGAAATGCAGCGCTCATTGCATCTGGCAATGAGTCACCTTCTTCGATTTTCTCAAAGAAGCACTCCGGTGAGGCGGAAGCCGACATGACATTATGCCATGCGAATCGCTAGTTTTTCACGCTCAGTTCATTCGCCGTGCGTGAAATAGGTAATGCTCTGGTCTAGAACGACGAGGAAGACCCAGAGCCCGAGAAGCCCCCTCCTGAGCTTCCATAGTCACTACTCGATGAATCGCTACTGGGTGTCCACGTGTGTGCGGACTGATAATAGGTACGGTCAGTCGATAGAGGTTGAAAGAGGTACCAGTTATCCGTGGAGGAGTTCCGACCCGCATAGGTACCGAATGCGGCAGCCTTCAAGGCAGCAAGATCGATACCCGCGGACTGAGAGTTCAAGCGGATAGTTTTCGCGGGGTCGTAGTTATGCAAAACACCGTTCAGGTGGTAGTACCCGGTGTAATCGGCAGAATCGGCTGCTTCGCGCTCCTTCTGGGAGTTCTCCCACTGCTCGTAGCGCTTATCGCTATTCGAGGAAGGATCGGCCTTCAAGGAGGCAACAATAATTCCCTTTGCCCAACGGCGAGTGCCTTCAGCGATTTCATCGAGCTTTTCAAGAGCAGCGATTGGAGTAATACCGCCCTTTGCCAATTGCTCTTTAAGGGAGTCGATCAGCGCCATTTGCTGGCTGGACCACTGAAGGATTTCATCACGACCACGTATGGCATCTGGAGTGCCCATTTCCTCACTCACAGAAGTGACCAATTCACAGAGGACCTCAAGGTCTTCCATGACCGGGCCAATCTCCTTCATCCAGACGTCAACCCATCCGGCTCCCAGATTGAAGAACTCAGCCGCAGCAGCGAAGGTGTCATCACTCGCATCCATCGATTCGGTACGCTGACGCAAGTCGGCACTTGCGTTATTGAGCGCTGCGCTGAGAGTTTGCAAGAAAGTGGGATTACCGATTTCGTCCCACTCTTTCCCGGCCTCGACGAAATCAGACTGATAGCGCTTGTAGCGCATATCAAGTCCGGTCTTGTACTTGCCTGCATCCCCGATACCTGCAAATGCTTGCTCCGCACGATAGCGATCAGCCTGAACAACATCCCAGTGTGCTCGCGCTTCACGAAGGTTCCGCCTTGTCGAGAAGCGCAGACGGAACCCCCTGAACAGGATTACTGCACCGGCAATCAGCAAGTAGAAAAAATACAGAGGTGGGAGATCAAAGTCTCCCCCACCGTTACCGGAAGAGTCCGGCACATACTTGGCAGCTGCCTGAGCTGCCTGGAGCATCCCTTGACTCCACTCACCAGATCGAAAGTCGTCCTTCGCGGCCTCTTGAATTTTGCTTTGTTTCGAGGAAGAGACCTTGACGTTTTCGCCGAAATACGTCCCAACTTTCCGGTAGCTCGGGGAAACCGCAAGAATCACCAGGCCGTCTGCCCACTTATCCCCGCTCGCAGATAACCATTCTTTGTGGTTTGAACGAGCATAGTTCAAGACTGCTTCGTTGAGATTGGCAGTCGGTACGTTATCGGTTGAGAGAATCACCAGTTTAATAGGCTGACGAAAACCTATGGATTCCACGGCTGTACCCAAGGATTGCCCATTGATATCTTCGAAGACTGACGATTGATCTTCAACAACAACCTCAGGAGCGAAATCGGCCTTGCTTGCTCCACTGATCCCGCTTTGGATAAAAGAAGTCAGGAAAGAGAGCGGCCACACAGCCATCAGTACTAGCGAAAGCACTAATCGGATCACGCCACGTCGACGCAAGTTCTGAGATTTTTCGGGAGTTCCGGGTGAAGCTTGAGGTGTATTCGACATGAAGCTATTTCTCCTAACGCAGACTCACTGAGGATACGCGCACCGTCAAAGAGTAAACAAACGGAAGCTAGCCCATCATGCGTGTCTGCACGCAGGCCTCGTCGCTAGAACGAAGAAGAGGATCCGGCTCCAGAGAAGCCACCACCGGAGGCTCCATATCCTCCAAAGCTCCCATTTCCTGAGTCAGAAGATCCACTGCCTGGTTTCCAGGTCTGAGCAGACAAGTAAGCCCTGTGATTCGTCTCGATCGGCGAATAGATTGCCCAATTATGCCCGCCATCAAAAGGCTCAATGTAGGTACCGCTTGAGGAAAACTTTATCGACGCAAGATTGACTCCTGCCGATTGCGGATTCAGGAGGATCGTTGTCATTGGCTCATAGAAGCAGACTATTCCACCGAGGTAATGGCGTCCCTTGTAGGGAACAATTGTGGAATCCTCCCGCTTATTTTGTTGTTCTTTCCAGTACCGATACCGCTCTTCTCCACGAGTCGAGGAATCTGCCTTCAGAGCCAATAAAATAATGCGCTGAGATCGTCGCCGAATATCCCGAGAAATTTCCTCAAGTTTTTCGAGGCCACCTGCGGGAGTGATGCTCACCTGGCGGATTTCTTCTTGAAGCTCCTGGAGTCTGGCCTGTTGTTCGCAGACCCACTGAGCCGTTGCATCGCTTGCTTGTGACAGCTCCGGTGTCTGCACGTGTTTCTTCGCTTCATCTGCTACCCGAGCCAGGACCTCGAGATCTTCAATGACAGGACCAATTTCATTCACCCACACGCCCTCCCAACCGGGACGACAATTGAAGAACTCAGCTGCGCAGATGAAGACATCACTCATGTGATCTAAAGAAATTGCGCGTCGCAGCAATGCTGATGAGCGATCGTTCACGCCTTGGGTGAGAGCTTCGCAGAACCCCGGTACTCCGAATTCATCTAAGTGCTGTTGCAAACGCGGCAGGCTCCGCGCATTCTGTGCGTGACGCGTTGCCAAGAGCTTTTGATACCGACCGGCATGATGAATATCCGCAAACGCTTTTTCTGTCTGCTCGCGGCGATTCATCGCGTGCTCAACGCATTCGTGCGCGCGACGCAGATTCTTGCGAGTGGAGAAACACAGCCACAATCCCCAGATCAAATTTCCAGCGCCAAGGAGCGAGATTCCCTAGAACCATACGGGTAGATCCACTAGATAGGCATCAAAAGGACCATAGATGCCCGGAACATACTGCGCTGATCTTTTCGCCGCAGCGACTACTCCCCCGCTCCAATCCCCCGCACGGAAATAAGCTTTGGCTGATTGCTGAATATCGCTTTGTTGATCCTGAGGGACTTTGACGTTTTCACCAAAATACGTCCCTACGAGTCGATGCTGAGGAGATACAGAAATGAGGACCAAACCCTGCGCCCATTTCTTTCCATTACTGTCCAGCCACTCATTATGCTTAGCACGCGCGTAGTTCAAGGTCGCTTCATTGAGATTTCCCGTCGGCACATCATTTGTCGACAAGATTGCAAGCTTGACAGGTTGGCCAAAACTTAATTGCTCAAGCTCATTTTTTAGAGAATTCCCACGAATATGAGAAAAAACCCGTGCATCATCGTAGATTTCCACCTCCGGATGGTGGCTACCATAACCACGAAGCGCGATTTGATTAAGACCATAAGAAACAAGAAAAACCGTTGGAACTACTGCAAGAAGTAGACACGAAAGAAGAAGACGGTAAGCTCCACGTTGCTTTGCGCTGAGTTTTTTCTTCTGACTTGGTTCAGAAGAAGG
>CALIZH010000071.1 GCA_938028585.1 uncultured Actinomyces sp. | reverse complement strand
CCAGCAGTTCAAGGGCTTCCGTCAGGGCATGCTCGATAACGGCTATTCCGAAGAATCAATCAAGGCTCTGTGGGATGTGGTCGTTCCCTTCTCGGCCTACGCATTCAACAAGGCCCACTCTGCAGCTTACGGTTTGGTGTCGTATTGGACTGCCTACCTCAAAGCAAACTATCCCACCGAGTACATGGCCGCTCTTTTGACCTCGACGAAAGACAATAAGGACAGGCGTGCGCTCTACCTGGCGGAGTGCCGCCATATGGGAATTACCGTCCTTCCTCCGGATGTCAATGCCTCGATGGGCACCTTTGCTCCTGATGGTAAGGACATTCGCTTTGGTCTGAATGCTATTCAGAATGTTGGTGCGAACGTCGTCGACGCGATCGTTGAGACGCGTCATGAGAAAGGCAAGTTCACCACCTTCCAAGACTTCTTGGACAAGGTTCCTCAGGTGGTTTGCAATAAGCGAACAATCCAGTCGCTTGTGCGCGCAGGCGCTTTTGATTCGCTGGGTTACACGCGGCGCGCTCTTCTGTCGCGCTGTGACGAGGCCGTGGATGCGGTGATCGACGTCAAGCGTAACGAGGCGATCGGGCAGTTTGACCTCTTTGGTGGAATGGGCATGGGGGAGGACTCAGGTTCTTCGCTGGCGATTGAAATCCCGGATCTTCCTGAGTTTGACCGTCGTCAAAAGCTCGCTGAAGAACGCGAGATGCTGGGGCTTTACGTTTCGGACCACCCTCTGCGTGGGCTTGAAGGTGCCTTGGACCGCCATCAAGACGTTGAAATCGCGCAGATTGTCGGCGGCGATGAGAGCATGGTCGACCGCACTGTCAAAATTGCGGGCTTGGTTTCATCGGTTCAGACCAAAGTTACGAAGCAGGGGAATCCCTGGGCAATTGCGACGATCGAAGACCTGAGCGGTTCGGTCGAGGTGCTCTTCTTCCCGCGCGCCTATGAGACAGTACAAACCTTCCTAGCTCCTGACCTTGTTGTTCAGATTGAAGGTCGTGTCAACACGCGCGATGAACAAGTGTCAATCTATGGCCAGTCGATGAATATCCTCGAGCTGCGCGAAGATGGAAATGTTCCCCTTGACTTGGAACTGGCTGCCTCGCGCTGCACTCCTGAGCTTTTGCGTGAATTGAAGGAAGTATTGGAGACCTTCCCGGGCTCTTCACCTGTGCGTTTGCACCTGCGCGAACCCGGACGCGTGACGATTGTCGAATTGGATTCTTCCCTGCGCGTCACCCAATCGGGGCCATTCTTTAGCCACGTGAAGGCGGTTGTTGGCGCTGAAGGAGTGCTGACCTCACACTAGGACGCGCACTCGTGCAGGCCCCGTGGCCTCGGGAAAGCAAGCGCGAGGCACGAGCTGAGGGCGTTGGCCTCGCCTGCTAGTCGACGACGCGAACTTTAGCGGCAAAGACTCCCTGCGGCGTGCGAAGCTCGACGAGCTCGCCATCTTCTAGGGCATGTCCGCGGCGGGTTTCAACTTCGCCATTGACACTAACGTCACCGCTTTGGATCAGGTCGCGTGCCTCTGCACCATCCTCAACCAGACCAGCGCGCTTGAGGAATTGGCCGAGTCGGATCGAGCCGCGGACCTCGATAGTGGGGATAGAAGGCATGTGCGCTCCTGTGCTTGAGGGCGTGTTTTTCGCTTTGTATTATCACACGCCTCTATGTCGCGATACGATAAACGCTGTTACTCAATAGGAAGTGGAGGCCCTTGTGTCTGAAGACAACAATCGGGATCTGGATGCGCAGTTTCGTGATCTAGTCGCAGACATGGAGTCCGATCTCGAGGGGGATCTCCCACAAGATGCGGGGGAAGATGCGTCGACGACTCGAGACGCTCTTGATACCCCCGTTGATGAATCGCTTCACCTTGAGGGCGGCAAGCTTTCCGTTGCCCTAGTACTTGCCCCCATCCCTTCCGCTGAGGCCCTCCATTCGTTGCTCGCCCTTTCTGGTATTCACGAGGCCGTGGTGCGTTTGAAGCCGTGGACGGGGGTGTGGTTGCGAGTGCAGACCCAGACGACTCAAGAAGAAGAACTCAATGTACTTTTGACGGGGCGTCGTCCGATGCCACCGGAAGTTGATCGGATTGCCTCGGTGATTTCGCGACTGTCGAAGTATGGTGCCGTTGCGATTATGTCCTGGCTGGTAGAGGGCGATGGCGTGGAGCCCGGTGTGTCAGGCCAGATCACTGCGCAGCGCTACGTCAATGGAAGTAGTGAGGATGATATTCCGGCTGGGCTGCTGCTGGGGGCAATGCCTCAGGCGACCGAGGATCTATTGCTTGGTCGAACTCTTCCCTCCGACTATCCCGATTCCATTCAAGCGGATGGAAAGGGAGGCCGCCGCGGCCCCTTCTCATGGTTTAGGAAGCGCTGATGGCCGGTGCAATTGGCGACGATCAAAAGAACCGTTTGGCGCAGCGTCTTTCGATGGCAGCGCAAAACCGAGATGATCACGGGCAGGCTCTGAGTAAAACTCGGCACGCGCTTGAGTGTCCTAAGCATAGCGCGCAACAACTCGAAGAGCTGGTCCATGCTCTTGAGGATGAGCGTGTGATTGTTCCAATCCGTGTCGAAGAGGATCCTCGAGTAACTGGAGTCCATGCGGGGGAGTTGGGGCATGATCCGGCTGGGTTTCTCGTCATTGAAACCTCTGCGGGGCCAGCGATCGCTGCGTTTAGCTCTTCTGCATCACTTTCGGATTTTGATTCGAGTTCGCGTCCTATGGGACTTCCCTTCAAGCGAGTTGCACTGGTCGCTTTGGTTGAAAGCGCAGGGCGTGTTGTCCTTGACCCCCGAAGTGCCGATATCGTGGTTCCTAGAAGTGCAACCGCGGCACTGGCTCAGGGGGATCATTGGCTTCCTGCGTGGAAAGATCGCGACCTTAAGAAGCTGCTACTTGAGCAGGCAAGCCGGGAATTCTCGCCAATAAGTGATCTCCACGTGGAATATGCCGGTCAGGAAATCTGTCGCATCATTCTTGAAATTGATGCCTCGAAGGTGCGTAGGAATGAAGGTGACCTTACGCGTTCTGAGCTGCGAGAAAAAGTCCAGGGTGTCATTGAAGGGCTCAGTGCTCTTCCTCGGCTGCGCGCCGTTACAGACCAGATTCAATGGGTTCCTCGATGGGTGGGGATGTGAGTCATTCCATCGCATTGCCCTCAATCGGATATCGCCCTTGAGGAATGAATTTGCTAAGATATTAGCGACCAATCGGGGATTTCGCCCCGATTCGTGCAAGCGGAGTTTCTCCCACCTTGATTCCCGCCCGAGTTTTCGGGTTGCCCACGTAGAGCCAGGGGATCGGGTTAAACGGTAGCATCCGGACGGATGTTGTTGCCGGGATAAGCCTTCGTGCGCACAGTGGCACGAAGGCCTTTTTCGTGTCACGGATACGACTGTGGAAGGAGCCACTCATTAGCGAGCCTCGCATCAATGAGCGGATTCGAGTTCCCGAGGTACGTCTCGTGGGACCCGGAGGAGAACAGGTTGGTGTTGTCCGCGTGGAAGACGCACTGCGTCTTGCCGAAGAAGCGGGCCTCGACCTGGTTGAGGTTGCACCCGACGCTAAGCCGCCGGTTGCAAAACTCATGGACTACGGAAAATACAAGTACGAAGCGGCCCAGAAGGCTCGCGATGCTCGCCGTAATCAGGCGAACACGCAGCTCAAGGAGATTCGCTTCCGTCTGAAGATTGATGACCACGACTTCTCGGTGAAGAAGGGACACGTTGAGCGTTTCCTCTCCGCCGGTGACAAGGTAAAGGTCATGATTATGTTCCGCGGTCGTGAACAGTCACGACCTGAAGCGGGCGTCCGACTCCTGCAGCGTCTTGCTGAGGAAGTTGGAGAACTCGCCACTGTCGAATCGATGCCTCGCCAAGACGGCCGCAACATGACCATGGTTCTTGCGCCTACGAAGCGCAAGTCCGATGCGGTCAACGAGCAGCGCAAGCGTCGCGAAGCCGAACGTGAAGAACGTCGCGGTAAGCGCGCAGAACGCGCCAGTAAGGACCAAGCTCGTGTGGCCTCGCAAGAGGCAGATGCACAGAAGAAGTGAAGGTTGGGGTTAAACCCCGTCCGGAAGAAGAAGGATCAAAATAATGCCGAAGAATAAGACGCATTCCGGTTCCAAGAAGCGTTTCCGCCTCACCGGAAAGGGCAAGATCATGCGCGAGCAGGCTGGTGCACGCCACCTCCTCGAGCACAAGTCCTCCCGCAAGACCCGTCGTCTGGCCTCGGACCAGGTTCTGGCCACCGCCGACGTCAAGCGCGTCCGTACCCTGCTGGGCAAGTGACCGGCACCTTCGACAAGGAGATTTAGAAAATGGCACGTGTTAAGCGTTCTGTTAACGCCAAGAAGAAGCGTCGCACCGTACTCGAGCAGGCATCCGGCTACCGTGGCCAGCGTTCGCGCATGTACCGCAAGGCCAAGGAACAGGTCACGCACTCATTCGTGTACTCCTACCGTGACCGCAAGGCGAAGAAGGGCGATTTCCGTCGCCTGTGGATCCAGCGCATCAACGCTGCTTCCCGCGCACAGGGCATGACCTACAACCGTTTCATCCAGGGCCTGAACCTGGCCGGTGTTGAGGTCGATCGCCGCATGCTCGCCGAGCTGGCCGTCAACGATATCGCCACCTTCAACGCTCTTGTTGAGGTTGCGAAGAAGGCTCTGCCCGCCGACGTGAACGCGCCCAAGGCCTGAGCATTCAGTGAGCAGCTTTTCCGAACGCCCGTCCATCCTCGATAATCCTCGCGCTGATCGCGTGAAGAAAGTCGCGGCATTGGCCGGGCGTTCGGCGCGCTCAAAGCAAGGAAAGATCCTTGTTGAGGGACCCCAGGCAGTTCGCGAACTGGTCCGATACCGTTCCTCCTTCATTGAAGACGTTTATTACACGGCACTAGCCGCTCAGACGCACCCCGACGTTATTGAAGATGCACGCAGAGCGTGTCGTTGGGTCCATGAGGTCACCGACGAAGTCTCTGAGGCGCTGAGTGGCGATAGCCAGGGAATTTGCGCAGTTGCACGTGCAGAGGCAATTGAGACGTCCCTGCCCGAAATCCAAAGTGGGGATACCCTCGTCGTCATTGCTCAGGGGAGAGACCCGGGTAATGTTGGCACCATCATACGTACCGCGGATGCGATGGGGGCTCGGGCAATTGTCAGCGTCAAGGGAAGTGTTGATTCTTCCAGTCCAAAGGTCATTCGCTCCTCTGCTGGCTCGGTTTTCCATCTTCCCATCGTCCCCGCTGCGTCTTTTGGCGAGGCCTGTCAGACTTTGCGCGGCATGAATGCTGCAATCCTCGGGACTTCCGGTGCCCAAGGTGCCTACAGCCTGACCTCATTAATGTCGTATGCCGCCTGGGAAAGACGCGGCTGGCTTGCTCAAACCCACGCATGGGTCTTCGGAAACGAGGCACAGGGAATGAGCGATGATGAAATGGCCGCATGCGATGCTCTGGTGATGATTCCGATGAGCGGCCAGGCAGAGTCCCTCAACGTTGCAAGCGCCGCTGCGATGTGCCTCTTTGCCTCGCAGAGCGCGCGCGTGGGGGAGTAAGAGGCTTTCGGCTTTTTCGATACACGATCTGTCTAACCTTGCAGTAATCTTTTCTGTTTTGATGTACTGCATAACTTCCATTTTTCTGATGGACCAATGCTTAACGTCGCCTTAGCGTGGTATGTGTGGATTCTTGAAATTCGAGCTGTTGTCGAAATTTTCACTTGTACTTTTCGGAGGAGTGCTACCGTCGAAATGGGGTCGGATTGGCGGATCGCTACTCCGTATTCTTTGATAAGGTCCCGCATAGGTTCGAGGAGGAATCCAGATGAGCGGCTTGCCCAATGGCGTACCGCGCGTGCCGCAGCCAGATGATTACA
>CALIZH010000070.1 GCA_938028585.1 uncultured Actinomyces sp. | reverse complement strand
TCGACTCTGGACAAGCTGCAGGAAACTGCTAGCGCTTCACTGAAGTAGGAGTGTGTATCAAATTTCCCTACGGGGTATTTCGTTGAGGAACGTCTTGCTGATCCCTCAACGGCGACAGCCGCTTGTTAGCGCGAGACCATGATTCGATTCCAGTGGGGTCAGGGGTCGACACGTGAATAAACGCCAGTGATGTGTCGGAAAGAGTGCGCGCTGAGATATCGCGAAAGTTCGTGCTAGTTGCGAGAAAGCGGCTGAATAATCGGGACGGGAACGTATTCCATGTGAATGCGTTCCCGTCCCTTTTCTTTGCTATGTGTTCAAAGCAGGTTGCTCCTTCATGCGGTTTATCAAATCGTTATCATTGGTGGTTAGAACAGGTTTTGGTGTCGATTGTGCTTTGGTACCATGACTTCTAACCGATGAACTTAACCGGTTTTTCCCGTCGGCAATCGATCGCAGCGGATCGGGCGCCGCCTGTGACTCTTGGAATCCCACATGGGCCACATTGGTACTTTGCGTACCCACAACTACACACAAATCGACAGGGCGAAGGAGCTCCTGGCAGATGTCGACACATAAGAATAAGAGGCGCCTTGTTGCCATTGGCGCACTGACCGCCGCTAGCGCGTTGATAATCCCCGCTGCATTCGCTGCAGACTCCTATCCACCTCAGGGAGATTCTGCGGTCGCAAGTGCACAGCCCGTGGTCTCGGGCTACCGCGTTCAAGACCTGCGTGACTGGACCCCCGAATCTGACCCGTTTGCAAGTCAGCTTCGCGCAACCGTCCCACTCCAGCCTCGAATTGATCGAAATCCTGACACCCAGGTGAAGCCAGAACTGGATGGAAAATCCGAAATCATGCTCATGCAGGGCGACTACGGAAATTCCTTCTTCGGCTCAACAACCTTTAACAACACTTTCACCGACCACACCTTGAACTTCTGGCAGTACACGGACTACTGGTCACCGTGGCACGGCGGTGCTTCCTTGGGGGTTCCGCAGGCAATTTACAATCCAGCAACCTCGGATTGGCGGAACCGTGGATTTGAGTTCGGTGTTCTTACCCTTCCCAGTCCCGAATACACCAATGCCGCACACCGCAATGGCGTGAAGTCGATTGCGATCTTGTATTTCGACCCCTCATTCCGCCCGGGTCTGACCTTCACCGAGATGTTCGATAAAGATCCGAACTCCCAGGGCTACCTCATCGCCAAGAAACTGGTTGATATGGCCAAGTACTACGGTTTCGACGGCTACTTCCTCAACCAGGAAGAATGGGGCGATGACTCTGAATTCAAACCCTTTATGTCCTATCTGACCAGCCAGGGTTTGTGGACTCAGTGGTACGACACCAACTCTTCCTTCAATGAGTCCAAGGCAGCATGGCTGCGCGATGACGAACACGGGCGTATTCACTCCTCAGTTTTCGTCAATTACGGAAACAACGGCAAGCGAATGAACAGTTGGGCGCTTGCGAATGGATACGACCCCTACAAGGAAGTATTCGCTGGAATCGAAGCCAACCAGACCGGTTTTCGCTCCAGTGGCGGGG
>CALIZH010000069.1 GCA_938028585.1 uncultured Actinomyces sp. | reverse complement strand
CTTCCGAAGAACTCGACGAGCTTGCCCACAGCCTGGGAAACATAATCCGGCTTCCAATAGGTCTGGATGTGGGTCGCTCCCGGGATCTCGAAGATCTCGCGCACGGGAGCGTTCACGGTCGCCTCGTAGCAGTCGATGGTCATGTACCCCGTATCGGCATGGCTTCCCATCATCATAAGCAGCGGCACGTTGATGAGCTCGGCCCCTTGGCGCATCCCATGCGGCAAGTTTCATGAGGCTCGACACCGTGTAGCTGAAGGTGCTGCCCTCATGCGCCGCGTCGCGACCGTAATAGTAGTAGCCCTCGCGGTAAAGGTCGTAGGGCATGGCGTCTGCCTGCTCGGGTGTTGCGGTCTCGCACATGTTGGGAGTGAGCGCGGCGTTCTTGCCGTCGGCCTCGTCCTGGCGAGCCTTGCTTGCGGCGGCTAGACGCTCCTGGATGGAGTCGACCTGGCATCCACGAAAGCCCTCGCGGCGCACCTCGCCGGAATTGAACAGCGACAACGTCGCCACGGCCTTGAGGCGCTTGTCGGTCTGCGCTGCCTTGAAGGTGTATCCGCCGCCGTTAGCGTCAGTGAACACACACGGACGACACGACTCCTGCCCGCACTCTTAATTGGAATTTTACCCCACAGGGGTGCGACAACTATCTCCTCAAATTCGCATTCTGATACAGCTCACGAGCGCAACGACTAACAATCCCACCGTAAATTCCATCAGGATTTCTTTTGTCGGCGATCTGTTCAACTTCCGCAAAGCAGGAATCTAGCGCGCTCTGAAAAGAGGAATCCCCCGGCCGATTTCGCACCCTTTGATCAGGCGTCATCAGAGTAACGATTGTTTCGTCCGAGAGTTCACCCCTGATCCAATCACACGTTCGAGATAGCGCCTCGCAATCAGTCAAGGGCCGTTTCGACTGCTCCTGCGTCACTCCGAAGCTCATCTTCACCTTGTGAAACATCAGCGAAGAAAAGATTCGTTCACATTTCCGTACCCACCTTGGCCTCTCAGTAACTTCCACCACCACGATCGCAGCTAGCACACACCAAGGAACTGCTTTTCTCTCTGCTATGTCATCTATGTCATTCCAAATATCATCTCCCACATCCTCACGCACCAACTGCAATCGGTCATGCGAAACTAAGATTCTAGGAGCACGACTCACCGTCCGCATCCCCCGATAGACAAGCGCTACGAACAAAACAGTCCATGCATCAGACACAAACTCTCGGGGCTCCGGGACGAAACTTGCCAGGTAAGAAGAAAACAGCAATGAAGTAGCACCTACAACGAAGGAAACAATGATCTCCACGATCAAGAGAAAACAATGGAAAGGCGCATCCTTCAGTCCACTCTTGACC
>CALIZH010000068.1 GCA_938028585.1 uncultured Actinomyces sp. | reverse complement strand
CTGCGCCGACCACGCCGACATACTCGGCGCGGCCATAGCGCTGGACGATGTGGGGTTGTGCCGGGGAGTGTGGTGAAGAGCTAGTAATCAAGCAAATCCGGGAATGAATAAGGTCCAAAGCTCTTCTCTGCTTTCTCTACCTCCTTTTCGTTAGGATTTGATTCGCTGTAGAGAGACGCAAGATTTACTCGGTTATCTTCACGTTTGCGGAACCAAAGAAGTGTTGGATTGTCAGAAATACTGTTTGACTGTGAACTGTCCTGTTCATCGGTGGGATAGGAGACGGGGGTGCTGTCATTCCAGCCATATGCCTGTTTCATAAAACACGTGACAGGAAGCGAGTGGGTGAAATCGTCTGGTAGGTGGCTGTTGATATGACCGCGAATGTTGAATCCCTTTCCTTTCTTGTTTCCGTTATCCTGGACAATTGGGTTAAAGGAGCCTGGAATATCACTAAGTGTTTTGTACTGCGTGGCCAATTGTTTTCCGGTGACAATGCGACATGAAGTTGCCTCGACACGTACTGTACCCATTCCAAGAGGTTTTCCGAAACCGATGTGATGATAACCCTCTGTTGCCCCATTATGACCTTTGGCGAGCCTGGTTGGTTGCAATAGCCATAGAAGAATGGCAAGTTCCTTGTTTGAAAGATTGGTGAAATGAATCCTGCTGTGGAACTTTGCGCCTGGTTCAATCCATGAAACAATCTTTGATGCCATTGCTGTGTCCGGTGATGACATTGGGATAACTTCCTGATCTCTAATGAGTTGCTGGTGGGTAGGGTACACCTTTCGAATAAGAGTCTGGCCTGTTAGGAATGTATGCTCGCGAGGAATAGGGTTCTTTCGTTGTTCTCCCTGTAGTCTGTTTTCGACGTTGCGGCCGTATGAGTTGCGGAGGTAAGGAACTCCAGTCCGGGGCTTAGGGCTGGCTAAAGCAATGAAATAAGCAGGTTGATGAATCTTGAGTAGATGGCTGGTCGTAGCTGGTGAACTCGATGAAGGATCTTCGTAGTGAGCGGTTTCGATGGAGACTCTTCCTTGGAGGCCGCCAGTGGGTGCGTCGTTGTTGTCAGCCTGCGGAACAAAGCCCCATAGTGTATCGCCTGGGCTTGCTGTGTCAAGTGATTGTGGTGGATCAATGTTTTCATCGCGTGCCAGTTGGTAAGCAGAAACGGAATCTTTTCCAATTGTGCGCCCCACGGGTGAGATCTTGATGGATGTCAGCTCCAAACTCTTGTTTTCTTGATTCAGTGTGATTGAGGCAAAGACTGGAATTCCAGGTGCTCCATTATCTTGGATTTTCTCGATTTTTTCTCGAAGATAGATTTCGATTGTCTCATCGGAAACGTCAATGGCCGAGGGGGGAAGGCCTTGTGATAATTTCGGCTTGAGATATTCGTGAATAAGTCGGGGCGTGTTTGATAGCGCGGATTGAATGGCTTTAGTCTTCTCACTAGGGTTAGTTGGATGGGCAGAGTACCCGAGTCGCTGAATCTCGTCAAGGGTATTCTGTGTATAGTCGTGCAGAACGGAAATTAAGTTCTTCATTAATGGCTGGCTTACATTCGTTCGATAAACGTCTCTTTCGTGTCCGCTTGCGGCAAAGGGGAATATAAACTCATATCGTTTCTGTTCGGAGTTGACTGTCTGGTTATCGTCTGAGCGAGTTCGTACAATAAATCCGCGATTAGAGAAGAATTTATGCTGTCTCTTTTGGTTGAATGTTGCTGAAAGGTTCTGCCTTTTTCTGGAACGTATTGCTGTTGCAATTTTACGACTAGCGCCATTATTTGTTTTAATGGTTTCGTCATTGTATTGGATGTCGGTGAGGTGTGGAAAGTTGTCGCGAAGTGTCTTAACGCATGTGTAGCCGTCGTTTCCTGCGGTTGAGTCGATAAGTGCGACATATTGGGGGTAGTCTTTACCTACCCGGAATGCGGTGTTAGCCTCTTTCTTTTCAAAGCTGAACATTAGCTCCCATTTTCCCTCCGTGTGTGTCAGGAAGGCGGGATAGGATGATTGTGCTGTTCTTGCTGGCGGTCTGTGTGAGTATACGCGTTTGTGTTGCTTGTCAAAGATGCGTAGGCGCGACATTGTTACGGCCTCGTATGCGCTGGATAGCATTCCCTTAAGGGCCGTTGCTGGAATGCACGTGTCACGGATGCTCGTTGCCCCATTGGGATTTCCTGATGCAGAAGGAACCGCTATGCCGCCATCGCGTGTTTTGAAACCTGGGAGAGTTGGCGTCATTGTTTTGATTTCGATCTCGATGGAGCCAGACAGTCGATCAGGTGCAATGTAGTCAAGATGCGTATAACCGAATGCATCAACAGTAAAATGAACAGCTTTGTTGCTATTAACTGTTGGAATTCCGTTGTATGCGTGATTAAAGTTTCTCATTTTACCCACTCTCCCGTAAATAGCTGGTCGACAACGACCGTGTTTCCGTACTTATCTTCTTCTTGGATAAACTCAAGTGCCGATATGTCGTTAGTGGCGGTGTCTTGTTTGCTCTGTTTTGTCTGACGAGTGCTGGTATCGGGGGCAGACTCTTCTTTGCTAGTCGCTGCAGACTTGTGCTGCAGATAGCTCACCTTGTGGAACCACCCGCCGACACGTTCTGACTCCGTGCCTTCGGACGATGCCTCGGCTGTGTCGACCGTAAGCGTTAGCTCAACGGCGCCCACGCCGTTCACCCAACGGTACTCGCGAGCCAGAACGTCGCCGTCCGCAGGATTGTGAGCCTGGAGGGTCGGTACCCACAGTCGCAGCTCGAAGGCCTTGTCCTCGTCGAAATCGCGGCCCTCGATTGGCCTGATGCAGAGTTTTGGTGCCTCGGCAGAGGAAACATCATCGAATCCCAATATCGGCCAGGTCCCGTTTGTAGCGAACGCAAGGCCCTGAACGCTTGAGTCTGTTTCCCTGTTAACGTGCGTGAGGAACTCGCAAAGTGAGGGAGTCTTGGCTGGGTCGGACTGTATCTGCGCGCGTGTTAGTGTTGCTTCCTTGCATAACTTACTCATGAGTGTCCTCTTTACCCTTTGATTCTGTGCCGTCTTTCTCTGTGGCGTCATCTAATCGCTCTGACCACTTCAGCGAGCCCTCAATGTCCTCCCGCAAATAATCCAGGACACCCCCTGCAAGTGTGCGTTGCGCGTCGTATCGGTCCTGCGTCGGGCTGGTCGCAGCGGTGCCCGGATGCTCCAATGCCTCGCCACCGGAAAGCGTCTTCGCCGGAATCACGACGTCGTCCCGGGTACAGCCACGGACGTCGATCGATGAGACGACGA
>CALIZH010000067.1 GCA_938028585.1 uncultured Actinomyces sp. | reverse complement strand
CTCGCAACCCCCGAGTTCAGAAGCGAAGAGAGCGACAGCTTGGGCGTCTACACCCAGTGGTTGGAACGCGAAGGAGTTCTCGAAGAGGTTGCACGCGAGCTCTCAGCTGCAGGTGGCACGCAATCACGTGAGGCCTCGGAAGAAGGAAGCGAAGCACGCTCACTGCGCTCCTTCGTCATCGAAATTGACGGAAAGCGCACAACGCTGAGCCTTCCCGCGGAACTTCTGAGCGCTGCCGGGGGCGAATCGGGGGGACGCGCACTCCGGCCTCGTCAGCCACTGCGACGCTCACTGCGCCCACGCACTGGGGCAAACGACGAGGGCCCGAACGTCACCTCCCCCATCCAAGCAACCGTCATCCGCATCGCCGTCGAAGAAGGCCAAGAGGTCGAAGAGGGCGAACTGGTTGCGGTCATTGAGTCCATGAAGATGGAAAAGGCCCTGAACGCGGGTTGCGCGGGAACGATCTCGGCGATTCACGTCTGCGCGGGCGACACCGTCAAAGCAGGAGACGTCTTGGTGAGCATTAAGGAGGAAGCATGACCCCATCGAGCGCCAAGCGAATCGACGAGGCCGAAGAGCACGAAGCCATCAGCCGCAGAAACTTCTACGATCGCACGCACAGCATCTTGGAAGCGGCAGAAGAAAAAGCTCGTCAGGCACAGCATGCTCGGGGACGCCAGACCGCCCGCGAGCGCTTGGACTACCTGCTTGATGAAGGCTCCTTCAGCGAACTTAACCGCTATGCCGGCGGCGATATCGAAGCCGGCGAGCTCGGTTCTGCCGTCATCACGGGTATTGGCACGCTGGATGGCCGCCCTGTCGCCGTTTATGCACAGGACTTCTCTATCCGTGGCGGCACACTGGGCAAGGTTGAAGGCGATAAGATCCTTCTCCTCATGGACCGTGCCCTTTCCATGCGCATTCCGATCATCGCCCTGCTGGACTCGGGCGGCGCTCGCATCCAAGAAGGCGTCACCGCGCTTGCACAATACGGTCGAATCTTCCGCAAGACCACCGAGGCCTCGGGAGTTGTCCCTCAGATCTCGGTAATCCTGGGTCCCTGTGCGGGTGGCGCGGTCTACGGGCCAGCACTCACCGACTTCATCATCATGACGAAGAACTCCTCGTACATGTTTGTCACGGGCCCCTCCGTTGTGAAGGCTGCGACCGGCGAAGAGATTTCCTCTGAAGACCTGGGTGGTGGCGACCTGCATAACTCGGTGTCGGGCGTTGCGCACTTCCTTGCCGAAGATGAGAACGAGGCCTTGGATTACGCGCGCACCCTGCTATCCTACCTGCCGCAGAACTGCGATAAGAAGCCTCCGCGCTACCTCTTCGAAAACGATGGCACCGAAGAACGCGCACGCGAGGTCGCATCCCTGGTTCCGGAATCCCCCAAGCAGGACTACGACATGGTCGAAGTCATTGAAGCGCTTGTCGATCACGGGGAATTCCTTGAGGTTCAGCCCCTGTTCTCACCGTCAATCGTTGTTGGCTTCGCCTGCTTTGAAGGACGGCCGGTTGGAATTGTTGCCAACCAGCCCAGCATCGATGCGGGAACTCTGGATGTGAACGCCTCTGAAAAGGCCGCACGATTCGTTCAATTCCTTGACGCCTTCGGAATCCCGATTATCACCCTTGTTGACGTCCCCGGATATCGCCCCGGTTCTGAACAGGAACGAGCGGGAATCATCCGCCGTGGCGCCAAATTGATCACCGCCTATGCGACCGCAACCGTGCCCATGATCACCGTTATTTTGCGCAAGGCATTTGGCGGCGCCTACATCGTCATGGGTTCGAAGTCACTGGGCGCAGATATGAACTTCTCATGGCCGGCCTCTCAAATTGCCGTGATGGGCTCTGAAGGGGCGGTGGACATCGTCTTCCGCCGCCAGCTTGCCGCGGCCGGAAAGGAAGGGCGCGATGTTGCTGAGCAGCGTGCGCACTACCAGGAAATGTATGAGCGCCAAGCGATGAACCCGAATCTTTCTCTGAAAAATGGAGAGCTCGACGCACTGATCGAGCCTTCCACAACCCGCCAGAACATTTGCCGAGCCCTATCGGTCCTTCACCTCAAGGACCGCACCGTAACGACCCCGCGCGTCCACGATAACGCCCCTATGTGATGAGGAAAGTAGATTAATCATGACCGCATTTTTTGCCGAAATCCCCACTCCCTACGCATTGACTTTTGCGGGACAGGGGTCCGCGTGGCGCCCTGCTCTTTCGACTTCCCTGTCCTTCCCCCCTCACGCCGCACTGCTGCGCAAGCACTACCAGGCGATGCGTGAGCTTCTTGCTCCCGTTGCCGGAGAGCTTCTCACCAGCGCACCCGGTTCATTGGAGCGCCTGAACGCTCTTCTGGACGGCAACGCTGAGGATCTTCCTCTGGACCGCTCCGCGTCCGTCTCAGTGCCGGGTATTACCTTGGCTCAGCTAGCAGCTTTGGCAGATCTTGATGCAACCCAGTTGGATGTCCACACGACTTCCCCCTTGCTGCTCGGTCATTCCCAAGGCATCTTGGGCGCCGAGGTTGCCCGTGCGTGGATCGCCCGCGATGACCAGCGCCTCACCCACGTCTTAGCCCTCGCAGTGCTCATCGGTGCCGCTGCGCAATCGGTCAGCATCCGTTTGGGCGCGACAAACTTGGGCGAAGCAACCCCGATGCTTTCCGTTCGCGGACTGCCGGCCTCGATGATTACCGAGGCCGTTGAGGGTTCTCCCGTTTCCCTGGCCGTTGTCAACGGCCCGCGTTCCGTCGTTCTTTCCGGTCGTCCGGGTGATCTTGAAGCCTGCCGTCGCCAGCTTGAGGCTCAGGTTGCAGCCTCGAACCGCGCTTTGGATGAGCACCTGACCGGTGGCACTCCTCTTGAGCTAATTGTCGAGTTCCTGCCTGTCTCCGCCCCCTTCCATTCGCCCCTGTTGGAGGAAGCAGTCGCGCAGGTGGCTTCGTGGGCACGGAGCTTGGCAGCAGCCGGTCACGGAATTGATGATGCCGAGGCCGAGCGCGTTGCCCGCGCGATCCTCGTTGAGCGCGATGACTGGTCTGCAACGATTTCCGCAGCCCTCGGCCAGGGCGTGAAGACCTTCGTTGATCTTGGGCCTTCGAATATGCTCACTCGCCTGACCCAGGATCTCCTGGATGGAACCGGCGCACAGATCGTCGATGCATCGACCGCATCGCGCCGCACCGAACTCGATGAAGAAGGTTCGTCAATCGAAGCGGCCGCAGACTGGTCACAGTTCGCTCCCAAGGTCGTTGCTCTTCCCGACGGACGTCGCGTGGTTTCAACGGCATTTACCCGCTTGACGGGACGCTCTCCCATCATCCTTCCGGGTATGACTCCCACGACCGTCGGACCTCGTATTGTTGCTGCGGCCGCAAACGCTGGTCACTGGGCAGAAATGGCCGGTGGCGGCCAGTACTCCGAAGAGGTCTTCACCGAGCACCGTCTTGAGCTTCAAAAGCTCCTTGAACCCGGCCGTACCGCGGGATTCAACACGATGTTCTTTGATCGTTTCATGTGGAACCTGCAATTCGGTGTCAACCGTATTGTTCCCAAGGCCCGCCGCGCAGGTGCTCCCATCGATGCGGTGACGATCGCGGCCGGTATCCCCGAATTGGACGAGGCCCGCGAGTTGATCGCGCAGTTGCGCGCCGATGGCTTCGAATATCTGTGCCTGAAGCCCGGAACCGTCGAGCAGATCGAACAGGTCATCCGTATTGCACAGGCAAACCCTGATCAGACTCTGATTATTCAGGTGGAAGACGGCCACTCTGGTGGCCACCACTCATGGGAAAACCTTGACGATCTGCTCTTGGCTACCTACGCACAAATCCGTCGTACACCCAACCTTGTTCTTGCTGTTGGCGGCGGTATTGGTTCGGCTGCGGATGCCGCTCGTTACATCACCGGACAGTGGTCCGTCGATCTGGGCTCAGCACCGATGCCCGTCGATGCTGTTCTGGTAGGTACGGCCTCGATGGCGACGCTAGAAGCCGAAACTTCTCCTCAGGTGAAGCAACTGCTCAAGGACACCCCCGGTGTTGGCGGTGATGGCTGGGTCGGTACCGGCCAGGTACGCGGTGGCATGACCTCCGGTTTATCCCACCTGAATGCGGACATGCACGAGATTGAGAACTCCTCTGCTCGCGCTTCACGCCTCATTCACGAGGTCGGCTCCGACCAGGAGTCCATCGACGCACACCGCGATGAACTCATTGAGGCCATGAACAAGACTGCGAAGCCCTACTTCGGTGAGCTCTCTGAAATGACCTACGCCGATTGGGCGCGCCGCGTCATTGAGCTGTCCTACCCCTGGGCCGATTGGACCTGGACGGATCGCGCTCTGGATCTCTTCCACCGTATTGAGTCCCGCCTGAACCCGGCCGACCACGGTGATATCCCCACGCTTTTTGAAAGCCGCGATGATCTTGAAGACGGACAGGCCGCTTTGGCCCGCCTGCTCGAGGCCTACCCTCAGGCCGAGACCACCCGCGTCATTCCCGCCGATGTCGCATGGTTCCCGGTCCTGTGCCGCAAGCACCACAAGCCCATGCCTTTCGTTCCCGTTCTGGACGGCGATCTTGCACGCTGGTGGGGAACCGACACGCTGTGGCAGTCCCAAGACGCGCGTTTTGATGCAGACGCAGTCCGCATCATCCCCGGTCCCCGTTCGGTTGCCGGAATTGATCGCGTTGATGAGCCCATCGGTGAAATGTTTGCCCGTTTCGAGCAGGCTGTCGTCGATGCTGTCTCCACAGACGACGCGCGCGTTCCCCAGGTCTGGTCTCGTTTCCACGATCTGGCTGACGCGGCCTCGTTCCTGCGGGAAATCTCCCACATCCAGTGGGCGGGCAACCTGGTCGACAACCCGGCCTACACCTCGGTCGAGGCCACGGAAATCCTTCACGATGAGGGCGGCTATTCGATTCGCATCCACTGCGATTCAATGTGGGATGAGACCCCGAATAGCTCTCACCACTCAGTTGAGTACATCGACATCCCCGTTCTTCTCTCCAGCGCGTGCATGACCGGCGCTTACCCGGTTGTTGACATGTCGCGACTGTCCGTGACCGCTTACGATCTGCTTGCCGGCGCCGCTGGTGTGGGCACGACGACCGTGAATGGCGACCACATTGAGAAGATGCCCGCTGTTATCCCCGGCGAAGGTTTTGGCACGGTTCACGATTCCTTCACTTTCACCGAAAACCTGGGCTACGCTCACGGCGCGGTGACCGGTGGCGCACTGTCGACGCAGCTCGCCTCGGGAGTTCCCGATGCCCTGGTCGGCCCCTGCTGGCCCGCAATTTACACCGCACTTGGCTCGGCAATGTACCAGGGAGTCCCGGTCATTGAAGGCCTGGTCAATGCCGTTCACCTGGACCACTCGATCTTCTTCGATGCCCCGCTTCCCGCTTACGGAACCCGCGTCGAGGTCGTGGGACGCTGCGCTGAGCTCGCTGAGTCTTCGGCCGGTCGCGTGGTGCGCGTCGAACTTGAGTTGAGCGCTGAAGGCACAGTATTTACCCGCCTGGTTGAGCGTTTCGCTATCCGAGGCCGCATCGCCTCGACCCAGCCGCCCGCACCGGCACCCGAGGTCGCAGATTCCTACACGGATACGCCGCGTTCTTTCCTGCGTCACGTGCGCGTTCAGGCTCCCGAAAACATGACGGCTTTCGCCATTGTTTCCGGAGACTTCAACCCGATTCACACCTCCTACGCTGCTGCACGTCTTTCCGGTCTTGCAGCTCCGCTGGTTCACGGTATGTGGCTGTCCGCGACCGTTCAGCATCTGCTGTGCGCTCACTCGACTCAGCCGGTTGACAGCCCTGATCGACTGGGTGTTATTCGTTCCGTTGACATGCCCGAGGTCGAGATTGAAGCCTGGTCCTACCGCATGTTCGGTATGGTTCAGCTCTCGGACATCGTGGATATCACCATTGAGCGCGTGGGTCGTATCGGTGGCGAATTGGTCCTTGAGGCCACGTGCCGCATTGGCGATGAGGTCGTCTCCATCGCACGTGCACTTACTCGCGCACCCCGCACCGCTTATGTCTACCCCGGTCAGGGTATCCAGCGAAAGATGATGGGCTTGGAGCACATGAGCTCAACCGCTCGCGCGGTGTGGGCGCAAGCCGATGCTCATACTCGCAAGGCTCTGGGCTTCTCCATCGAGGCCATCGTTCGCACAAACCCGACCGAACTTCGCGTCGGTGATGAGGTCTTCCGCCACCCCAAGGGCGTCCTCAACCTCACGCAATTCACCCAGGTTGCTCTGGCGACTTTGGCCTACGCCCAGACCGAGGAACTCCGCGCGGAGAACGCCCTTGTGGATCACTCCTTCTACGCGGGACACTCTTTGGGCGAATACACCGCCCTCTCCGCCTACGCACGGATCTTCCCCCTCGAGCAGGTTCTGGAAATCGTGTTCCAGCGCGGTTCAGCCATGCACCACTTGGTCGAGCGCGACGCACAGGGTCGATCGAACTACGCAATGGGCGCTCTTCGCCCCAACCAATTCGGTATGGGCGACGCAGAGGTCCGCGACTACGTGGCCTCGATCGCTGAAAAGTCCGGCGAATTCTTGGAGATCGTTAACTACAACCTCGCTGGTTCTCAGTACTCGGTTGCTGGAACGGTCGCCGGCTTGAAGGCCTTGGAAGAGGACACCGCACAGCGTGCCCGCGAACACGGTGGCCGCCGAGCGCTCATCATGATTCCCGGAATCGACGTTCCCTTCCACTCCTCG
>CALIZH010000066.1 GCA_938028585.1 uncultured Actinomyces sp. | reverse complement strand
ACCCTGCTGAACCCCCGTCGCAGGCACATCACTTGCGTCCTTCGCCTGATCAATATTCGGCAGTGAGGTATTCGCGTCGTGATTCTCAACTTGCGGCTTTGGATCATCCTTTTGGGTATAGAAGAAATCCCAAACTGACAGCGCATCTGCTGTGAAGTTCACCGTTAACTGGCCTTGATCATTGGCTTTAACGGTGAATGGGATTTCACGTGCGCGGCCACCATCAATTTCAGGACTCACGGCATAGAGGTGCGCAGGAACCTCACCGTCACCAATGGTGTAGGAGACGGGCAAGTTCACTAAAGTTTCGGGCGCTGCCGTGGGATCGCGCCACTTGTCATCGGTATCCTTCTCAAGGTTAATCAGGTGAAGGATCTGAGTATCCCCATTGGTCATCGCATTAGCCCAAATACTCCGCGGACTTCCATTCGAGCTGACATTGTGACCTTGAATTGATACCCCTCGACTGACGCGGTGCAGATCGGGACCATAAAGCACGTTTTCATAGGCGGTGACCACGTTGTAGTAGTTACGCAACCACTCTTGAAGGTCGTAGCTCATGAACTTAATTCGGTCAGGGAAGAAAGGACCGTTGAGCATATTGTTGTCTTGCCCAAGCTCCAGATGATGTGCACCATTGGCCGCAAAGATCGCATCGGCCAGCTGAACCGAGGGCGTATCAAAGGAAGACACGGTCAGCGAGTCAATGTTGATATCGCCGTGGTCACCTTGATCAAGCTGGTAGGTAATGGTGGGGGTTCCCTTATCCAACCACGTGCTTCGCGCCTCACCGGTACTCCAGCGGCTCCAGATATCTTCATTGGGCAGGTTCATCTCACTGGAGCCCATGTACATGACGCCAATCTTCTGACCGTCAACATAGACACTACGCACGGCCATATCACCGGTGGCATTCGCCCAGCGCAGCACCAGACCGTAGTTTCGACTTTCGGTCACATTGACGCGGAAACTGATGGCATTACCGCGCCACTGGGGCTGCTCAACAAAGCCACGCCCCTGGTATCCAGCGTGATCCGAGGCCGTCGGAAGTCCCGCGTGGGCCGCATCTTCTGCCTCGTATCGGTCTCCCGTCACGGAATCAGAGTTCATGTAGGCGGCGACAACCGCGCTTTTCCCGTTGGATTCCTTGCGCTGACGCTCAAGGTAGTCCGCCAGGTTTCCATTCGAGGCCTGGCCTCCCCACAGTTCTGTGTAGAGGTAGTCGGCTTTTGACTGAGCAAGCTGCGTCGATCCAAAGCTATCGACGGCATTCAAACCAACGGGCTTGCGTGTCTGTTCAGATGTTTCGTTCACCAATCTGGCAAATCCGGCCTCGAGATCAACGGAATTTCCGTTGACATCCCAAACTCCCTGGGGATTGCCCAGCTGGTCGATATGCGTTCCTTCAAAACCCAAAGCGATCTGCTTCTTGTACTGATCGATCATGTGCTGACGCCACTGGGTATTCTGCGGGTTCATCATGTGCAGGGTCGTGTCCTGCTGGCCGGGAATCATGACGCTTGTCCACGGAACGCGAGTGTTGCCTTCTCCGCGAATCGAGATGGCCCAATCGCTACTGACACCGTGATCCTGATATCCCTCAAGGGCTGCGTAGCTCATCGAGTACGGAAGCGAGGCAACGCCAGCCTTATCCCCGGAGGTAATGAATTGCCTGATGACATCCGAGGAGAAGTTCCACTTTTTCCAGTCGCTCCACTGATCAGCAACCTGGTTATTCTCATAGCGCACGGGGTCTTCGTGGCGCCACATCCAGTCGTAGTACTGAAGCGAGTTGATGTGATAGTCCTGAGCCAGCTGGTTGATGATCTCGTCGGTCTTTCCACTCAGATCGGCCGAGTAGTTACCCAGGTAGCCGAAGCGCGGGTAGCGGGTCCAAGTGCTGGAAACATCGATGGCTGTATTCGCTTGAGAGTCTTCTGTGTCGACTTCGACGAGGTATCCCGTGAAGTCTGTCTGCGGCGGGGTGAAAGTCCAGGTTGTCTTTCCATCTGCCGAGGCCTGGGTACTGAAGTGGTCGACTTCCTTCCCCAAGTGCTTGAGAGAGAAGGTCACCTCTCCATTCCCTTGGGTCTGCGCGGTAACTGTCACGGGTTGACCCGGTGAGTAACGCGCTCGATCAACACTCACTTTCGTCACTCGCGGAGCAGCTTCTGCCTGATACTCGGCGCCAAGAACGGTGGCCGTCCCTGCAAGCACACCGGCGGTCAGAAGTACCCCGATTCTCTTTGCGGTTCCAATCCGCATGCGTATCCCTCACTCTGTTTTTCTGCGTGTTATCAGCGAAAACAGCCTGTTAAAGCTTCGCGATGACGCTACAAAGATCGCCTGAACGCATCCAGAACCATTCCTGCACGCAACATTGGCATAATAATGAATCACAGCGACTTAATTCTGGATTGAAAAATCGTTGAAATACCGCGGAAGAGTGACAATAAAATGGCTCTGACCTGCACTGATAACTATCAGCGCAGGTCAGAGCCTCAATTCACCGAATACGTATTCACTATTTCTCAGAAAGATCGCGAATTTCCAGCGAATTCAAACATGAATGGTCTCAATGGTTGACACGATGACTATCGAAGAAAAACCCGCGCCCTCCACGGAGCAAGCGGCGCCCCCATCTCTTCCCACACATTCGCATTGGTCAGGACTGGGACAAACTCCGACGCGGCCTCGGAAATGTCTGAAGGAAGGACCGGGGCCAGATCTTTCGAGGAAAGATTTGAAATAACTATCAGCTCGCGTTCACCTAGAACGCGGCGATATGCGAAGATCTCACGGCTTCCCGCATCGATGCGCTCAAAACTTCCGTTGGCAACCACTGCCAAGCGGTGACGCAATTCGATCAGAGCCTTGAAGTAGGCAAAGACCGAGGTCGGATCGCCCACCTGCTCGGAGGCATTAATCACCGGGTAATTCGGATTTACGGCAATCCACGGCATACCCTCTGTGAAACCAGCGTGCGTAGAACCATCCCACTGGACGGGGGTTCGCGCATTGTCGCGACCCATGGCACGCAATCCGGATAGGACTGTCTGAGGATCTTCCCCACGTTCAACGGCTAGGCGATAGTAATTCGTTGATTCAATGTCTTCGAAGTCCTCAATTCCTTCGAAAACAGTATTCGACATGCCCAGTTCTTCGCCCTGATACACGTAGGGTGTCCCTCGAAGCAGGTGAAGAGTGGTTGCCAGTGCAGTTGCACTGTCATACCAGTACTTTTCATCACCGAAACGACTCACAGTCCTTGGCTGGTCGTGGTTGCACAGGTACAGACTGTTCCAACCCCTCTCAGCAAGGCCTTCTTGCCAACGTGTCAGGCAATCAGCAAGATCTCCCTCTTCCAAGGTGCGACGACCAAACTTTCCTTCGGGAAGCCCCAAAATGACGTGCTCAAATTGGAAGATCATATTGACTTCGCGCCGCGCGGGATCGGAATACAGGTGCGCGTTTTCTAATAGGACGCCGGGGGTCTCTCCGACAGTGAAGAGAGCGCCGCGACCAACGAAGACCTCGCGATGCATTTCTTGAAGGAATTCATGAAGGCGCGGGCCTTCCATATAGAAGGGGCTTCCATCGGCCAGAGCTCGACCGGGCGCAGGAGTTCCATCAGGCAATCCCGGGACCTTCGAGATCAGGTTAATAACATCCATACGGAAGCCATCGACACCTCGGTCCAGCCACCAGCGCATCATTTCGTAGACGGCCTGACGAACTTCTGGGTTCTCCCAGTTCAGGTCAGGTTGCTGCTCCGCAAATAGATGCAAGTAGTACTGCCCAGTTACCGGGTCATACTTCCACACCGGACCGGAAAAGAAAGACTCCCAATTCGTTGGTTCCGCTCCGGGAGTTCCGCCTTCAAAGCCTGGCCGCGGATCGCGCCAGTAGTACCAATCGCGCTTGGGATTATCCACTGATGAGCGCGATTCAAGGAACCACGGATGTTCATCCGAGGTGTGGTTGACGACCAAGTCCATAACCAGCTTCATGCCCAGAGCGTGAACATCGGCAATGAGCTGGTCGAAGTCTTTCATGGTTCCGAAAACCGGATCAATATCCTGGTAATCACTGATGTCGTAACCGTTATCAGCCTGTGGCGATCGATAGATCGGCGAAAGCCACAGGACATCAACACCCAGCTCTTTCAGGTATCCCAGTCGAGAGCGGATTCCCTGAAGGTCCCCAAAACCATCACCATTGGAGTCTTGGAATGAGCGCGGATAGATCTGATAGACAACCGCGCTCTTCCACCACTCATCCGCTGAAAGCTCGCTTAGGGCATTGGTTTTGGGAAGTGAAGCCTCAGAGAATAACACGAAGAACCTGCCAAACTTGTAGCGGTGGAAGATCCACCTTTGCCTGCGCTCCCTCACAGTGAACACGAAGTTCTTCTAGGTGTCCACTACCGTCTGGGTCCGCCACAAATACGCGGGGAGTCCGCCCAGCGCAGCAGCGCAATGTCAGTCGTCCACCTTCAATAAGAATCCCTGAACGCTTAGGTCCATCCCACAGGGTGTCCTTTTGCCCGACAAGGTTGATGAGGTGAACAACCAATCCGTGATGGGTAGTCGTTACTCGCCTCCACACTGCCCCTTCCGCAGGATCTTCCGTCACGCACAGATTGTCGTAGGCAACCTCGACGTCCTCATTCAATGGGCCAGCGAATGAATCAGTTACTTCCGCAATGCATGGATCCATCAGGATCTCATCGTGCTCAACGAGGAAGTCGTACCAGCGCTTGAGCATATCCACGGTGCTGTCAGCAGCCTTGTGGTTATTGACGTAGTAGGGGTCGACGAGGACGTTCCCACCTTCTCCCGCCAGAAGCTGAGTTGCTCCGTGAGAGAAGAGCGTCGCCATGGTGAGCTTGTTTGCCTGCTCCGATTCTTCTGTCGAGGCCTTGGAGTAGACGCTTTGGTACGCCGCAAGAACCACGGGCTTTCCTTGCGCAACGCTTCTGGCTCGAGCCGCAACACCCGCGAGCGCACCCAGCGTTGTGATGGGAGCCCACGGTTCGATGTACACAGCATCTTGGGCAGTGCCGGCAGTGGCCCAGGTCGGAAAATCGTTGACATTGTTGAAAACAAGGACGGTATCTGGAAGCCCATCGCGCGCAGCATTGATCATCTTCGTGAAGCTCTGCGACAGATCGATCAATTCTCCGTCGGCGCGAGTTGCATACTTTGGGTATCCATATTGATCCAGGTGGAAGCCCTGGAAGCCCACCTGCTCAACGCACTTTTGAAGGTCGGCGATGAAGTGTGCAAGCCATTCCCTAGCGGCAGGGTCAACAATCTGAAGGAAACCACCCAGTTCATAGGGAGTCCCATCGCACTGCATGAGTGCGGCATCCTTCCACTGATCCCACTCTTCATTTCCGACTCCATAGACAGCGGCGTATCCGAATGAACGAGATCCAGCCTGCGCCAGCGCACGGATCAGGCGACGAACTGTTTCCAGCGAAATCGGTTGATCAAGAGGATCGAGATAGGTCTCTCCCCCGCCTACAAGATCCGCATGGCGGTAGGCCCAGTCATAGAACTGAATGCCGTTGAGGTGCAGCTTGCGCGCCAAACGGGCTACGGCCTCGACATCCTTATCGGGGGCATAGCTGGCAACGAAACCGTAGCGAAGTCGCTGGCGAGTATCCCCAAGAACCTGAAGAGCGGTGGAGGCAAGGACCTCGTCCCCATCACACAGCAGAACGCCGTATCCGCCCTCTTCCAAAGTGCCAAAAGACACCGATTCACCCAGCGGGGGTTCGGCCTCAGCAATAACAAGGCCAAGGTGGGTCAGACGCAAAGTGGCGCTGGAAGGAAGGGGCGAATCGGCAACAATGTCGATGCGTACATCATCTTTGACCTCAAAGGCCGCGGACACGGGAAGAAGTTCGAACATGGGATTTAATCCTTTCACTGCACCAGCCCTCACCTTCGTTGGACTTCTCTGCGTCATCGCACTGGGTCTCTTCGTGAGGCGGTCATCATTGGCCACTGGAGGTTATTTCACCAAATAAAAATACTTGCGTCAAGTGTGTGATCTATAGTCTAATTACTCTGCTATTTATTTAATTTGGTAAAGAAAGGCGGTCATGATGGGGTGGCAGCCTCAGGATGAACTTGCGCAGAGCGTGGCACTCGAAGTCCTCCTTCACGGACCACTCGGCCGCTCCGAATTAGCCCGTCGCCTTTCGCTGGCCCCCGCGACGCTCACGCGCATCAGCACCGATCTGATCGCCTCGGGACTCCTGACCGAAGTACGCAGCACCCGCACCGGAACATCCGGCCGCCCTTCGATCCCCCTAGCCGTCGTTCCCGATAGCCATCATTTCCTGGGAATCAAAGTTGCCGACGACTGCCTCACCGCTGCGGTCATTAACCTGAAGGCACAGGTCTTAAGCTACGATCAGCTTCCTCTTCCCACGCACTCCCCCAAGGACGTTATTGAGGGCATTGTTTCCTTGGCAAGCCAGGCCGAAAAGACTTTCCGCATCGATGCGATTGGCGTGGGCATCGGCGGTGTTGTCACAGATCAGGGCATCATCCGATCCGCGCCCTTCTTGGAATGGGAAGATGTCGATCTTGTCGGTCTTTTGCGCGAACACATCAAAATCCCTGTTTTCGTCGCCAATGACCTAACGGCCTACACGCAGGCGCAGCACTGGTTTGACCTGGGTGCACAACACCGGAATTTCGCGGTCCTCACCCTGGGAATCGGCACCGGCTATGGCTGCGTGGCAAACGGGCGGCCGTTGGAAAATCAGGATTCAGGCATCGGTTTGGTTGGGCACTGGCCCCTAGACCCGCTGGGCCCACTTTGCTCGCAAGGGCATCGGGGCTGCGCAGAATCGATGCTGACAACCCCCGCGATTACCCGCTCTATTTCAGAAGCTCTGGGGCGCGAGGTCAGCTGGAGTGACGTGATTTCTTTGGCCGAGGCCGAAGACCCCGCCGTTTCCGCCGTCTTGCGAGCATCGGGATTGGCACTCGGGCGTTTGATTGGCGCAATTGCCAACCTCACGGCCCCAGAAGTCGTCATTATCGGCGGCGAGGGGGTTGCCTTGGCCTCACTGAGCAATAGATGGATGCGCCAGGGTTTGGCGGAAACCCGCGACCCACGAGCCTCGTTGGTCAAGATCGAGTTGGCCTCGCCAGCGAATGAGACCTGGTGCCGGGGAGCAGCGGTTATCGGGCTCCAGGGCTACGTGTCCAAGCGTCGCTCCTAAGAGCACAACTCGGCCCGGCCTCGGCAACGGCCTCTTCCTGCCTTTCAGGCACAAACTTGGGGGCATCGGCCCACACACCGACGCCCCCAAGCAACTCACCACCCAACTTTTCGGGTTAGGATTTCACCCCTTCGTCGCGCCGCCGGCAAGGCCGGCAACGATGTACTTCTGAAGGGCGACGAACAGGATCAAGACGGGGATCGCAATAACCGTTGCGACCGCCATCAGGTCATTCCAGTTCGTTGCGTACTGACCAATGAGTCGGTTCAAGGCAACCGTCAAAGGCTGCAGATCCGCCTTCGTGAGCAAGGTCAAGGCAAAGGTAAATTCACCCCATGTCATCAAGAAGGAGAAGGAACCGATCATAATGACACCGGGACGAATCGTCGGGATGACGACTCGGACAATGGTTCCAATGATGCCAAGTCCATCAAGTCGCGCGGCCTCTTCAACTTCCTTGGGGAACTGCTTGAAGAAGGGGCGCAGCATGATGATCGCAAAGGGTAGTGTTCCCGTCACATCCGCCAAGATGATCGAGGGAAGGGTGTTGACCATTCCAGCGTGACGGAAAAGCACGAACATCGGAATCGAGATTGCGATCGCGGGAAGCAGCTGGACAACACTGAGCAAGATCAACATGCCCGTTGTGATTGTGCTTCTCATTCGTGCAATTGCGTAGGCCGCGGGAATTGCAAAGAGCAGCGTCAGCACCAAACATCCGGCTGCGATGATTGCTGAATTTCCCAGCGCCTTCCAGATCCCGAAGTTGTCACTGAAAGCGACCCTGAACGAGGCCAGGGTTGGGTTTTGCGGAATCAGGTGCGGGGGCTGCGCAAAGGTTTCCATCTGCGTCTTGAAGGCCGTACACACCATCCAGTAGACGGGGAACAGGTAGAAAATTGCCATGACCCACGCGAATGCGGATTTCCCAATCCGGACGCGTCCCTCGCGCTTTTCGCGCTTCGTCTTCGCTAAGCCCTTTGTTCCCGAGGCGGCGGAAAGCGCTCCGCCCTTGGGTGTACTTTCGTCCGCCACTGTCTGGACTTTTTCTTGAACTTCAGCGGTCTTCTCAGACATCACTGGTCCTCCTTATCCAGCGAACGAACGTAGAACCACGACAGAGCCAGCGGCAAAACCATGGTCAGCATTGAAGCTGCCGCACCGTTACCAAAGTCGAAAACCTTGAAGGTTTGCAGGTAGGTGAAGATCGGCAGGGTTGTGGTCGCCTCGACAGGACCACCCTTGGTCATGGTGTAGATCAGGTCGAAAACCTTGTAGGTATTGATGACGCCAAGCAAGAGCAGCGAAATCACCACGGGGCGCATGAGCGGTTCAGTGATGGAGAAGAAGGTACGAATTGGGCCAGCGCCGTCGACCTCTGCGGCCTCGTACAAGCCATCGTCAATCGTGTGCAATCCCGACAAGATCAGCAGCATATTAAAGGGCATACCAACCCACAGGTTTGCAACGACGATGGCAATCATTGCGGTTGTTGGACCGGTCAGCCACATCACCGGGTGATCAACAATGTGCAGGGTCATCAAGAAGTAGTTGATCACGCCGAAGTCAGAGTCGAACATCCAGCGGAAGATCGTTCCCGTGACAACAGCGGGAAGGATCCATGCGACCAATAGGAGCGCGCGAATGATGCCGTTACCCGGGAAGGGTTTGCGGAAGAACAGGGCCAGCGCGTAACCAACAAGGAATTGCAGGGCAAGCGAGGCAACTGTCCAGATGATGGAGAGCTTCACGCCATTCCAGAAGCCGGGGCTCTTCACCATCGCTTCATAGTTTGCAAGGCCGGTGGGGTGATAGTCACCCGAAATGAGGTTTGCGCCGTTCGCGTCAGAGATGGACAGCCAGATGTTATAGATCAGGGGGACAACAAGAAAAATCGTTATGTAAATCAGTGCGGGTAACGCCAGAAGCAGTCCTAGGCGCCGTGTTCGCGCCAAAGAACGTGATCCGTCGTCGTGACCCGCTGTTTTCGTTCGCGCCATCGAAATTCACTCACAGATCCGAGGTTTGTGTGGGAATACTGTTGTGGCCTGGCGGGCTCAGTGGCCTGTCAGCACCCGAACAGGGGTGTTTCCCCCGCGAGTGGGAGATTCGCTGCGGCTTCAAGCCGTTGCTCATCGTTGCGTTCCCACTCGCGGGGGAACTCTATGTGTGTGTTGGTTGCCTAGGAGTCGTCGCCCCAAGCAAACCGATTTCTTGCGCTACTCAGTTCTTGGGCAGCAAGGGGGTAATCGTCTCTGCGGCCTTCTTTGCTGCGGCCTCTGGGCTCGATGCGCCCGTCAGAGCTTCCTGCATAGACAGCTGGATGGCCTCGGAGATCTTCGGGTAATCCTTGCCGTATGCACGTGCGTGTGCGTACTGGAGCTGATCCTCGAAGACCTTGAGCTTGGGATCGTTCGAGAGCTTGAGCTTGCCCTGCAGGTCGGGGCGAGAGGACAGCTGGCCGGAGCCATCGCAGTAGATCTTGGCGCCTTCTGCGCTGGTCAGGAACTTTGCGAGCTTGACTGCTGCGTCAGACTGCTTGGCACCGTTCATGACGACAACGTTTTCGCCACCCATTGAGGTCGCTGCGCGCTTGTCCTTGGGCAGAGGCGCAACATCCCAGTCAAACTGGGCGTCCTTAGTCAGGGTTGACAGCTCCCAGGGGCCATTGATCATCATTGCGGACTTGCCGGTAATGAACTGGGTACGTGCATCTTCCTGGGTGTAGTTCGAAACGGCCTCGGACATGGAGCCGTCGTCGATCAGACCACGCAGGTATGCCAGAGCGGTTGCGCCAGAGGTGGCGTAATCTTTCAGGTCGCCACCGGTCTGCCACACGAAGGGCAGAATCTGGAAGGTAGCGGACTCGGACTTCACGGCCGAGATCGCGATGCCCTTCACGTCGCCCTTGGTGGTCTTCTTTGCGGCGTCCTTAAGGGATGCCCAGTCGGTCGGAACCTCAACGCCCGCGTCCTTAAGCATCTGCTTGTTGTAGTACAGAGCCAGGTTGTTGGAGTTCAGCGGAATACCGTAGGTCTTGCCCTCGTAGACGACCGAGGACCAGGGGCCATCGAAGAAGTCAGACTTGTTGATTCCGTCGTTGCTCAGATCCTTGAGCATTCCCAGGGATGCGAAGTTCTGGTTGTCGACAACGTCGACGACTGCGACATCGGGAACCTGGCCGCCGACCGAGCCCTGAAGGATGGACTTGGACAGGTCTGCAAACGCAAAGGTGGTGCGCTTGACCTTGATGTCGGGGTTGGCCTTCTCGAACTCAGCGATCGATGCATTGATCGAGTCATTGGCGGTTTCACCGCTCAGGTAGTCCCACATCTCAACGGTTACTTGACCGCCGGATGCGCTGCCGGAGTCGGCCGAATCCGTCTTCGTCCCGGAGCATGCTGCCAATCCCAGTGCCATTACGCCGGCACCGAAGAAGGCAATCCCGCGCATTGCGCGCTTAGATGCGTATGCCATTCTTTCTCTCCTTTGAGTGTCGATAGTTGTCCGTCAACCAACTATCTAGATCCGTGTTTTCACGGATGAATAATGGGATGCACTCCAGTGGTGCATCTATGGTGAGTTCACTTCCGCCTTCGAAAGTCTCACCAAGCATGTACGAGGCCGTGGCCTCTTGATCCTCATCACCGCGACTTGGGGCGATGAGAAGTTGGCGCCACCGCGCACCACGCGGAAGGTAGACGCGGGCAGTGCGGGAGCCGGCCTCGGTAATCGGGGAAACCAGGAGGTCGGGACCCAAGAAGAACTCCCCATCCCAGCTCCAACAGCGCTCGTCCTCGGGGAATTCCAGGAAGAGGGCGCGCATGGCGGGGATTCCGCGCTCGCTGGCCTCGTCCATCACGCGAGTGAGGTAAGGGCGAAGGGTTTCGCGTAGGAGGATGTAGCGGGAGCAGATATCCGCGACTTCTTCGCCGTAGGACCAGATTTCGTTGGGGCCGCCAGGGTTTTCCGAGGCCACATCTTCGCGGGGTTCGCGATGTCCGTGAACGCGCATGAGTGGGCAGAAGGTTCCGAATTCGAACCAGCGAGCGAAGAGTTCCTGGTATGCGGGGTCGCTGGCGTCGCCTCCGTGGAAGCCGCCGATATCGCTGGTCCACCAGGGAATTCCTGCGATTCCAATGGATTGTCCGGCTCGGACCTGCGTGTAGAGGGCCTCCCAGGTGGGGCCGATATCTCCACTCCACACTGCAGCGCCGTATTTTGCCTGCCCTGCCCAAGCACTACGGCACAGGGTCAGGAATTGATCTTCGCCCTGTTCGCACATACCTTCCCAGATCATGCGGGCATTCTCGCGCGGGTAGAGGTTCGAGACGTTCAGGCCCTTTCCCGCATAAAAACGCAGGTTGGAGGGGTGACCGGGGTTGAGTTCGGGTTCGCAGGCATCCAGCCAGAACACGCGCACACCCAGATTGAAGTAGTTGTTCTTGAGCTTGTTCCACACATAGTCGCGCGCCGTCGGATTCGTGGGGTCATAGAAGGCGACGGGAAGCGGGCGATCCATTCCCTTATCGCGGAAGGTTTGGTGGTATTCAACTCCGGCTTCGGTGCCGACCAATAGACCTTTTGCGCGGATTTCCGCATCTGTTTCGGCAAGGGGTGAGACCGTGGGCCACACGGAGACCATGAGTTTGGTGCCCATTTCGTCCAGTTCGGCCATCATTGCTTCGGGGTCGGGGTATTCGCTTGGGTCAAAGCGCCACTCCCCCATGGCCGGCCAGTGGATGAAGTCGGTAACGATGACAGAGAGGGGAAGGCCTCGGCGGTAGTACTCGCGGGCAACTTCCATGAGTTCGTTTTGGCTGGTGTAGCGCAGTTTGGATTGCCACAGGCCCAGTGCCCACTGAGGAATTCGGGGTGCGTGGCCCACAGCGTCGGCGTAGGACTGGAGGATTTCCTTGGGAGTGTCTCCTACGCACACCCAGTAGTCGATCCATTCGCTTGCCTGCGCAACCCAGCGGGTGGCTTCTTTGGCGAATTCTACGCGGCCAACGCTGGGGTTGTTCCACAGGAATCCATAGCCCTTGTCTGAGAGAACAAAGGGGATGGAGACTTCACCGTTTCGCTGGACTAGATCAGAGACGACACCCTTGTGGTCAAGGAAGTCGTAGGAGTGCTGGCCCATTCCGTAGAAACGCTCGGCCGGGTCCGAGGCGAAGCATTGGTGTACTTCGTGTCCGCCGAAACCCGGGTAGATTCCGTGGGCTCCCGGCCACCAGAAGTGTTCGGGGGCTTCGCGCAGGATGGATTCGCCGTCCTTGTGGAAATCCAGAAGGAATCGGGCAATTCCGGTTCCGCCATCAAGGTTTGCAACCACGCTGATTCGTCCGTTGGAAAAGACTTCTTCGGGGCGATCGTAGCCGGGGATTTCGGTGACAGAGCTGGGTTCGCTATTCCCGGTAGTCTCTATCGGAGCCTGGGTGTCGGCAAGCGGGTCCATAGACAGTCCAGAGGTCGCGCCGAGGCCACTAAGGGGTGCGGCCTCGAGCGCGCCCAGTCCCTGGGGGAAGTTCGCGTTGGGACCTATACGCACGCGAAGTGCATTGCGACCCCAGGCCTCAATGCGGATGAACTCGTGCGCATAGGAGAGTTCGACTGCGCCCGGGTACTCCTTTTTCGTGTACACCTATGACTCCTTAGCGAAGAGTACGAATACGTATTCGCTCCATGCTTCTATGCAGGAGATTTTCTGGTAATATCCATTACGCATACGTATTCGTCATGTAAAAATTTTTTGCGAGCATCGCTGCTCGCGTGTGATGTGAAACTCAAGATAAGTTGTAAAAGCGTTCCTGTCAAGAGAGCAGGAGGAACTGATGGCACGCCAGCCAACCAGTAGAGATGTCGCAAAACTCGCGGGAGTCTCACAAACCACGGTCTCCTACGTCATGAGCGGCAGACGGACAGTGTCTCCGGAGACGGAAAAACGTGTCCACATTGCAATGAAGGAACTGGGTTACCAGCCTCATGCGGGTGCTCGTTCACTGCGCTCACGCAAGTCGCGAGTACTGGGAGTTGTCATCCCCTACCACGAGGGTGCGGATGGGGCGGACCAGCACTACATGCTGATCTCACTGGCACAGCTCTTGCGCGAACATGATTTTGATCTGCTTTTGATTACCGCGAACGAGGGAGCCGCTGGGCTGCGCCGCGTCATGAAGACCGCACTGTGTGATGGTCTGTTCATCATGGAAGTTCGCTTCAATGATCCCCGCTTGGAGGTCGTGGCTGAGAGCAAGATACCTACGGTTTTCATTGGCACTCCCGGGCTCGGACCCTTTAGGGCGCCGATCCAGTCCATTGACGTGGACTATTACGAGGCCGGCACTCAGGCCGTGCACCGCATTCGCGATGCGGGGGCGCGGAATGTTGCTTTCGTGCACTCGGCCAGCACAGATGTGCAGTCCTTGAACTTCGTCGCGCAGTTTAAGCAAGCGGTTGTGGATACCGCAGGTGAGCTTGGGATTCCCTTGCTCTCACGCACCTGTGGGACTGGGATTCAGGCAATTCGCCACTTGGTTGGCCAAATTGCCGGCGAGGGACGGGTTGATTCCTACATTCTGGGGCCGACGATTTCCGCTGATGACTGGTGCAATGCACTGATGGATCTGGGGATCAGGCCAGGGCGCGATGTCTCGCTGGTTGCCAGCGGATGGCATGCGGAACGAGCTCACTGCCTTTTCAATGTCGATCATTTTGATACCCGGCCGGATGAGCTTTTGAGGCGAGCGGTTGAGATGTTGGTCGCCCAGATCGATGGGGAACCCCGAAAGGAAGCGGACGCAGATACCGATGCTGAGGGACATGAGGCTGTCCCGTTGGAACATTCCGAGGCCACGATCCGTCGCCCTGTGCACGGATTGACCCTGCTTGATCCAATCTTCGTACCCGGAAATACGGTGATCGAGGCTGATCGGTCGTAGCGTGAGGGCTTTTAGGGTTCCAGTTTTTCTTTTGTAGACCCCGAAAAGCCCACGGGGCCCTGAGCCACAACAGCTCAAGACCCCGTGAGAAAAGTGCGATAGAGCCGGTTATTTCACCGAGCTCAAAGCACAACACCCCTTACTTACGCCCACCGCGCGCAACGTAGTTTTCTGCGTGACGTGCAAGTGCGGCGCGAACCAGGCCCGCGAATAGCGGGTGAGCCTTCGTCGGGCGCGACTTGAACTCGGGGTGCGCCTGAGTTGCCACGTAGTAGGGGTGCAAGGAACGATCCAGTTCAACAAACTCGACCAGGTTTCCATCGGGTGATGTACCCGAGATGTGCAGACCAACCGATTCCAGCTGATCGCGGTAATCATTGTTCACTTCAAAGCGGTGACGGTGACGCTCCGAAACCTGAGTCTTCCCATAGGCCTCGGCAACAATAGAACCTTCCTGAAGGACCGCGGGGTATGCGCCCAGACGCATGGTTCCGCCCAGATCGCCATCGCCCTCAACAATGTCGACCTGCGAATCCATGGTGTGAACAACCGGATCCGGCGTCTCGGGATCCATTTCCGTCGAGGAAGCTCCAGCCAAGCCAAGCAGGTCACGCGCGGCCTCGATCACCATGCACTGCAAGCCCAAGCACAATCCCAAGGTCGGGATCTTGTGCTCGCGTGCCCAACGCAGGGCACCCAACTTGCCTTCAATGCCTCGGATACCAAAACCACCGGGGACGATGATCGCGTCAACCCCACCCAGGGCCTTTTGCGCACCCTCGGGGGTTTCACAGGTATCGGAGGCAACCCAACGCAGGTCAACGCGAGCGTTATTCGCAAAACCACCGTGCTTCACGGCCTCGGAAACAGAGAGGTAAGCGTCGTGCAGGTCAATGTACTTACCGACCAGCGCAACCTCAACGCGGTACTTCGGCGATTCAACGCGTTCAAGCAGCTCGTTCCACTCGCTCCAGTCCACGTCGCGGAAAGTCAGGCCCAGACGCTGAACAAGGAAGGCATCCAAGCCCTCGCGATGCAGTGTCGGGGGAACCTCATAGATCGAGGCCGCATCCTTACATTCGATGACAGCGTCCCGGTCGACGTCGCACATGAGTGCAACCTTGCCCTTGATTCCCTCTGGCAGCGGGCGGTCCGTACGCAGCACCAGCGCATCGGGCTGAATACCGATGGAGCGCAGCGCGGCCACAGAGTGCTGGGTCGGCTTGGTCTTGAGTTCACCGGCAGCGGGAAGGAAGGGGATCAGTGCGACGTGCACGAAGGCGACATTGTCTCGGCCCAGGTCGGCGCGCACCTGACGCGCGGCCTCCAAGAAGGGCTGAGATTCGATATCGCCAACCGTGCCACCAATTTCGGTGATGATGACATCGGGGGCATTGCCCTCAGCATCGGGGACAGCCTGAGCGCGCATGACGCGCTTGATTTCGTCGGTGATGTGAGGGATGACCTGGACGGTATCACCCAGGTACTCGCCGCGGCGTTCCTTTGCAATAACCGTGGAGTACACCTGGCCGGTCGTCGCGTTCGCCGCGCCGGAGAGGTTCACGTCCAAGAAGCGCTCGTAGTGGCCGATATCGAGGTCGGTTTCTGCGCCATCCTCAGTGACGAAAACCTCACCGTGCTGGAAGGGGTTCATCGTCCCGGGGTCGACGTTGATGTAGGGGTCAAGCTTTTGCATGGCGACGCTCAAACCGCGCGAACGCAGCAGACGCCCCAGCGAGGAAGCGGTCAAACCCTTACCTAATGAAGAAACCACACCTCCGGTGACAAAGATGTGGCGAGTAACGTTTTCCTGCGTCTCTTGGCGACGTCCATAGCTGTTTACCATGGAATCTCAGTTTACAACCACCCATTCTCAGTCGCGACCTTGAGTGCTTCAGCTCTCGTTCGCGCGTGGGTCTTATCCATCGCTGAGCTCACGTAGTTGCGCACCGTCCCCGCCGACAACATGAGCTCCGAGGCCACATCCTCCACGGTCCCCCCGCTTTCAAAAGCGCGCAGAACTTCAACTTCGCGCGCGCTGAGCGGGCTTTGACCTTTCGTGAGCGCATCGACCGCGAGCGCGGGATCGACCGTGCGCAGTCCTTGGGAAGTTCGTCGGATTGCTTCTAGGAGCTGCTCGGCCGGTGCGTCTTTGACAATGAATCCAACTGCTCCCGCATCCAATGCACGCTGGACGTACCCGGGACGCCCGAAGGTCGTCACCATGAGGACTCGCGCATTCGCCCCGCGCTCTTTCAAGGCCGCGGCTGCACTGATTCCATCCATCACGGGCATTTCAACGTCCATAATGACGACCAGTGTCGAGGCGGCTTTCGAAGCCTGGTCACCACGGGAGTTCTCAGCTGTATATGCCTCGACTGCGGCGATGGCCTCGCGACCATCAGCGGCCTGAGCGACGACGCGCATATCGTCTTCCAAGTCAATAAGCGCGCTCAAGGCACCACGAATCAAGGCCTGATCATCGGCCACAATCACGTGAATCATTGGCAGTCCTTTTGCGCGCCAGTACTTGACCCGTCAATTCTATCTTCCGCTTAGGCGGACTCCCCGCGGAAAGTCAGGCGCAGTGCCCACGTATTCCCCTGGCTCCCCCACGTCATCTCCCCTTCCGAGGCCGCCCGCTGGCGTAGTCCTTCCAATCCGGCTCCTCCCCCTGCCGAGGCTTCCGAATAGCTGCGTGAATACCCGTCGTTTTCCACCAAGACCTCATGAGGACTCAGGCGAACGCTGATTGTGGAGGGATGAGCGTGGGTAATCGCGTTGGCAGTCCCCTCTCGGATGACATGTGCGGCCAAAGTTGCCCTGTGACCGGGTGGGATTTCGCCCTGAATATCAGCAATAAATTCAATTCCCGCTTGCTCGCATAGTTCACGGGCGGACTCGACTTCTTCCTCGGCCGACAGGCTTCGCGAAGCGGCGATGATCCCACGCAGATCTTCTTTCGCCTGGCGGGATAACTCCAGGGTCTGCGCAATCTGCTCACTGGCCTCGTCAATCTTTCCCACGGAGAGCAAGCGCTGGGCAAGCTCATTCTTCATGGTGATGACCGTCAGCGAGTGTCCAAGAATATCGTGAAGATCCCCGGCGAAACGCAGGCGTTCGCGCTCGCGAACCAGGCTGATTGCTTGGCGTTGACGTTGTTGCTCTGAGTGGCGATTATCGAAACTGCGGCGCACGGTCAGGGTTATTCCCAAAACCATCAGCAGCGCGATGATCGCGTAGCTCAAGACCGGTGCGTCGATACTGCCAATGGGCAACAAGATGGCAATGACTTCCCAGCCGACAAGTGCCGCTAGGCCGGGAACCACATATTTCCTGGGGGCTTGAAGGTTCCAGCCTGCAATTGAGTAGGTCATGAAAAGGGCCGAGGTGACTCGCGATGCGCCGGCGATAACCAGGACAAGTCCCAGTGCAATCACGAGAGCCAGCAGGATCCCGTGCGAGATCCACATTTTCTTGGTGATGCGCGCTCCCCATTCGGGGGTCGGATTGACGATGTAAATTGCGATATCAGCAGCGGCAACGGCCAAGGTCAGAGTGAGGATCAGCGCGATCATCCCGGGAGATTCAACGGAAGGAATCATTCCCAAGGAAAAGGCCAAGAAAACCAGGTAGGGCAGCGCCCACAACACCGCGGACAAGCGCGGGTGACGCTGTGACCACGAGGCATCTGTCCCCTGAGTTTTGGTGCTCATTCCTGTCCTTCCCCAGTAATTGCGTTGAAAGTAGGGCGCGAGCGCACCCGCTTGCGCCGGACTTCTTAGCGATCAGTGTCCCTGCGCTGTGCCCAGATCGCAAGCAGTGCCATGGGAACAAGCCACGCGACCGTGGAAATCACCCACTTCCATTCGAAATTATCGAAACCGTAGAGGGGCAGCTGAGAGAGGTTGAAGAGTCCGTAGAAGGGGCTATAGGGCGCGAGCGTCTTAAAGATCGACCCCATGGAGTTGATCGGAATGAACATTCCCGCAAGGAAAGCACCCAAGACAACGACACCATTAATGACCGCGAAGGCGGTATCTGAGCGCATGAGGAAGGCAAGGGCCAGGCCAAGGGCCGCGGAAATCACCGATGCAGCCAAGGTGATGAGTCCACTTTCAACCCATGCCTCGGGAGTCATTCGCGCTCCGGTCGCGTATCCGAAGGTATAGGTACTGACAATCACCAGGGCGCTCATGGAGATCGCCGCGATCAAACGGGAAAAGATGAAGGCGCCCGAACCCACGGGGGACAGTGCAAAGAGCCTGGAGATTCCAGAGGTTCGCTCAAGTGCGACAACGGTTGCAGCCGATGCGGCAGCGATCATTACGCCGTACAGGGTCATTGACACCAAAACCGTTGCGCCAATATTTGCATTGATCGCCCACTCTTTCGAGAACTCCTGTCCGGCTCCAAACATCATGTACATGAAGATCGGAAGGATCAGCGCGAAGGCGAACATAGCGGGATTGAGAACCAGCTTCAGGAATGACTTCCAGGTGAGAAGCCCAAATCCCTGCCAGGAGCTCAGTGCCCGGCGGCTGATCCAGGGGTTTGTTGCTGCGTGAGTGTGAGTCGTCATTGTGAATCCTTAGAGAAGAGGTGCGAGGTGGCCAAAGTGAAAGACAGGACTTCGTGCCCTGCGTTCTACTGCGTGAGCTCGGCGAAAACATCCTCGAGGCTCGAGAAAACAACCTCGAATTCGCATGCCTGAGGAATAGCGACAATGTGTCGAGCGGCCTCGTCAGAGAAGGTCGTGTGGAACTCCACGCGTAGCCAATGATCGGCGGCCAAGTCCTCTTCGCCTAAGGAAGCGGAGGCGGAATCGGGGGAATCGACCTCGGCAATATCGGAAAGCTCCCACACTGTCCCAAGCTCAGCCGCACGCGCGGCCAGTCCTACACGCACTCCCTCAAGAGAGGAAGCAGGGATAGAGAAGGCCAGGCGCGTCGACGAGTGCGCTCGGCGGATTTCTTCGGTGGGGGCGTCGGCGCTCACGCGGCCCGCATTGACGATGACCGTACGCTGAGCGTAGTCCTGCGCCTCGGCCAGGTAGTGGGTGGCGAAAAGGATCGTCTTGCCTTTCGAGGCCTGGGTGCTCATGAGATCCCAGAACTCCTTGCGCATGGTGACGTCCATTCCGGCGGTCGGTTCGTCGAGAATGATGAGTTCTGGGTCAGGAATTAGTGCCATTGCTAGGCGAACGCGTTGCTGCTCGCCACCGGAGAGCTTGCGGATTTTGCGGCCAAGAAGGTGACGAAGATGGGTTTCTTCGACAAGGGGGTCAATGGACTCGGTGCGCTTGTAGACGCGCGAGAAGAGTTTGAGGATTTCTGCGACGCTATAGTCCCCAGGAAGCGAACCCGATTGAAGAACGACACCGATCAGGCCGCGGCGGATTGCTTCTTTGGCACTCATGCCGAAAACTTCAACGCTTCCGCTATCTGCCTGTTGAAGGCCAAGAATGATGTCAATTGTTGTGCTTTTTCCAGCGCCATTTCGGCCAAGGAAAGCAACGATTTCACCGGAATCAACGCGCAGGTTCATGCCCTTGAGAGCGTGCACATTCCCGTAGGTCTTCACCAGGTCTTTCGCAAGGATCACTGGGGTCGTGGTTTGAGTGTCCGTGTTCATGCTTTAAGTCAAGCATGTGAGGGACATCGACAACAGTGTCGTTTTTACGAAGTTTCACATGACAATTGTCATGAGGCAGCCGATGCGGGCGAAATTTAGTATGGAAGGGTGAGTTCAAGCGAGTCATCTCTTATCACTTTGCCCGTCCGCCGTCATTCCCACTTCTACCCGCAGGTTCGTAGCCTCCTTGCCGAGGCCTTTCCACCCGCCGAACTCATTCCTGAATGGGTGATGAATGCACTTGCACTACGCCGTTCTATTGATTTCACTGCGTATTTTGATCCGGAAGAGCCCTCGGGCTTTTGCGGAGTGACTTTCACTATTCACTCAGATGATTTGCTTTTTGTCGTGTTCTTAGCGACGAATCCCGCGGTTCGCTCGCGGGGATATGGAACACGAATTCTTGACCAGTTGAAGGAGCGTTTCCCCGGTTTTGCCATTGCTTTGGAAATCGAGCCAATGACTACCGATGCTTCTAATTTCCATCAGCGCGAAAGGCGACTGGCCTTCTATCAGCGCAATGGCTTCGTCGAAACCGGATTGTATACGGACTATGAAGGTGATCAGTACGAGGTTTTGCGCTATCTTCCCTCTCGTCTTCCGGGTGAGGCGCATCAGGGTATGCAGTATGCAGATCTAGGGGTTTTACGCAGTAGCCTTGAGGAGCTTCTTGCGTCACTGGCCATACCGGTCTACATTCCCACCATTCATGCCGGTATTAGGGAATAGCCAAGGCCGAGGCCGCGGCTATGCGAGAGGGTCTGGTAGGTCGCGGTGGTCGTTGGGAATCAACACCGTCGGGTCAGGCACAGAACCATCAGAAGGACGAGCCCCACTCTCATAACTAAACTCCGTGTTCTTTTCGCGAAGAATAACCGTCACAAGCCCACCATTTTTCTCATCCTTCCACGCAAGGTAGTGGCCAACCCCAGGTACCGGACTGGCATAGTCATACACCAACACAAAACCCAGCGGATTCAAATGAGCATTCCCCATCTCAATAACCCGCCCCACATCACGCGGACCACACTGAACACGCTGACTCTTAAGCCAATACGGCTTAACAAGAACAGCCTTCTCATTCGCATCCATCTCACTAGGTCTATGAGCCACGTAATACGGTGAATCACCGACAATTTCGTCTCTGAAACTCAAAATCCCCGGCTCAACATCACGCTCAAACACCTCAACCGACTGACGTTCCTTCGCCAACTCACTGCCATCAGTCTCTGGAAATTCAGGTGCGTCCCCATCCAAATACCGAATACTGGGAAGACTAAAGCTCACGTATCCAGCAATATCCCGAGAATCATTAGGAATCAACACCGTCGGATCAGGCACAGAACCATCAGAAGGACGAGCCCCACTCTCATAACCAAAACTCGTTCGATCCCCATTTGTATCGACATCGACTGTTCCGCCATTGTCATAGTCGCGCCATACCAAGCTGCGTGAACCATCTTTGTAAGTCTTATCCAAAGCAAGAACATAACCATAAGGTTCCACATGTTCACGCATGACCTCGTAGACTGCGTCCACAGATGGTTTCGCTCCATCCGTGTTCTGGCTATAGAAAACCCACTCGTTTTCTCCTCCGGGCTCTACCCTGCTGCCCTCCGAGAAGGGGCGTACTCCACCGGTATCTTCAAACAGTGCCTGCCGGGCAGAGAGAATATGCGGTTCCACATCACGCTGAAACGCCTCAATCGACACACGCTTCTCCAAAGGAAGACGCCCATCCATCGACGGCAAACCATCATCATGCAACAATGCATAAAACGAAAACACAAAAAAACCCACAACAGCGCACACAAGCACCGCAACCACACGCCAAAAAAACTTCACACGCCGCCTTTGTGCTCCACGCGCGGACTGCGAATCAGACACCACCACACCTCCTCGCCGTCGTTGAGGTCAACCTCAGCCTAACGAAGAAAGCTGATTCAGCAAGTAATTACTCGATACTATTTCGATATTTGAGAAAACAACCCATCGTAGGCGATTCGCGGGCACTGGCCTCGTACCGAAATCATCCCGCACGGCTCAAAGCCATAAGCCTCCAGCGCTCGACGCATCGGTCCGTTATCAAGGTGCGTATCGCAGCGCAAATACGGGACTTGTCCCGCGCAAAAGTCCATGACCACGCGAGTGACCCCACGGCCTCGGACGCTGGCAAGGCGATGGATCACGCCATACTCATCATCGAAGTGCCAGGCCCCATCAATCTGGGAATACTCCTCTTCCGGCCCGCGAGCGAAACTAAACACTGCCAAAGGCCCCTGTTCATCACAAACAAGGAAGCACTCGCCTCTTTCAATGTCCCTGAGCGCGTCACTGCGGTTGGGGTAATCGCTGGGCCACTGCGTCGGGTTACCGTTCGCCCGCATGAATTCCCGAGCATGATCAAAAGCAGACTCGATGAAATCCACATCATTAGTAGTGGCAGGGCGAATGAACACGCCATCAGGGTAGCCCACACAAAAATCGCACACACCACCGGGCACTTCCCTACCCAAACCGATACCCTGCATTTATGGCCAGCGAACATCCCACACGACACGAGCACTTCGGTAAGTACCTTGCACTAGGTATTGGTACCCATGTCTTATGGGGTTTCTTCCCGCTCTATTTCCACCTGCTTGATCCCGCAGGTTCCCTTGAAATCATCGTCCACCGCGCACTGTGGGCCTTCATTGCGTGCTTCATCGCCTTGACTTTGACCCGCTCACTGCCGCGAGTGTGGCGCATTGTCCACGACCCCTCGATCACATGGCCTCTGGTCGCAGCGGGATTCCTTGTCGTCATCAACTGGACGACCTATATTTACGCGATCCTCATCGGCCACACGACCGATGCCGCACTTGGCTATTACATCAACCCCCTATTGACCGTTGCCCTGGGCATGATCGTCCTGCGCGAAAAGATCTCACGTCTTCAGGGAGTCGCATTAGTTTTGGGTGTGATCGCTGTTGCGGTCATTATTGTCGGCCTTGGGCGCCTGCCGTGGATCTCGCTGGCCTTACCCGCATCATTTGGCCTGTATTCCCTTGTGAAGAAGCAGGTCGCACTCAAGGTCCGTCCCCTTGATGGAATGACGATCGAAACTGCCGTGGTCATCCCAATTCTTCTGGGTTACTACATCTACCTTGCCGCGCACCAAGCAACTTCTTTCCATGCGCTTGCTCGCTCGGGAGACGGAGCCATGTCGTGGCAGCTTCACCTGGCTCTTCTGATTGGTTCGGGAATCCTTACCGTTATCCCGCTGCTCACTTTCGCCAAAGCCTCCCAGGGCCTGCCTCTTGGCCTTTTAGGCTTCTTGCAGTACATCTCGCCCAGCATTCAGCTGATCATCGGCGTCTGCATTTTCCACGAGCACATGGAGCCCACGCGCTGGATTGCAACCGGCATCGTCTGGGTTGCACTGGCTTTGCTCAGCGTGGACGGTCTGCTTAAAGTACGCCGCTCCAAACAATAGCGATCACACCCGCGCAGAGCGCAATAAACGCCCCAATTCCCCACGCAAGAGCGGAGCCACCCCTTCCCTGTCCGGGTTCGCGCACGCGCTTGCCATTCGCAAAGGCCTCGAGGTCTTGAAGTGGCCCGCTTTGGCGCGGTTGTGCCCAGCTCCAGTCCACCGCTTCCCCCACTGCCGAGGCCGGCGCCTGAACCTGCGCCGAGGCGTACTGTCCTGGGACCGGTGCCTCACTCTGCGGCAAGACCTGAGTCTGCGGCGCAGGGCCGCTTCCGGGGACTGGGAAGTAGTCAGCTTGAGGCTGCGAGGGAAATACTCCACTTGGCGCGGCAACTCCCGAGCCGTAGACGAACTGGGGCTCGCGCTGAGCATTCGTATCAATAATCCACTGGCGCAGCTGCGGGTACATGCTGGGGTTTTCCAAGAGCACGGCATGCAGGTCAGGGCGTGCGGCGGCAAGTTGCGCAATCAGTTCGGCAGGTAAAGAGGGATCAGCCGCTTGTGCAGGCGTGAAAGCGTTTAAGTCGTACATATCCCTCCTGACTCTTCAAACTACACAGGTTCTTCGCGCGAAGTAAAGTTCGCAAAGCGTGCCATGTGCCCCTGGAAAAGCACGCGAATAGTTCCCGTTTCACCGTTACGATGCTTGGCCAAAATAATATCGGCTTCACCCGGACGATCTTCAGAATTGTAGTATTCGGGACGATGCAAGAGCATGATGATATCCGCGTCCTGTTCCAGCGAACCGGATTCACGCAGGTCACTCATCATCGGCTTCTTGTCGGTTCGCGCTTCGGGACCACGGTTCAGCTGGGCGACAGCAACAACCGGAATATCCAGGTCCTTCGCAAGAAGCTTGAGGTTTCGCGACAGAACTGAGACTTCCTGCTGTCGAGATTCAACCTGCTTACCCGTCGTCATCAACTGCAGGTAGTCGACAACGACAAGGCCCAGATTGTGCTGTTGCTTGAGGCGGTGACACTTTGAACGAATTTCCGTCATGGTGACATTCGCCGAGTCATCAACAAAAATCGGGGCTTCGGAAATCTTGCCGGTTGTTTCAGAGACCTTGCGCCAGTCACGCTCGGTCATTTCACCCTTCATCATCTTGCTCATAAACACGGAAGACTCAGCGGAAAGCATGCGCATCGCAATATCGTTTTGCGACATTTCCAGAGAGAAGATGACCGAGGTAATTCCGTGTTTGATCGAGGCCGAACGGCAAAAGTCCAGAGCCAAAGTCGACTTACCCATTGCGGGACGGGCTGCGACGATGATCATCTGCCCGCCTCGCAGACCACCGGTCATTCGATCAAGGTCAACGAATCCCGTGGGCACACCGGCGAGCTTGCCCTGATTGAGTTCAATCTGCTCCAGTTCGCCCAAAATGTTCTCTGACATCTCTGCCATCGACACGTAGTCAGTTTGCGACTGTCGTTCGGCAACTGCAAAGATCTCGGCCTGTGCCTGGTCAACAATCTCATCAACATCGCCACCGGCATCTGCGTAACCCAGCTGGACAACTCGCGTTCCCGCGGTCACCAGTCGACGCAAGATCGCGCGCTCCTTGACAATTCGCGCGTAGTAGCCGGCGTTTGCCGCGGTGGGAACTGCGGCAATAATCGAATGGATATACGAGGCCCCGCCTACCCTGGACAGGTCGCCCTGCCTTTGCAGTTCACCGACCACCGTCACGGCATCTGCGGGTTCTCCGCGCCCCATCAGATCAATGATCGTGTTGTGGATGATTTCGTGAGCAGGTTTGTAGTAATCCGTCCCTCGAATTTCTTCGGTGACATCGGCAATAGCTTCCTTGGAGAGCATCATGGACCCCAAGACGGACATCTCAGCGTCGATGTCCTGAGGTGGGGTGCGATCAAAATCTTCCGATGCCATTAAGGGCTCTCCTAGGCGAATTTGTGCATGTGGACGGGATTAGCCTGCCGCGTCGATTCGAGCTACCGACGTAAAGCGCGTACACGCGAGAGTACTGCCAAGTGAGGAAGCGTGCCACCCTCAAGTTCAACACGAATGTGGATGACGTGTGGATATCTTGTGGATATGGCCGCGTGTCATCCACATGTCCTGTGGAAAGGTGTGGATAACAGGTATTTCCCAAGCCCTCTCTCAGGCTATCCTCAGTTTTGAGTTTCCCTAGAATCACGCCATTTTCCGAGTAAGATCTTTCCACAGATGTGTACACAGACTGTGGATAAAAAGTGGAGCGAGAATCAGTGGATAACGATGACCAGCGCAAACATAAGCCTCAAGCGGAGATTGAAGGTTTACGCGCGTCATATTTTTCTATCCAAGATGAATCGACATCAACTGAAAATGAGCACTCTGAACAGGCTCTATCCACAGATGGATCCACGTCAGTGGATAGACAGACACTTACTGAAGCATCCGATCCCATTCCCAGCCTTCCTTCAGAAAAGACAGGTGACAGCACCCCCGTGGTGACGAAAAAACCAAGCCTCACCAGACAAATCCTGGCACTCGCCATCCCAACCCTGGGCGCAACAATCGCCCAACCGCTCTTCCTCACCATTGACTCCGCGATGGTCGGACACTTGGGTGCAGAGAAAATCGCCGGCATGTCCCTGGCCATGATCATCATCAACACCGTCTACGGAATGTCGATCTTCCTGGCCTACTCGACCACCGCCGAAACTGCCCAAGCAATGGGAGCCGGAAACGAACGCAGGGCACGCGAACTGGGAGTACACGCCATGTGGCTCGCAGCCATCATCGGTGTTTCCTTGGCTCTTCTCTTGGCACTCTGTGGAATTCCGCTGCTTCACGCATTGGGCGCAGCACCCGAAATCATGCCCTACGCCCAATCCTTCCTCTACGCATCCCTACCCGGACTTGCGGCCTCGTTGATCACCATGGCGGCCACGGGTGTCCTGCGCGGAATGAAGGACACCACCACTCCGCTCATCGCGGCTGGAGCGGGCGCAGCGCTGAACATTGGCCTCAACGCCTTCCTCATCTACGGGATCAACCTGGGGATTGTCGGTAGCGGTATTGGAACCTCGATTGTCTCAACAATCATGGCGATCAGCTTGGTCATTATCCTTGCCCGACCGGCGCACACCTTGGGAGTCTCCTTGCGACCCTCACTCACGGGAATCCGCCAATCCGCGCGTGTCGGAGGCCCCCTCTTGGCACGTTCGGTCGCAATTCGCCTAGCCTTCCTCACCTCGATCTGGAGCGCGACGGCAATTAGCGTGAATGGCCTGGCTGCCTACCAAGTTGTCATGTCCGCCTGGCAAATCCCACTTTTCCTTCTCGATTCCCTTGCGATCGCCTCGCAAACCCTGGTCGGTTTCGCTATCGGTTCGGGCGATCGCTCACAGCTGCGCACTCTGCTTCGCACCCTCTCGTGGTGGGGAATTTTTGCGGGGATCATCATCGGCGCATTGACCGCTGCCCTGTCCCCCTGGATCCCTTCCTTCTTCGTTTCCGAGGCCGTGGTGCGAAACATGGCAATCCCCGCGGTGATCGTCAACGCAGTCTTCTTCCCCGCTCAATCTCACGCCTTCTTGCTTGATGGCGTCCTGATTGGAGCCGGACGCGGAGCATCGCTGGCAAAGGCCGCATTCCTCAACCTGGCGATCCTGCTTCCGGCACTGTGGCTGTTCTCGGTTGCGCGCCCCGCCCTTACAGAAACTCAGGCAGTTGCAGTGCTCATCGGTTTGGTCACCGGTTTGTACATGCTTACGCGCGCGCTTACCAATTCGTGGATCACCTGGTTCTCGCCCAAACATGCGCTGATTCCTCGCCACGCGGCCGGTGCCCAAAGCGCCGAATAAATCACGCTTTGAACTAGGTGACAGGTAGTGACAGAAAACTGAAAAAACGCTAGACTTTGACGCTGGACTGTTTCTACCCACCCGGGTGAGAAATGAGTCCCATGGACACCCATGTGTCCGTGTGCAAAAGCCGGTGAAACTCCGGTAATTGCAACGCATGACCCTCCTGTCACGGAAATACCGTGACCGCGAAGACCACAGGAGGTGGGTATCAACGTGCGTGAATACGAACTGATGGTGATCCTCGATCCTTCGATCGACGAGCGCACCGTCGCCCCGCAGATGGAGAAGTACCTCGAGCAGGTCACCGCTAACGGCGGCTCCGTCGAAAAGGTCGACATCTGGGGCAAGCGTCGTCTTGCCTACGACATTCTCAAGCGTTCCGAGGGCATCTACGTCGTCATCAACATGACGACCACCCCCGAAATTGCGCTGGAAATCAACCGCTTGATGACTCTGAACGAGTCCATCCTGCGCACGAAGCTCCTGCGTCCGGACGCCCACTGACCTTTGCTCGCCTGAGCAATCACCTCATACAGCCCACCAAGGAGATCCAATGGCTGGAGAAACCGTCATTACGATCATTGGCAATTTGACCAATGATCCGGAACTGCGTTGGACGCAGAGCGGAGCACCCGTCGCCGACTTCACGGTGGCATCTACCCCGCGTTCCTTCGACCGTCAAAGCGGCGAATGGAAGGACGGGGAAACCCTGTTCATGCGCTGCTCTGTTTGGCGCGAAATGGCTGAAAATGTCGGCGAATCCCTGCGTAAGGGAATGCGCGTCATTGTCACCGGTCGCCTCGTGCAGCGCTCTTTCGAAACCCGCGAGGGCGAACGTCGTACCGTCGTCGAACTTCAAGTCGACGAGGTCGGCCCCTCACTGCGCCGCGCAAAGGCACAGGTCACCCGCACGGGCGGCCCGGCCTCGCAAGGCGGAGCACCCCAGGGAGGCTACTCCCAGGGTGGCGGCTACGGACAGCAGCAGGGCTACGGAAACCAAGGTGGTTACTCACAGGGCCAGGCCAGCTATGGCGCACCCGCCGGCGGCTCTCAAGACGATCCGTGGCGCACATCCGATTCCGGTGCTGCGACCTCTTTCGCCGAAGATCCGCCCTTCTAAATAGCGCTTCGTCAGCATCGCGCTGACACACGCTGAACACATGCTTGGGAGCGTTCACTCGCTCAGATCATCAAGGAGAACATCATGGCGAAGCCTCAACTTCGCAATAAGCCCATTAAGAAGAAGGCCAACCCGCTGAAGTCGGCCAAGATCGAATCGATCGACTACAAGGACACCGCTCTGCTGCGTAAGTTCATCTCGGACCGTGGCAAGATCCGCGCTCGCCGCGTCACCGGTGTCTCCGTCCAGGAGCAGCGTCGCATTGCTCGCGCCATCAAGAATGCGCGTGAGATGGCTCTGCTGCCCTACACCTCTACCGGCCGCTGATTCGAAGGGAAGGACTGAAAAATGGCAACTACCAAGCTCATCCTCACCCACGATGTGGAACGTCTCGGTTCCGCAGGCGATGTCGTCGAGGTCAAGTCTGGATACGCCCGTAACTACCTGGTTCCCCGTGGCTTCGCCACCAAGTGGACCAAGGGTGCACAGGCACAGATCGATCAGATGGCAGCAGCTCGCCGCCGTCGTGAGATCGCTTCCGTCGACGATGCACGCCTCGTGCGCGACGCCCTGCAGGCCGCGGTTGTTACCGTGAACAGCAAGGTCGGTGCACACGGACGCCTCTTCGGTTCCGTCTCTGCCGCTCAGATCGCTGACGCAGTGAAGGAACAGCTGAACCAGACCATCGATCGTCGTCGCGTGATCATCACCGACCCGATCAAGACCACCGGTGACCACACCGTGACGGTCAACCTCCACGCCGATGTTCGCGCAAACCTCAAGGTTCGCGTTCTGGCCGTGAAGTGACAGTCTGACAAGGCTTATGCAAAAGCCGGGGCATCCCGAAAGGGATTGCCCCGGCTTTTGTTATACCCGAATAGGCTTTACTCCGGACCGCCACCGCCACCGGGGCGTCCGCCACCACCGTTCGATGAGCCCCCGCCGTTAGAACCGCCGCCGTTTCCACCATTGCCACCATTTCCGCCGTTGTTTTGGGCAGAAGGAGTAACGGTTGGCCGAACCTCAGCTCCAGGGGTTTCTTGGGTCGCCTCGGGAGTAGGCGTTGGTGTTTCCTCAGTTGGAGTGGGGGTGGTCGTCGCGACCGGTGCAGGATTCACCGGAGTCGCGGTTTGACGCTTATACCAGTCGAAGTGGAGCTTCGTATCGTTTGCGCTCACTGCCTTCATGTAGCGCACCCACACGGTTACCGGCCAGTCACCGCCGTGGAATTGGCCCAAACCGCCAATATTTGTCAGCGATACGGGGCTACCATTCTCATCGAGCTGGTACATGCTAACGGCAGTGACCAAGCTCGGGGTAAAACCAACGAACTGTGCGGTCTTCTGCTCTTCCGAGGTACCCGTCTTTCCGCCGCTATCCTGCTTGAGAACTGCGGCGGCCTCGGCTGTACCACCCGAAGCGGTCACCGCCTGCAGCGCCGGAAGGACCGTTGACATGGTCTTCGTATCGAAAACTTGCTTCGGGTTCACGGTGGTCTGGAAAACCTTCGAACCATCAGAGTTTTGAACCTCGCGGACGATGTGCGGGGTGGTTCGCTGACCGCCAGAAGCGATGGTCGAATACGCGTGAGCCAGATCGATATTGTGAGGCGCCGCGAAGCCCAGAACATTCAGCAGGGAGTCATCCAAGCCGTTAGTGTCTTCGGGGATGCCCAGCTCAACAGCGACCTGCTTGGTCGTTGCGGATCCAACTTCCTGGTTGAGCCCAACGAAAACCGTATTAATCGAATTCTTCGTTGCATTGATCAGGTTCTGTCGACCCCAGGACACACCCGAGTCATTACTCACCGGACGTGCCAATCCACTGAAGGTCTTCGGCGAGGAACCGTCGTAGGTGTCGTAGATCGACCCGCCCTGTTCGGCATGAGCAATCAAGGCGAAGGGCTTAAAGGTCGAACCAGCAGCCATGATGTCCTGCGTTGCGCCATTTTGCTGGCGCTTGAGGTAGTCCTTGCCGCCGTATTCGGCAACGATTTCACCGGTAGCGGGATCCAATGACGTCAAAGCCACGTGCATGGAGTCTTCATTCCACCCACGCACCGTGTACATGTACTCGGCAGCCTCAACCGCCTGATCCTGCTTCTCCTTATCAATTGTGGAAATGATTCGGTATCCACCGGTTGCCAGCTGATCGGCTGTGAAACCACCCTCTTGGGCAAGTTCCGTACGGATCTGCTCCATAAGGTAACCGGTCGGCCCTTCCATTGTCGGCCCGCCCAAAGTATCGGGATCAATGGTCTTGGGGAATTCAGCCGCGTTCGCATCGGCCTGTGAAATCCAGCCGTCTTCGACCATCAGATTGATGACACGAGTCCACCGCGAGCGCGCTTTCTCTTCATCAACCGCCGGGTCCCACGCGGAAGGGGCAGGGATGATGCCGGCAATCATTGCGGCCTCGGAAAGGGTCAGGTCCTTTGCTTCGTGACCGAAGTAAGCCTGGGATGCGGCCTCAATTCCGTAGGCTCCACGCCCGAAGTAAATGGTGTTGAGGTAGTTGCCGATGATCTGGTCTTTGGACTGTTCGCGGTTGATCTTGAGGGCAAGAATTGCTTCCTTGGCCTTACCCACATAACCGGTTGTTTCCCCAACGTAGTAGCGCTCAACATATTGCTGAGTCAGGGTCGATGCACCCTGGCGTGCCCCGCCCCTAATATTGTTGATCAGTGCGCGTCCAATACCCTTAAGATCTACGCCAGAGTTCGTGTAGAAAGTCCGGTCTTCCGAGGCAACAACGGCATGCGCAACATAGTCCGGAAGAGTCGATGAATCAATGATCTTCCTATTGACCTGCGACATCCGGCCCATTTCGGTGGTGCCATCGGCGTAGTAGACAGTCGTGGTCTGCGCGAGCGCAACCTGATCAGCCTGGGGAACCGTCAACGCGGCATAGGCAACCAAGAAGGTCCCCAGCCCCGCGATGATCAGCCCAAGGAAAGTAAAGAGGATTCCGCGGCCGATACGTGCACCCAGGCTCCGCTTCTTCTTCCCCTTATTTGCCTTAGCGCCCTTAGCTGGGCCCTTCTTTGCACGCGCGCGGCTTGCTGCTGCCGAGGCCTCGCGATCGCTTTGCGGGCGAGTTGGACGCTTACGCGCACTACTTGCCGACGAGGAGCTAGCGCCTTGGGTGCTTGTGCGTCGACCCTCGCTGCTGCTTCCTGTGCGCGCCGAGGCCCCGCCTGAGACCCGTGCAGCTGCGGAAGTCCGCTTGGGTGCGGAGGGTGTCGAGGATGCGGAAGTCTTAGGAATCGTTCCCTCTCCATCGCGACGGGCCTGCTCTGCGAGCCGACGTCGAGTGGCCTCGGCCCGCGAGGGAAGAGGTCGACGTCCGCGGTCGTCGTTTGCGTTAGAAGGTGCCACGAAAAACCAGCCTTTCAGCATAGGTGATCGTGACTAGCCTACGCAGAAAGCGTGCATATTGCCTAAAGCAAGCTCCGGATCGGCTTAGTTTTCGCTGGCAGAACGACGCTTGCGCGCCTTCTTTTCGGCGGCCTTTGCTTCCCAGCGTTCCTGCTGCGCTTGATACTCCGCGGCGATCTCTCGAACTTCATCCGATGCCCACCACGCAAGGAGTGCTTCGCGCGCCGCTTCTTCTCCCAAAGGACCCTGTTCCATTCGAAGATCCAGAAGATAATCGCGGGCCATCTTCACGGCCTTCGAAGGACGCAGACCAAGAATTTCCATGATCTGATCGCCATCGAGATCGGGGCGAATAGCGTCGAGTTCTTCTTGGGCGCGAAGAGCAGCAATACGCTCTTCCAGGTCGTCATAGGCAGCAGACAGGTAGGCAGCCTTGCGCTTATTCCGCGTTGTGCAATCAGCGCGCGTCAGGCGATGCAGGCGCTCAAGAAGCTCTCCCGCATCGGCGACGTAGCGGCGAACGGCCGAATCCGTCCATTTCGCTTCCCCATAGCCATGGAAACGTAGGTGGAGGGCAACCAGTTCTGAAACGGCATCGATCGTTGCCTTATCAAAACGCAGGGCCTTCATCCGCTTACGCGTGAGCTTCGCTCCCACTAACTCATGGTGGTGGAATGACACGGTGCCATTGGATTCGAAGCGACGCGTGGCCGGCTTGCCGACATCGTGCATGAGCGCCGCGAAACGCAAAATGAAATCTGGACCGGGGACAGGACCGTCAGCATCGGTTTCCAAATCGATCGCTTGATCCAAAACGGTCAGCGTATGTTGGTAAACATCTTTGTGACGTTGGTGCTCATCAACGGTCGATACCAGAGCAGACAGCTCCGGAAGGACGATATCTGCAACCCCGGTGTGGACCATCAATTCCAAACCGCGCCTGGGCCACGGCGAAATAACGAGTCGTTCAAGTTCAGCGCGGATACGTTCAGCTGAAACGATCTCAAGGCGTTCGGCCATTGATTCCATGGCGTTCATGACGTCTTCATCAACATCAATACCCAGCTGGGCGCTGAAGCGGGCCGCACGCATGATCCGCAGCGGATCGTCATCAAAGGACTGCAGTGCACTAACGGGGGTGCGTAGACGTCCCGAAGCTAAATCACCAAGGCCATCGTGGGGATCAACCAGAGCCATCTGAGGCAATCGTATGGCCATCGCATTGACGGTGAAATCGCGCCGCGTCAGATCGCCTTCCAAGGTGTCGCCATACTCGACCTCAGGCTTGCGCGAACCAACCTCATACGAATCCGTGCGATAGGTCGTAACTTCAACGACCAGCTTTCCACGGCGACCACCAATGGTCCCGAACTCGCGGCCAATATCCCAGGTTGCATTCCCCCACTGCGCCAGTAGTTTCTCAGTTTTCTCTGGACGTGCAGAAGTTGTGCAATCAAAATCGTGGGGAGTCAGTCCCAAGAAGGCATCGCGAACCGGTCCACCGACCAGGCTGATTTCCTCTCCAGCTTCGGCAAAAATTTTACCGAGCTCGAGGATTTCCTTGGGAAGGTGGGAAAAAGCCTGCTGTGCCTGAGCCATTAATAGACCCAGATCGCCCTCGCCTAGACCGCTGGGAAGGGGGGCGTGTGAGCGGGATTGACCCATCGTTCGCGAAAGTTGTGTACTCATCCCCTCCAGCATGCCATGATTTCCGCATCTTTGATGCATCCGCACCACGGCCTCGTCTTCGGTTGACATGCGCCGAAGGTGGCACCAATTGACCTTCTGACACACGAAAATTGCGGTAATTCCCACTTGACCGATGGTGCGACCTGACCAAGAGCCCCAATCCCGCCTAAAGTGGAGGTATGACTGTGCCTTCTGAAGCCTTACGACCCGGAGTGCCCCGGCCTCCGCGTCGCAATCCTTCTTTGCGCACGGTCCAGCCGACACCCCATTTCCTTCCCGTTTCTTCCGAAACCTCCGCGGGCGGCATCGTTGTCGATGTTCGCGATGGCCAGCCCTATGCGGCAATCATTGCTCGCCGTAATCGGTCGGGGAAGATCGAATGGTGCCTCCCAAAGGGACATCTTGAAGGCCGCGAGTCTCCCGAGGAAGCCGCTCTGCGCGAAGTAGCCGAAGAAACCGGAATCCACGGGCGAATTATTCGTCACCTGGCCTCAATCGACTATTGGTTCTCAGGTGCAGATCGACGGATTCACAAGGTCGTTCACCACTACTTAATGGGCTACATCTCAGGCTCCATCACCGTCAAGGGCGACCCTGATCACGAGGCCGAAGACGCCGCGTGGGTTCCCTTGCGCGACCTCACCCATGAGCTGGCCTATCCCAATGAAAGGCGCATTGTCGGTATCGCTTTGGACTTGCTCTACCGGGATGCATCATGATCAAGCCGCCAGCAGCTCGATACGCACTGACTCTTTTGCCTCTGAGCGCACTGCTCCTGGGGACCACCCCCGCGAGCGCTCACGCACTGCCCACGCACGCTCAGGGAACCCAGGGGGCACAGACCTCGACTTCTCTGGGCTCCACCTCTCCTTCCACGCTCGCGCCCCAATCAACAACGCGACCGCAGATATTGGGGGACGCGGGTCAGGCCTCGGGAATTGACGTACGAATCAACAGGCTGGAACCGCGGGTCATTACCTCGCAGCACAACCTGCAGGTATCGGGTGTGGTCCGAAACCTTTCAGATAAGCCCGTCACGAACCCATCGCTGGATGCCTACGTCCAGACCTATTCACCCGTGACCGCACCGGAGCTTTCCTCGTACCTTTCAGGCCAGAGCTGGCAGGGTCGGCGCGTTCACGCGGGGACCCTCGAGGCAACGATTGCTCCTCACACCGAGCAGACCTTCCACATCACAATCCCATTTGAATCTCTTCCCTTCGGATCAGATTTCGAGTGGGGACCGCGTGGAATCACCATCGTTGTTGAAGGCGATGAAACTCGCGGGTCGGATCGCTCAATCCTCGTGTGGGATTCGGGTTATTCCCTTGAACCCACTCGCGCAAATGTCCTGCTCCCGTGGACCGAATCAACGCCGCAAACTCCTACCGACTCCTATTCGATCCTGTCCGCGGCATCGATGACCGGTGTTACCTTCGCGACCGATTCAGATACTTTAGTACGCGAACTGATGGTCCCCGAAGACCAAAGTTCAACTCGCGCTTTCCCCTCCGTATCCTCCTCGGCCACTTCTCCTTCGACTTCCTCTTCTTCCGAGGCCACCGCCTCCGCTTCGCCCAGTGCGTCTTCCTCGCCCACTGCGCGTTCCGAGGCTGAGATCACGGCAGATCGCAATACTCGCGCGGCCTTTCTCCAAACTTTCTTTGAGCGCACGAAAGAATTGGTTGCTCTGCCCAGCCACGACGCTGACCTCTCCTTGGCAACCACACTCAACAATGACGCGGTCATGGACTACCTGACCTCATCGCGCGCCTCGGTTCCAACCTCCGTCAGCAAGGTCAAGGCTCTCCTGCCTTCCTCGCGTTCAAATGCGTCTACTTCTCCCACGAGCTCTGCTTCTTCGTCCTCAAGCGCAACTCCCTCAAGCGAAAGTTCGCAATCACCCAGCGCCACTCCCTCGCCGAACTCAAGCTCGGCCTCGTCAGATAATGACAACACCGGGCCGACACTGATCTCAAATGTTTCCTGGCCTGCCTCGCAAAGCTGGGGTACCCAAGCGCTCAACAGCAAATACGCCTCGACTGTGATTGCTCCTCCCGGGCAACTAGCGCCAAGCTCAGAGCAGAACTTCACCTCGATGGCCAAGGTCCAGCTTTCGTCCGACGGCCAGACCCACACAGGTGACACTGCTCAGTCTGGAGACACGGTTACTGCTCTTGCCTCAATCGACAATCTGAGTGAGCTTTTGTCGTGGGATGCGCAAAGCGTTGATGATGAGCTGGATACTCAGCAATTCCTGACAGCTTTGACTGCGATGATCACCCGCGAGCGCCCAAACTTCTCACGTACCTTATTTGTTCCGCTTCAGCGCGGGTCCTCGCTGGATGAGAATCGTATTGAACGCGTTCGTGCGATCCTTGATAACCGCTGGGTCAAGGGGACCAGTTTCAGTGAACTCGTGGATTCCGAGGCCACCGATATTGAACGTAACCCCGTCGAGGATGCTCATTTTTCTGACGAACTGCGCTCGCAAACGGCAGGATTGAGCGCAGCATATTCAAACGCTCTTCCTTTGGCCGATGCCACAGCGAATGTTGATGCTGCGCGTCTTCAATTGAATTCGACCGTAGCCAGCGCGCTCCAAGCGAATGCGGGTGACCAGCAAAGCCAAACGATCACTGCGAATACGCAGGCACTTGATGCATTCAGGTCCTCCGTCTCAGTTGAATCCTCGAACGCCGTCAATCTGATTAACAAGAGCGCGAATTTCCCCGTGCGCGTGCGTAACTCACTTCCATGGCCAGTCAATGTCGAAGTGACTTTGCTTCCCAGCGACCCACGCCTGCGCGTGACCAGCACGGGAACGGCCACGATCCCCGCGAATTCCTCCTCGAATGTGGATGTTCCAGTCACAGCAATTGGTTCGGGCGATATTCGCGTGACCTATAAGGTGTCAACGCCCAGCGGGGCTGTTCTTGATGATTCCCAGAAAGTCCTAGTGCGAATGCGCGCGGGATGGGAAGACGCAGCTACTGCGGTCGTGACCGTCATTGTCGGAATTGCCTTCCTTGGTGGCATCATTCGGACCATTCGACGTCGTTTGAAGTCCTCGCAGACCGAAGAGTCTTCGCATCTTCCCGGTATGGGCGGCGTCGAAAAGGGCACAGTGAATGTCCCACTTTCCAGCGGCGGTTTTGTTCAAGCAGGACGTCCCCCGCGTCACCCGGATCATCCGGAAAGCTCGGATTCACCCAAACCAGATGTAGAGGATCAGAATGAGTGAAAGCCAGGCCCGCAACGGCTCACTTCTTCGAGCCAGCGTACTGATGGCCTCGGGAACAATGGTTTCCCGAGTCCTTGGCTTCATTAAAGCCGCTATGCTCTTGGCGGCCCTGGGTTCTGCCGGTGGCGCGGTCTCCGCGGCTTTCCAAACGGCTAATACTCTTCCCAACACAATCTTCAACCTGCTGGCATCGGGCGTTTTCGATGCGGTCCTGGTTCCCCAGATCGTGCGCGCACTCAAACGCGACGAGGGTCAGGTCTACATCAACCGACTGATTACTCTGGCCGGAACGATTCTGTTCCTGGTCGCCTTCATTTCAACGCTCTTGGCACCGGTGCTCATCGTCATCATGGCACCGGGATACAGCCAAGACATTCGCTCACTTGCCGTTGCTTTCGCATTCTTGTGTCTCCCGCAGATTTTCTTCTACGGCCTGTACAACCTCTTGGGCGAGCTGCTCAATGCCCGCGGTGTCTTCGGTCCCTACATGTGGGCGCCAGTGCTCAACAACATCATTGCCATCGCGGGTCTGGTAGCTTTCCTCATTCTGTGGGGTGCCCACGAAGATTTCGCAATTTCTGACTTCACATCCCCCCAGTTCTGGCTGCTGTCGATCACAACCACTTTGGGCGTGGTCTGCCAGGCTCTGGTGCTCTTCATTCCTATGCGTCGCGCGGGAGTCTCCTTCAAGCCTGATTTCCACTTCCGCGGAACATCTTTTGGTTCTGCCTCAAAGGTTGCGGGTTGGACCTTTGCAACCTTGGGTGTGTCTCAGGTTGGTGTTCTTTCGACGAACGCGATCGCTTCAATTGCGGATAACTACCTGAACCAGAACCCCATGCCCATCGCGGGCCTGGCGGGATATTCGGCAGCCTTCTTAATCTTCATGCTGCCGCAGTCGGTCATCACTGTTTCTCTTGCAACCGCGATCTTTACGCGATTGAACTACGCGGTTGCCGACGACAATGACCAAGAAGTTGCCGAGCACTACCACACAGGTATTCGCCTGATTACCTCACTGACGGTTCTTGCCGCCGCGATCTTCATGGCGGGCGCGGCTCCCATGATGCAGCTTGTTGTTACAAACACTGCCCGCCCCGAACTGATTTCTTCCTACGCGTTGATCCTGGTCTCCCTCATGCCCGGTGTGGCCTCAACGGGCATCGTTTTGATGAGCCAGCGCGTCTTCTTCGCCTACGAGGATGCCAAGCCCGTCTTCCTGATGGGCATTGTTCCGACGATCTTGCAGATCATTGTCGGTTGGTCGATCTACTTCGCAACCGGCGTGCGCTGGTGGGTGATCGGCGCGGCTCTTGGCGAAACCGTCTGCCGAATCGTTCAGGGTTTGATTGCGATGCGCTGGGTCGGACAGCGCAACAGCTACGTGAATTCCTCGGAAATCACGCGCTCCTACCTCACCTACGTCGCGTGTGCGGTCATTGCCGGCGGTATCGGTTTTGGCGCTCTTTGGCTCATGGGTATCTACACGACCCTGTCCTCGAAGATCCTGCGCTGGCTGCTTTCAGGCGTGAAGTTCGGCGTGGTGGCCATCATCGTCACCATCGTGTACATGATCGCAATGCGTGTGATCAATCCTCAAGAATCTTCAACCAGTATTCGTCCCCTGCTCAAGCGTTTACACCTTCCGATCGCGGTATGTGACCTGCTTTCGGCCGCGCAGCCTACACCTGAACCACAAAGCGTTCATAATGGTGTGGCACCGTCCCCTCAGGAGGAAACCATGGCTACCGAGGATCAGCACACTCCCCGTGAAGGAACGCCACATTGGGTTCCGCTTTCTGTTGACCTTTCGGTGCCAAGCTTCGATGATGTTGTTCATCCCGACGGCGAGGGCCACCCTGCGGCATCGTCTCATTCACCCCAGCAGGACACCCCTGCGAATGTCCCAACCCTTCCTCACAGCAATCGCGGTTCCCAAGGGAGCGTCCAGATGAGCCAAGCAAAGCCCGAACATCCCATCGTCCCGACCTTGCCCGCAACCGCGCGCATGTACGACGTGGACGCAACTGCACCCGCC